>JAFRSR010000182.1 GCA_017427485.1 Kiritimatiellia bacterium
GAAGGACTATGATCTTGCGATAAGGTGGTACACACGAGCTGTTGAGGCTGGCAGTTTGGAGGCGATGGAGCAGATGGGGCTTCTTTACCTTGACGAAGATTGGGACGGCAAAGACGTCAAGAAGGCGGAGGAGTGGCTGACTCGCGCAGCAGAGAGCGGCAATGCGTCTGCGGAATGTAGTCTTGGCACCCGATACGGGGAGGGGGACTTCGGCGCTGTGGACGATCAGAAGGCTGTCTACTGGTGGAACCGTGCGGCGGAGCATGGCGATGTCGACGCGATGTACAACATGGGACATGCGTATCTTTCCGGCATTGGGGTGATGGCCAATCCGCACATTGCGTTCGACTGGTTCAAGAAGGCAGCTGAAGTCGGAGAGGTCAAGGCGATGGTGGTGCTTGGTGCAATCTGCCTTGGCGACAAATGGGGAATGGTGGACAAGGTTCAGGCGGAAAAGTGGTTTCTGCGGGCGGTCGAGACAGGGGATGCCGATGCGTTGAACGCCTATGCCGTCCAGTTGTACAACGGAGCGTTTGGCGACGCCGACAAGGCCAAGGCAATTGAAGTGTGGACGCGAGCCGCCGACAAGAAGTGCGATGCGGCGATGGTGAGCCTGGGGGAGTGCTACAGGGACGGTGACGGAGTTCCAGCCGACCCCAAGAAGGCGGTTCAGTGTTTTGAGCGCGCCATTGAACTTAAAAACACAAGGGCAATGATACATTTGGCGGAAATGTATCTGAAGGGAGAAGCAGTTGTTCATGATAAGAAAAAAGCATTGCAATTGTTTGCAAAGGCATTTGATGCAGGTGATGAACAGGCGGCATTAATTCTTGCAAATCATTACAAAGATGGTGATTTTGGGGAAAAGGATTACAAAAAAGCCGTCGAGTGGTACAATCGTGCTTCAGAACGTGGTAGTGCTATGGCGAAACTTGTTCTTGGCGTGATATATTGCCGTAGAGAGTATTCAGACGGTGTGATTGATCAGGATATTGAACAGGCAAGAGATATGTTTTTAAAAGCTTACGATGATGGAAACGGCATTATTGAAGCAGCATTTTTTATTGGACTTGATTGTCTGTTTTCTCTTGGCCGTGAATCGCTGAGTTACAGAAAATGGCAAAAGTTGTTTCGTGAAAAATGCAATAAGCTAGATAAGGAGCAAGTGTTGGCAAGAGCTTACGGGCAATTCAAGTTGCCATTGGATGACGATTCGCCGCAACTGGATTCCCATGGAGCATGCCTTTTCTGGATGGCTCGTATTGAGCGATTCAGGGGGAATCGTCAATCTGCCATTGAACTGTATTCAATGGCGGATAAAAAAGGTTATGAACGTGCGGCGATGGAATTGCGCGAATATAAGTCGCCAGTGCGACGACTACTAAAACTTTTCACGGAGATGTGGTCATGATCTTGGAGAAGTTCTAATGAATAAGGTGGAAAAATGCCACTATGATGTCTTCATAAGTTATCGGCGCAAGACGGGCGCTGACGATGCGCGGTTGCTTCAACAGGCGTTGAAGGCCCGTGGATACAATGTTTTCTTTGACTATGAATCGCTTCGTGATGGGAAGTTCGACGAACGAATTTTTGCGGCGATAGAAGAAGCTCCTGTTTTTATCCTGATGTTGTCTGAAGGTGCCCTAGACAACTGCGTTAATGAGAACGATTGGGTGCGAATTGAAATAGAACATGCCTTAGAAAAGAAGCGGAAGATTATCCCAGTGGCGCAATTTCCGCAGACATGGCATTATCCAGATAATTTACCCCAAAAGTTAACGTTGGTAATGTGCGAGCAGATATCAGAGCTCAACAAGTTTGCCCTTTTTGAAGAGTCAATTGACGCAATCGTTAGGGACCGATTTCCATCCGCCTTGAAAAAGCTGAGGCACGGGCAGGAAGATGGTGCGACAGTTGAGCCGTCTAAAGAATGGCCAGTTTCGCCAACGATTAGTGGCGATCGGTATCGTGTGAATGTAAATGGATTTGTTTTTGACATGATGAGGGTTGATGGGGGCAAGATGCAGATTGGTGCTACACAGGAACAGGGTGAAGAGGCAGAGAAAAATGAATACCCCGCTCACGAAATAAATCTATCGACTTTTTACATTGGGCAATTTCCGGTAACTCAGAACCTTTGGGAATTAGTGATGGGGTATTCAAAATCGCATTTCAAAGAAAATGATCATGATTTTAAGATGCCATCCGGGACAACTCTGGGGGCAAGGGCTACGGGTGGTGCTTCGGGAGCGGCGATTGGCGCTGTAGCAGGACCTGTTATGAGTTGTGGGGATGGACGTTTTCACAATGAGGTTGTTTCGGATTTAGGACATTGCCCGGCAGAGAATCTCACTCATGATGAAGCCTGTGAATTTGTTGGACGGTTATCCGGAATGACAAATATTCAGTTTGACTTGCCTACAGAGGAAGAATGGGAATACGCAGCAAGAGGGGGGCAAAAAAGCAAGGGATCCAAATATGCGGGGAGTGATGAAATAGAAGATGTGGCTTGGTTTAGGAGAAATTCTGTCGGGAGTACACATCCTGTAGGGAAGAAGAAACCTAACGAACTGGGGATATACGACATGAGCGGGAATGTGTGGGAATGGACTTCTACGCCCGCGCATCCGTATGGTTTAAATATCGTAGCGGGAGGCAATGTGTTCATTCGGCGCGGTGGGAGTTGGTGGCATGATGCCGCCAGCTGCCGTGTTTCAAAGCGCTATGCTTCAGACCGCAGCAAAAAAACAAGTGGATTGGGATTGAGACTTGTCATTCGGGAGAATATAGAGTGAAAGGGCGTACATGGAAGTGTTCCGAGTGCGGCAAGCCTGTTCGCGGAAACTCTTGCTCCAACTGCGGCGCGAAGGTGTAAGGGACAAAACACAAGAAGGAGGGGTATGGAAAACAAGTACAAGTATTATGCATTCATAAGTTACAACCACCTTGACGAGAAGTGGGCAAAGAAGTTGCAGTACAGGTTGCATCACTACCGACTGCCGACCGTTGCCAGAAAGGAGATTGGCGAGGATGTCAAGATTCGCCCGGTGTTTCGCTACGTGACGAACCTCGCAATCGGGCCTCTCAAAAAAGGCATAGGGAAAGAGCTGGAGGAATCCAAGTACTTGATCGTGATTTGTTCGCCCAATTCTGCTCAGCCGAACATTAAGGGCGAGCATTGGGTGAATGACGAAGTAAAGCGTTTCATGGAGATGGGGCGTGGAGACAGGATTGTGCCCGTAATCGTTGGCGGCGAACCTAATGCTGGCGATGAGCACGAGTGCTTTCCGCCAGCGCTCCGCAAATCAGGAAACGCAGACGCCGATGAGATATCCGCGGCTAATTTGGTACAGGGGAGCCGAAGAGAGCGTCGTGACGCATTTTTGAAGATCGTTGCCAAGCTGTTGGATCTGCAACCAGATCAACTTATCAAGCTCACAGACAGGGAGGATAGACAGCGGAAGATAAGAACTTGGCTCAGATTTGTACCGTTGCTTGCATTGTTGTTGATGGGCGGGTTGTTTGCATGGGATGCGAACCGTACAGCCAGGAACTACTACGCAAACTACGTGGACTCCTTCGGGTTGCCGGAGGGGATCTTTCCGCTGAGGGAATCAGATTTGGCACACAGGCACATACACTACCGTTTTGAATACAACGGCTTCCAACATGGCAAGTCGCCTCATGCGGACTCGGCGGACTGGTGCATCTGGAGCATTTTCGGATTCCGGCGGCGGCTCGTGCGTGTCGTGCAGTCGAATTCGCATGGTTATCCTTGTAGATGGGAGAATACCGAGTATTCAGATCGTCCGCAGATTCAGGACTTTAAATATGACAGTGATTTGCGCCTGTGCGAAGTGCGCTACGGGCGATATCATGGAGAAGGCAAGGATCCGTGTCTTGAGAAGCGAATTGAGTTTTGGAATGAGAATGAAGTTGTCAACGGGCTTATTAAGATGTTTGCATCCGAGGGGCAACTTGACAAGGCATTTACCGCATCTTCATTGACAACGTTGACAGGAAGTGGTGCAGTTGGGACTAAGTCTGGAATCACACAGAATATCGTGAGACGTGACGCGGGCGGACGGGTGGTGCAGAGGTTGTTCCTCAACAGGTCAGATACAAATATCCCCGACGGAGACGGTATATATGGTTTCTCCTATGAATATGACGACTATGGGCGTCAAACGGCGCAGTGGTATCTCTTTCGCGACGGCGACGGGTTCAGTCGTAGAGCCAACAAAAAGGGGGTCTCAGGCAAGAAGTACGAGTATTCAAAGCGGAACCTGCGAAAAGTGGAATATGTTGATGTGGATGGCCGTCCAATCATGGGGCCGCACGGCTGGATAATATGCGAAAAGGATTTCAACGAGTTCGATAATTGCACTGTGTTATGGTTTTTTGACGAAAAGGGTAGGCGTGCATTTTGTATCAATGGCTACGCTGGGATGTTTTTGGAATATGATTGTGGAGATATAACGAGACAGTCCTATTTTGACATTGGTGGTAAATTGACATTACATAAGGATGGTTTTGCCGAAGTGCGTTTGGAGTATGACGGGCGAGGAAACAATACAAAGATGTTATACTTTGGCATTGACGGTAAGCCCACATTGAGCAAGGATGGCTTTTCCAAAGCATGCTGGGAGTATGATGATTACGGCAACAAGACGAAAGCATCCTATTTTGACATAGACGGCAATCTGACATTGATTGTGGGGGGGTATGCTGTCTGGACAGCAGAGTATGATGATCGAGGCAATATGACAACGGCTTCCTTCTTTGGTATTGACGGAAAGCCTTTTTTACAAACAGATGGCGTTGCCAAAGTGTGTTGGGAGTATAATGATTGCGGGAATAATACGAAAGAATCCTATTTCGATGAAGATGGAAAACCAACACCATGCAATAATGGCTATGCTGAAGTGCGCTTGGGGTACGACAGGGGAAACATAACGAAGATATCCTACTATGATCGTGATGGCAAGTTGACACGACATCGCGAGGGGAATGCCGGATATGCGATGGAATATGATGAACGTGGATGTTTATTGGAGCAATCTTTTTGGGGGGAGGATGAAAAGCCAGCACTTCATGAGCGCGGTGTCGCAAAAGTCCGCTGGGAATATGACTCATATGGGAATAAGACAAAGGAGACCTATTTTGGATTAGACGGCAATCGAACGCTTAGCAACGAAGGATATGCAGAAATGCATTCAGCATATGATCAATTCGGCAACCCTAAAGAACAGACCTTTTATGGTTTGAAGAAAGAGCGTGTGACATGTACAGCGGGAGTACATAGGGTGGTTTTTACGTATGATAAAAATGGAAACTGTGAGGAGAGAAGGTTTTGGGGAGTAGATAATAAACCGATATTAAATATAGAAGGTGTTGCAGGATGGAAGGATGTTTTCGATCCTTACGGGAATGTTCTGTCTCGCGTAGCCATAGGATTGGACGGGCATCCAATAGCTTCGGCAGAAAACAATGCGGGGTGGCGATGTGAATATGATAGATTTGGCAATAGAGTAATGGTTGTAAATATAGGCGTTGATGGCTTGCCTGTTCAGATGAAAAAAGGTTATGTTATTGAACGTAGGGAATATGATGATTTTGGACGTGTTATACTTAATTCTTTTCAAGATGCTGAAGGGAAACCTACAAATACGATAAATGGATTCGCTACGATAAAACGTTCGTATGATGTATATGGTAAACAGATCGACTGTGAGTATTTTTCATGTAATGGTGATGCGTTGCTGCCAGTTGTTTTCGTTGCGGAGGTAATGCCTGATTCTTTGTCTGCTCAACTTGGAGTTGCTTGTGGTGATGTCTGGTGTTGTTTGGGGATGTACAACTTTTTATTGAATGAGAATGTTTTCAATTGTGCAAACATTGCAAAACAATTGAAAGATGCAAAGAAGAAGCTTATTGTGGCGCGTAAGACTGAGGACGAATATGAGATACATTCTTTCAATTTCCCTGTAGGGTTGATGGGAATCGAATTTAGAGTCAACTGTATAACCGACTTTGACAAACTTGAGCAGGCCTACAAGGCGTACTGCGAAAAGGAAAAAGGTGAGAATAAATGAATGCGCTGATGGCGGATGTCAGCAGAAGTGGAATGGAGTGTTGTCACGGCTTTGGCGGCGGCAGCGGCTCAACGACATGTGTCAACAATGATGCAATAACAGCGTATAAGGAAATTTAAGGAGTGAAATTAATGACAACCATATTCACGCAGCCGCTGGCAGTGCTGATGTTCTGTCTCGCGCTGGGATTCCTGATTGGACGAGTCAAGTTGCGGCTGTTGAATTCCACGCTGGCAACGTTGTTTGTTGCCATTCTGGTGAACATGCAGCTGAGGTGTGCGGATTTGCCGGTGAAGATTCCTAGCCTTCTGAGTTCGCTTGGTTTCGTCTTCTTCTCTTTTACCGTTGGGTTTTCCGCTGCGCCGTGTTTTGTTGAGTCGATACACAATGACGGCATGAAATCGATCATTCGACAGGTTTTGCTCGCACTTACCTATTTTATCTTTGCCGCCGTGGCGGTGATTGCCACCGTCCGTATTTTTGCCATTGATGCAGTAGGGCCGCTCCGAGGGCTTCTGGCCGGCTCGCTTACCCAGGTGACAATACTTGAATTTGTTCCCAAGGGCGATACGCTTGCGCCTGTTGCGTATGGTATCTCCTATCCCCTGTGTGTGTTTGTGATGATCTTGTTTGTCCAGACAATCGCGCCGTGGTTTATGAGGACTTCGCCGATAGCTGCCGTAAGACAGGCATTGGCCAATGGCTTAAACATGTCTTCGGTTTCAGGCTTTCGCCTTCCGGCTCGGTTGGTGCAGATGCGTGCGTACCGGCTAACTCCCAGTGCCTCGTTGGCAGGTGCGACTATTCGGGAGGTCGAGTCTCTGGCTCCGAGGCGATTTGAAGTTGTTGCCGTCCATCCCGGCGGCGGGAACGCCTTGCCCAATATCTCCCAGGAGACCAGGCTTGGAGTCGGTGACGTTATGGTCGTAATAGGCGATGCGCGCATCGTGCAGGATGTTCCCATCCAGGGCATTGAAGAGACATCGGATTCGCGTTATCTTTCCGTTGAATTTGTACTTGCCGACATTGTGCTTGCCGAAGGAGGATCGGGGGTACTGGCCGAGTTGACCGCCATGGGGATTCTGCTTCGCGAGGCCATCCGCAACGGTCGTGTTCTTTCGGAATGCCACTTCTCCGATTTGAAGGCTGGAGATGTCTTGAAAGTGGTAGGATTGTCAAGGCCGGTTAAGGCGTTTGCCGAGTCCCGCGGCTACTTGAAGAATGATGGAAGTCCTTCCGACTTCTTTATGATTACTTTTGCGCTTGCGCTTGCTGTGGTCATTGGTTCGATTTCGCTCCCGATTATCCGCACGCCGTTGGGGGCGGGGTGCTGTTCTTTGTTGATTGGCCTTGTATTAGGGTGGTTTAATCAGCGTCGCCCTGATATCGCACATGTTCCGTGTTCTGCCTTATCGTTCTTACGTCTCTTTGGACTTAATGTTTTTGTATGCATCGTCGCGCTAAACGCCGAAATGACACCGAGTCTGGTGTTCACGCCAAAGACATTGGTCATCATGCTGCAGGCGTTGTTGTGCTTGTCGATACCACTTGTTGGCGCTTTCGTCGTCGGCCGGTATGTTCTTCGTCTGCCGCCCGTGTCCTTGCTGGGCGGCATTTGCGGGTGTGGCACAAGTACGCCTGCGCTTAATGCGCTGGAGGAAGAGACGGAATCCTCTGTTTTCACAGCCGCCTACACCATTCCATACGTCGTTGGCAATATCTTATTGACGATACTGGGTGTCTTTGCCGAGATGTTTATTTAGGCAATGCGTGTAAGATTCCGCGTGAAATGCCGAGTAGCAAGTGAAGGATGATGAGTGAAATGAAGTATTGGAAAGGACAAATTGGCTTGTTCTTACTGGCGCTGGCGGTGGTGTTTGGATGCTCTCGGAATGGAAGTTCCGATGCCTCAATAGAAATCTCTCAGACATTACGGGAATTATATGCGATGCGTACTGGAGAACAAGGAAGGATGTTGGATTGATCATCGGTGCGCGATGACAAAATAAAATCAAGGAGAAATCAAGTGATGAGTGACACGGATACCAGTAGATTCATCGCGCTTGTTCTTCGACACAAGCCGGAGGCGATCGACATAAGCCTTGACGAGCACGGCTGGGCGAGCGTGCCTGAACTGATAGCGGGCGTGAGCAGGACGCAGCACCTTGACATGGCAATCCTTGAGAGAATCGTGGCCGAGGATGAGAAGCAACGATACGCGTTTAACGACGACAAGACGCTCATCCGCGCCAACCAGGGACACTCGGTTCCGGTCGATGTCGAGCTTGCGGAGGCAGTTCCGCCGGAAATCCTGTATCACGGCACGGGCGAGAAGTTCGCATCCTCAATAGACGAGAGGGGGCTGATATCCAAGTCGCGTCTTTACGTCCATCTGGCGCAAGATGTCAAAACTGCGACAATGGTCGGGAGGCGGCATGGGCGACCTGTCGTCTATGAAGTTGCCAGCGCAAAGATGCAGGACGACGGATTCAAGTTCTTTCTCTCCGCGAATAACGTCTGGTTGACGAAAGTCGTTCCTCGGGAGTATCTGTGTAAATTGTGTGTTACTGAAAACTGATTTAACGGAACATGGAAAGGATGGAAATCATGAAACTAATGCGATTATTTGCAGTTAGAGCGCTTCTTGCATGTGTTGGATTTGGCGCATTGACGTTGGTCGCGGCACCGGCTACTGCCGCAGGCACGAACGAGATGGCTTATGTGCGGGTGTCGGATATTCCAAAAGAGCGCATAACGCGAATCGTAGTTCAGAAGACTTGGCCGATAGTCGAGCGAACGATTGACATGACCACCAACACAATCTCCGCCACGGTCAGGGTTCGCAGCTACAATCGCTGGGAGAAGACATACAAGTATTCTGGACTGACCGTTGCCATCGACGAACTTTGCCGCAGCGACCTGAGAAAAGTCGCCAAGACGGAAGATTTATCCGTCGGCGGCTTCTCGGAGCATATTGACATCTACACGGGCGAGAAAGTGGCCTTTTCCGGGTGTCTCTATCATCGGGACTCCGAGAGCACCGCTGGAAACCTGAAATGCAAAGGTGTCTTTCTCCCCGACATAGAGCCGGTCTGGCTTGATGTTGTGCTGACTGAGGTCGAAACGAAGATGTGCGACGAGTAGTTTTGTGCCCGTAAAATCATTCGGAGGCGAATGGCGATGAAGAAGAGACTTAGAAAGAGATGGCTCAGAAGGCGGATTCGCGGTCTGACGAAAGGGGCGATCGCCCCGATCGCCCGTTCGGCGGCCGTCATGCCGCGTCAAACCGGCATTGCCGCCGACGTGAACGAACAGGCAACAAGGTACGGAAATTGCCTCGATTGCCCCGACCATCAAATGTTTGCGGCGAGGGATCCCGACGACGATTTCAGCGTGGGCACAGACGTCAGGTGCGAAGCCGCCGGCGGGCGTGTCGTCTTTCACGATTCGGATTCCCTGTTCGTCCGTTCAAACTTCGCGGCGCCGAAATGGTGCCCTCGGCGATGTGCCGGAGTTCAAATGGCAGCAGGAAGAAGGAAGAAATGAAGAACGCGGTGTCATAATCGGTGGCGATTGGCGTCTATTTCTTGTGTAATGATGAAAAATGAAAATGTAACACTTCGCAGATGGCGGGAAGCGGACGCCGATGCGCTTTTTGCCCTGGCAGGAGATCCAATCGTGGGCCAGATGGCAAGATTCCCCACCCACGCCGACAAAGCGGAGAGCCTTCGCGTGATTCGCGAGATATTCTGCAAGCCGGAGTTCTATGCGGTTGTGTCGCGCGAAGACGGTGCTGTTGTCGGCTGTGTCAGTCTGCATCCAGGAACCAAGGGCGTTGATGTTTACGAGGCCGAGGAGCTGACAATCGGGTATTGGATGGGGAAACCTTATTGGGGGCATGGATTCATGACCGAGGCCGTGAAGGCGCTCTGTGGCCGGTGCCTGAGTTCCGGGCTGTTCAAGTGCAAGCGGATAATTGGTTTCACGAGTACGGACAATGCCGGGTCCCGGCGCGTGATGGAGAAAGCCGGCTTCCGCCATCTCGAGACAAAAGACGGCACAGTTCGCTATGCCTTTGACGTCATTGGGAACCGCGGGAATTAAATAAGGTGATCGCATGGAAATGCAAGAACTGGAAAAACTGGGAATCCTGAACCTGCACACCTGTTCCCAAAAGCGGAGAAGAGTTGTTGCCGAACGACTGGCGAAGTCTGGTTTTCAAGCCATTCGGCGACATCGCGCGCGGTTGGAGGATTTTAGCGGTATTCAGTATTCCGTGTGTCATATCGGCGGTGCGGCGGCGTCTATATCTTGTGAATAGACAAGCAAGAGAAGGGAAAAACAGATGAAGAGAATGACGATGGTGGTTTTTGCGGGTTGCGTTTGCGCGGCATTCATGGCGAATGCCGGATCGCAATCGCCCGAAGGACAGGCGCGAAAAGGCGGGGAAACCGCTACAAACGCACCGCCAAACGATGCCGGGCGGGCGGGTGAGCAAGTGTTGATTCCCCTTGACGAGGCCGAGGCGAAGATCAATGCCATCTTCAAGACCCCAGCCGCTGGCGGGCGTCCGTTGGCTCCGTCAGACGAACCGCTCCCGTACAGATATGCCCGCGCCCGCTGTGGTTTTGTGGATAAGCAGCTCGGCTTCACGACGAAAAGGGACTTCCACGAGTTCCCAAGGCTTTCGCCCGTAAAGAAATCCTCCGGCTTGAAGTTGAATCTCGCGGAACGTCTGTTTGAATCGGAAAAGAGCCATCTGGCGCAGTTCCCGGGCGGTGAAATCCGCTGGACTGAAGACGGCACAAACGGCCTGTCGATTGCCGAAAGCGATCTCCGGATCCGCGAGGCGCAGATAAAATGCGTCAAGGAGGCGATGAGAGGCCGAGAAGTCGCCAACGAAAACGGCACACTCTGGATTCTCGACGATGACATCGTATTTGGGTATGGCATAGGGCTGAGAGAAGATGACAAGGAGTCTCTTGCCTACGTGTTTGTCACGCGCAGGGTCATGAATGGACTCCCCGCAGGATCGTTCATTGTTCTTGAGCAGATCCCGTCGCAGATCGTGGCGGACTCCATCATCGCCGTGCTCAAGGGAGATGAGACGGCGATTGGAAACATACGCGCCCTGAAGTTGGAAGGAATGATAGCTTTCGTGACAGAGTGAGAACAGGCGGCCGTCTAAACAAATGTCGGGCAAACCAACAGAAAGGAAATCATCGAATGAACAGTGAGCATATTGTTGTCAACGAGGCTTCGCGCATGGAAGAATGCGCGGGGCGTACGATGCGGGTGGACATGAGTTTGCTAAACACACCGGGGCTCGACCCGGACGGAGACATTCGATCGCCTTGGGATTACGCGGCGGTGAAGACGGTTCTCCGCAAGATTGCGCTGCCTTGCAGGGATGACGGCGTAAAGTTTACGGACACGCGGCGGCTGGACGCTATTGCGGCATGTGTCGGCGAGAAGTGGCGGCTTTGGGTGGACGGGAATCTTTGTCGAATCTATGCTCAAGACGATTTTGATCCGCAAGTGCCCGCCGTCGTCGTCTCCTCCCATGTGGACATGGTGGCATCGCGCTGCTATGCGGATTGCGGTGATGAACTGTGGAAGGGATCGTTCGACAACTTGATCACAAACGCTGCCGTCGTGGCGTGCATGGGGCAATCCCTTTTCCGCCCCAATGTCCTTGTCGCATTCACAGGGAACGAGGAGGAGGACAGCAGGGGGGCGGACGAGGTGGTGCACTCGCTCCGTAAGAAGGGCGTAAGGATAGGTTTTGCTCTTGCAACGGACGTGACTGATGTCGGCTGGAACGAGGGGAAGCACTTTACGATTGAAAACATGTTTCCCGACGACGGGCAGTCTGTGGCCGACTTGCTTTCCAGATGGTTGCCGTTCGCGTCGGACATGGACATGCGTCCAAAAGTCGTCGTGGAAGGCGAGTGCGACGAGGCATGGCAATACGACGAGCACGACTTGAAGTGTTGCTCGGTCTGTCTACCTTGCCGTGGTGACATGCATTCGGAAGAAGGCGTTGAAGTCCGCCCCATTTCGGTTGTGATTTATACGGAAGCCTTGCGGCGCTTCGCAAACTTGTCTTTGCGTTAGGAAAACGGACATGGCAGGTGGTTCGGCAGCCGAACCGTAGAGAACGTTGCCTGTCGTTAAGAGGAGATTATGCGGCCATGACAAGAGACGAGAACGTCCAGTTGCTGGAGGAGACTCTTCGGATATTGGGGAGGGGCTCTTATGAAATTGCGGGGAAGACCGTCCCCTTGAAGCTCCACCGCCGTGAGATGGAGGAGGTCGAGGTACTGCTGCCAGACGAAGCAGAGGCGATATGCAACAGCCCCGACCTTGCCAAACGACTCCAAGGACGCGACTCCTATTGCCCCTGCAGGGGCGATTGCGCTAACGAGGACTCGCTGGATGCGGCACGTCGTCAACTCAGGGACTTTGAGTATCTATTCGAGGACGGGAAGCCGCCGCTGGTCCTCAACTTCGCAAACCCCGTACATCCAGGAGGCGGGGTGCGCAGCGGTGCGCGGGCGCAGGAAGAAGATCTGTGCAGGAGAAGTTCGCTGCTGCTGTCCCTGGAAAGCGCGGACGCCGCGAGGTACTATGACTACAACCGCTCCATCGACGACTACATGTCGTCCGACGCGATGATCTTCACGCCAAAAGTGGAGGTGATGCGCGGCAGCGACGGCGCGCTTCTAGACGACACCTTCGTCGTGTCGGTGCTTACCTGCGCCGCGCCTATGCTGCGCTTCGGCAAGGGGGGGGTGAGCGAAAACGATTACAGGGAATTGCTGTATCGCCGAATCTGCGCGATGCTGAAATGCGCCGTCCACTTCGGTTACGAGGCGGTTGTCCTGGGGGCATGGGGATGTGGTGCGTTTCACAATGACGCGAGCGTCGTCTCCGACCTGTTCCACAAGGCGTTGAGGAACGGAATCTGTCCGCCCGACACGAGGCACTACCTTGGTTGCGGACCGTGGATCAAAACACACGATGTTTTCTCCAGATTCGATTTTGCGGTGCTTGACCGGACGTCGGAGCAATACAACTTCAATGCCTTTTATCGCCATTTCGCGTATGAGAACTTCTACAGCGAAGAGCTTGCGGCAGGCAGGGCGAAAAAGGAACGCGACATCGCCGAGGTGCAGGAAAAGATCAAGGATGCGGAGAAGTACATCGACAAGGTACGCGGTTGCCTGGTTGGCGGCGCGGCAGGCGATGCGCTGGGCTATCCCGTCGAGTTCATGAACGAGGCGCAGATCCTCATGCGATTCGGGGAATGCGGAATACGGGAATACCGCATTGACCCCGATTCCGGAAAGGCCGTTGTTTCCGACGACACGCAGATGTCCCTTTTTACCGCGACAGGCCTGCTCTATGCCGAGACGCGGGGGGCGATGCGCGGAATATGCGGTCCAGCCTACCTGTACGTTGCCGACCACTACCAGGACTGGCTTGCGACGCAGGAAACGCCATTTGAAGCCCGGAAGGCGGAATTGGATGCGCTGGAGAGCCATGACCGATGCTGGCATTCGTGGCTGGCGGACGAACCCAGGCTTTACCATCGCCGCGCGCCCGGCACGACCTGTGTCTCGGCGCTTCGCGCACGGCGGAAAGATGGCTGTCCCCGTTACGGCAGACAGAACCCCATAAACGCCAGCAAGGGGTGCGGTGGCGTCATGCGTGTGGCACCGGTGGCGCTGGCGTGCCCGGATCCCAATCGCGACATGAAGAGCCTGCAGGCCGAAGCGGCGGACGTCGCGGCGATAACGCACGGACACTCCCTTGGATATATGTCGGCGGGCGTGCTCGCGCACATCGTAAACAGACTCGTCTATCCGCACCGGGAGCTGGGCGAGAAGTCCCTTGAGGACATCGTGCTAGAAGCGAGAGACACGGCCCGGACGCTGTTCGCGGGCGACGCTCATATAGGCGAACTCGTCTCGATCATCAACCTTGCAGTCCGCCTGGCAAACGGCTGGGAGAACGAACGCGAATGCATACGGGAGATCGGCGAGGGATGGGTCGCCGAGGAAACATTGGCGATTGCAATCTTCTGCGCGCTGCGCCATCAGGACAGCTTCTCCGAAGGAATCATCTCCGCCGTCAACCATGGGGGCGACAGCGATTCCACCGGGGCCGTGACCGGGAACATCCTCGGAGCGCTTCTCGGCTATGGCGGGATCGACGAGAAATGGAAGAGGGATCTCGAGCTCTCCGACGTCATTCTTGAACTTGCCGACGACTTGTGCCATGGTTGCCAGATGAGCGAATACAGTTCGTACGAAGACCCTGCCTGGACGGGCAAATACATTGAGGGAGTACGTCCCGCATTGGTGTCCTAAGAGGAAAATAGGCATGCGGTGAGGGCGACGTTCCGTCTCCCCCTGGACTTTGCCGAAAGGTTGCTGTAAGATGCACGACGGCGGTGCGTCTCTATCTTGTAGCGGGAGCCATGGTGGTTCCCTCGCAACGAAGAAAGGAAATAGACATGAGCAGCTACAAGGAAAACGCGGAGTTCGTCAAGAATTTTCTGGACGGCGACGACTGGCATTACGAAATGGCCGACCACGGCCACGTGGCGACGTTCACAGGTGGCGTCGGCGGATTCACGGGGCTTTATAGATCGTTCCGCTTCGTCATGTTCGTGGGAGATGACGAAGTGCAGAACTACGCTTTTCTCCCTGCATCTGCCAAAGACAAACTGCCGCAGATGGCCGAGTTCATCACGCGCGCCAACTTCGGCCTCAAGTACGGGGCATTCGAGATGGACTACGGCGACGGAGAGGTGCGTTTCCACCTCGCGTTCCCGATGACGGCGATCCGGGCAGACGACATGTTGCTGCCGACGCTTCTCGCGCTACCGCCGAAGATGCTTGACCAGTACTCGAAGGGCTTCACGGAGGTGCTGATGGATCTCAAGACGCCGGAGGAGGCCGTCAAGGACTGTGAAGAGTGACGGCGGGCGATAGCCGCCATCCCGCAAAGGCGAAAGGAGGTGGGTGGATGAGCGTCAGGAAGAATGTGAAGATCCTGCACAAGTTCCTCAAGAAGGACGATTGGCGATACGAGTTTGACGAGGAGGACAGCCTTTTCACGTGCGGCGTCTCGGTCGAAAACGCCGTAGGGAACGTCCGGGTGTTCATAAACGCGACGGACGACCGTGTCGCCTGTTTGTTCGTCATGCCCCAGAGCGCGCCGGAAAGTTTCCGCGCGGCCGTCGCGGAGCTTGCCTGTCGCATCAACTACAGGCTCGTGTTCGGGCAGTTCGAAATCGACTTCGATGACGGAGAGGTGCGTTTCCGCTACGTCATGTCGTCCGAGGAGCTGGCCGACGACCCGATGGAGAAGGCCAAGCGCCTGCTCTATCTGCCCCATGCAATGGTGCTGCACTACGGCCCGGCGTTCGTCAAGGTCATGCTTGGCGCGAGAACGCCTGCAGACGCGGTCAAGGAGGTGCAGCCCGGCGTCTGCGAAGATGGAGGCAGTCCTTCCGACGGCGAAACGCCGCCAGACGTCCCGGCGGATGCACAGATTCCGGGCGGCGGCGACGGTGAGCCGATGGCAAAACGCGAAAAAGGACGGGGCGTGCGCGGGAAGTCCGGCGGAGGCGAGAAAAAGCGTGCGCACCGGGATTCCGACGCACCTCCCGTCCCCGTGCGCGACTACACGCTTGACGGACTTTCAATCCATGGCGATATCCCGCTTGCAAAGGTGGTTACCGCCGTGAAGAACTTTCGCCGGCTGCAGGCCGCCGAAGGCGAGGCGGCAATCCCCGACCGTCCCCGCATGAGCCTCCTCCTCTGGGGACCGCCGGGGGCGGGCAAGACGGAGTTCGTCAACTATCTTGGGCAGCAGCTTGGCTGCAAGGTCGTGGTCAAGATGGCGAGCGATTTGCTCGACCACTGGGTCGGAAAGACGGAAAAGGCGATCCGCGCCGCGTTTGAGGAGGCGGAAGAGGAGAACGCGATCCTCTTTCTCGACGAGCTTGACGGCTTGATGCAGGACCGGACGGGTGCGACGGCCAATTGGGAGATTACGCAGGTGAACGAGCTTCTCGACTGCATGGAGAAGTTCAGGGGCGTCATGATCGGGGCGACGAACTTCAGGGACCACCTCGATGCCGCCGTCCTGCGCCGCTTCACCTACAAGCTGGAGTTCGGCTACCTTGGACGGGCCGGCAAGCACATCTTCTTCGACAGGGCGTTCAAGACGCCGCTGACGGAGATGGACGCGACGAGGCTCGACGCCATCCCGAATCTCACGCCGGGCGACTTCAAAACCGTCAGCCAGAAATTGTACTATCTCGGCGAAGAGGTGGGCAACGCGGAGCGTCTGTCGGCCCTGGAAGAGGAAGTGTCGCTGAAGAAGGAGTCTCGCCATGTCTGCCGCGGGTTCGCGGCGGCATGACGAGAAACGATCGGGCGGGCATGAATCTGCTTGCCGGTTATATTGTGCCATTCGGCACATTATGGTAGAATTCAAGCATGAAACATGCAATCTTCCTCCTTTCTCTTCTCACAGGTGCCACGGCGGTTGGCGCGCCGCGCGCGTTCACGCTCTACAACGTGACGCCGCTCTCCGTCGGGCGCGAGGCGACGGCGGCCGCCGACGCCGTGGAGCTGCAGGCGCGCACGGGCGCCGACCTCGCGCTCTACTCGCTCACGCTCCATCCCGAGGGCGTGCCCGCGATCGAGAAGGCCGAGCGGTACGTGGAGAGCTTCCGCGCGTTCAGGCGCGCGCTGGACGGCACGCCGGTGCGCGCCGGCGTGCTGGTGCAGGCGATCCTCGGACACTGGCCGCGCGTGGACAAGGACAAGGAACCCTGGACGATGACCGTCGACTCGGCGGGGAAGAACGTGCGGTTCTGTCCGATCGACCCCGGCTTCTCGAACTACATCGCGCGCGTCTTCACGCTCCTCGCGCGCGAGAGGCCCGCGTTCATCCTCACGGACGACGACGTGCGCGGCTACTCGCACAACGCCGAATGCTTCTGCGCGCGGCACATGGCGCTCTTCAACGCGCGGCGCGGCACCGCCTACACGACCGACGCCCTGCGCGCGCGTCTGAAGGCGGCGCGCCAGGACGATCCCGACTACGTGGCGTTCCTCGCGCTGCAGCGCGAGACGATCGAAGGCGTGCTGCGCACGGCGCGCGCGGCGATCGACGCCGTGGACCCGACGATCCCCGGCGGCATCTGCGTGGCCGGCGAAGAGCACTTCCTCTGCGCGCCGCTCGCCCGCGCGTTTGCGGCGAAGGGACAGCGCCCGATCATGCGCACGTCCACTGGGCTCTACGGCGAGCGGATGTCGGCGGCGGGCGTGCCGAACAACGTCTGCCGGATGATGGGGTTCGAGGCGTACTACGGCGACAGCGGCATCGACCTGCTCTGCGAGTCCGACACGTGTCCCCACAACCTCTGGAGCAAGAGCGCGCGGAGCTTCTTCACGCACATGGTGAACGCCTCCTTCGTCGGCATGACGGGCGCGAAGACCTGGTACGTCAACGCGCACAAGGGGACGTTCGCGGTGTCGCGCAACTACACGGACGTGCTGGCGGAGAATCCGCGCTTCCTCTCCGCGATCGCCGCCGCCGTGGACGGAACCGGCTGGGAGGGGCTGGCGATCCCGTGCTTCACGAACTTCCCGAAGTGGCACATGATGGGGAACCACGTCGAGTTCTTCGTGGCGAACGTGAACGCCGGTACCACGGCGTGCGCGGCGTTCGGCCTGCCGTTCTACGCCACGCGCGACTTCGACGGCGACCGCGTCTACGCCCTCACGAGCGCGGCGGAGGTGAGTCGGCTTTCGGACGGCGACCTGCGCCGCATCTTCTCGCACCGCGTGCTCGTCTTCCGCGATGCGGCCCTCGCGCTCACGGTGCGCGGATTCGACCGGTGGACGGGCGTCGCGGCGAAGGAGGCGCCGCTCCTCTTCAACCGCGAGCACGACGACGCGCTTGATGCGGACATCCCCTATTCGCCGATGTCCGGATCCGTGGCGTTCACGGCCCGGCCCGGCGCGGAGGTGCTCTCCACGCTCGGGTTCCGTCCGTTCGCCGGCTCGCCGCAGTACGACGCCGCCACCCCGGCCGCGGTTCTCTACGCGAACGAGCTGGGCGGCAAGGTGCTGACGGTGCAGTACCACGCCAACATGCAGATGCTCCAGCGCCATTCGGAAGGGCGGAAGGCGAGTCTGCTCGCCGCCATCGAGCGTCTCGCGGGCGGTCCGCTCGCGGCGGTCTCGGCGCACGACCAGGACATGCTGACGCTCGTGCGCCGCGCGCCGGACGGCACGCGTCTCGTGCTGGCGGAGAATCTGAACCCAGATCCCGTGCGCGAGCTGACGCTCCTCGTGCCGCCGGGCGAGGTGCGCGTGGAACGGCTCATGGGCGACGGCACGTGGAAGCCCGTCCGCGCCCGCCGCGACGGACGACGCCTCGTCTGCGACGTCCCGCTTGCCTTCTACGAAGCCGCCGTCCTGCGTTTGCGCTAGTTTTCCGGGCAATTGTGCCTTTTTCCGTTTCCGCACGCCCCTTGCGGCGGATCGGGCGGATTTGGTATAACCCAAGTTTGCCACTTGAGTAACCCCGGAAAGTAGAAATCACCCAATACCCTATTGCATCTCTCGGTCATCTATGTTATAATCATTGCCAAGTCACCTAATTGCCTAAAGGAGCGGCGATGCACATTGAGAGGTACAACAA
>JAFRSR010000183.1 GCA_017427485.1 Kiritimatiellia bacterium
CAAAGCAGCAACAACATCTAGCTGATTGAGAGGCCAAGTCATTCGTTTGCGCGAAGCAAAACTCCAAAATGGACTCCGTGTCTCCGAGGACACTCCCAACCTCCGTGCTAGCGCCGCAGGCCACCCCCTATCGCTGACCGAGTAACTGCCGACACTTCACCCTCTTTGCGGCGGCAGCGGATTATGGTATAATTCATAGCGTTTCACGCCTTGACAGACGGAGTAACAGGAACAAGCAGGTACGATGAAGGCATCCATACTGATCGTAGACGACGAAAAGGACACGCGCGAGCTGATGGCCCGCGCGTTGGGCGTGGATTATCATGTGACAACGGCGCCTGACGCCGAGCTGGCGATCAAGGCCCTGGAGACCGACCCTTCCATCGCCCTCATGCTCTCCGACGTGCGCATGCCGGGAGCGGACGGCATCCAGCTTCTGAAGGCCGCGAAGAAGATGCGTCCGCAGCTCGCCTGCATCCTCCTCACCGCGTTCGGCTCCGTGGACCTCGCCGTGGAGGCGATGAAGGACGGCGCGGACGACTTCCTCACGAAGCCCGTCGACCTCGACCAGCTCGACCTGCGCGTCGCGAAGGCGCTGAAGACGCGTGCGCTGGAGGAGGAAGTCGTGTCGCTCCGCAGCGAACTCGGCGTACAGCACGGCCTCGCGGACATCACGGGCACCTCCGAGGCGATGCAGAAGGTCTTCCGTCTCATCCAGCAGGCCGCACCCACGCAGGCCACCGTGCTGATCGAGGGGCCGAGCGGCACCGGCAAGGAGCTCGTCGCGCACGCGCTCCATTCACTCTCCCCGCGCGCGAAAGGACCCTTCGTGGCCGTTGAGTGCGCCGCGCTTAACGGCAACCTCCTCGAAAGCGAGCTTTTCGGGCACGAGAAAGGCGCGTTCACGGACGCCGTCGCCAAGCGCATCGGGCGCTTCGAGGCAGCGGACGGCGGCACGATATTCCTCGACGAAATTTCGGAAATATCCCCTTCCACGCAGGTCAAGCTCCTGCGCGTCCTGGAGACGCGCTCGTTCGAACGCCTCGGCAGCTCCGAGACGATCAAGACGGACATCCGCATCGTCGCCGCCTGCAACCGCGACCTCGCCCAGCTCGTGCGCGAAGGAAAGTTCCGCGAGGACCTTTACTACCGTCTCGCCGTCATCGACATCCGCCTGCCCGCCCTGCGTGAACGGCGGAGCGACATTCCCCTTCTCGTCATGCGCTTCCTCACGGAGTTCGCCGCTGCAAACGGCAACCGCGTGACGGGCATCACGCCCGCCGCGATGAAGATGCTCGAATCATACGACTGGCCCGGCAACGTACGTGAACTGCGCAACGCCGTGGAGCGTATGGTGGTGCTCTCGTCCGGAGGCCGGCTCGACGTGGACGACGTGCCGGACGCGATCCGCGCGCCAGTGGCCACCGCGCCGGCCGCGCTCCCCGCCGGCACGCTCGAAGAGACGGAGAAGGCGAAGATACTCGCCGTGCTCAAGCAGGTCGGCGGCAACCACTCGCGCGCCGCGCAGCTTCTCGGCATCTCCCGCCGCACGCTTTACCGCAAGCTCGACAAATACACAAAGGAAGGCATGCAATCATGAAAGCCATCCTCGTCCTTTTCCTCGCCTCCGTCCTCGGCACGGCCTGCGCCGATCCGCGGACGACCGTTGCACGCTGTCCCGCGTGCAAGGGGGAACGCAGCATCTCCCTCACGCCGCCGAACCTCGGCCAGCATGACGGCGAGATCGGCGTCACGGCAGGCAAGCCGTTCGCGAACCACCGCTGGGACGTGAAACACGACCGCTGTCCGCTCTGCAAGGGCACCGGACGCCACGAGACATGGGTGCTCAAAGGACGCCCGCCCGAGGACCGCGCGGACAAGGAACCCTGCATGACATGCTGGTGGAGCGGCGTAGAGCCCTGTCGACGCTGCGACCATACGGGCTACGTCGATTGCCCGAAATGCAAGACCTCGAAGCGCGGCTCCAAGCCGGGCTGGATCGTGGAGGAGACGACGACTTCCGGCCGTACGTCCAAGCACAAGAAGATCACGGTTTCGGCCTGCCCCACATGCGGTGGGATCGGGAAAACCGTCTGCCCGACCTGCGACGGCATGGGCGGCCAGCCCTGCCGGCGCTGCAAGGGTACGGGATACACGGCAAAAAAGGCGAAGTGATGATCATCAAGATCCGAAACAACTTCAGGCAGCAGAAGCACCTCGTGCCCGGCGCAGACGGCAAGATGCATCTCGTCGTGTCGCCGGCCCCGAAGCTGCGATTCGCCCCGCGCACCGCCCAGCAGGCAGCCGCGGCCGCCGCGCCCGCCGTGCCCACGGCGCAGGTCCAGCAGACGCGCGTGATGCGCAAGGTCTCGCGCGACACGCCGCCGAACATTCCCTTCCTCCGGTTCGAATCCATCGTCGGACGCGGCGGCATGGCCGTCGTCTGGCGCGCCTGGCACCGCGAGTTCAACCGACCGGTCGCCGTGAAGGTGCTCGACGCGAAGTTCGCCGCCACGGGGCAGGACGTACGCCAGTTCATGATGGAGGTGCGCACGATGTCGAACCTCCACCACCAGGGCATCGTACAGGGCTACGGCGCCGATTTCGCGGACGGCCGCTACTACTTCATCATGGACTACGTGGACGGCTACACGTTCGGCTCCCTTCTCAACCGAAAGACGCACATCCCCGAAATCGACGTGCTCATCGTCGGGGAGTCCGTGGCCGACGCGATGAAATACGCCTGGGACGTCTTCGGCGTCGTCCACTGCGATCTCAAGCCCGAGAACATCATGGTCGACCGCGACGGCACGATCAAGGTGACGGACCTCGGCCTCTGCCAGTCCACCGCCGCCATCCAGAACAAGGAACAGCCCGACGAGGTGGTGGGCACGCCCGCCTACATCAGTCCCGAGCAGATCTACGGCGACGTGGATCTGGACTGCCGAGCGGACATCTACTGCCTCGGCGCCAGCCTCTACCACATGGCCACCGGGCGCATGCTCTTCCCCCTCGCCGACAACGACGCCATCCTCCGCGCGCACGTGAGCGAGAAGATCCAGGCGCCGGACCCGCGCTTCGTGGTGCCCACGCTTTCCGAGGGCTTCGCACGACTCGTCTCCAACATGTGCGTGAAGGACCGCGACCTGCGCTACCAGACATGGGACGAAGTGTTCAACGACGCGCGTGCCGTGGAAGAAGGCGGACTGCCGACCCTTCACGCGCCCGAAGCCGTCTCGTCAATCCAAGTGCAATAAGGGCCGCGGCAAGCGCGGCCCTCCCGTAGCAAGCGATGATCTTCCGCAACTTTACGGCACGAGGAACTTCGCCGTGAGTGCGGCGGCCTTCGCCTTCACCTCGGCCTGGACGGCCGTGTTGGTGATGTCCTCGAGGATGTCGGCGATCCAGCCGCCGATGAGCGCCGCCTCGGCCTCCTTCATGCCGCGCGTCGTGATGGACGCCGTGCCCACGCGGATGCCGGAGCACTTGAACGGGCTCTCGGTGTCGTAGGGAATCGTGTTCTTGTTGACGACGATGCCGGCGTTGTCGAGCGCCGCCGCCGCGTCCTTGCCCGTGATGCCCTTCGTGCCCTTCACGTCCACGAGGAAGAGATGGTTGTCCGTGCCGCCGGAGACGATCCGCCAGCCGCGGTCCTGCACGGCCTTGCACATCGCCTTGCAGTTCTTCACGACCTGCGCGGCGTATTCCTTCATCTCGGGCTGCATCCACTCGCGGAAGCAGACGGCCTTCGCGGCGATGATGTTCTCGAGCGGACCGCCCTGCATGCCGGGGAACACGGCCGAGTCGAGCGCCTTGGCCCACTTCTCCTTGCAGAGGACGAGTCCGCCGCGCGGGCCGCGCAGCGTCTTGTGCGTGGTGGAGGTGACGAAGTCGGCGTAGGGGACGGGGCTCTCGTGCGCGCCGCCGGCCACGAGGCCCGCGATGTGCGCCATGTCCACCATCATGATGCACTCCGCCTTGTCGCAGATTTCGCGGATGCGCTTGAAGTCGAGCGCGCGCGGATAGGCGCTCGCGCCCGTGAGGAGGATCTTCGGCTTCACTTCCAGCGCCTGCTTCTCGAGGGCGTCGTAGTCGATGCGCTCGGTCGCGCGGTCCACCGTGTACGGCACGATGTTGTAGAGCTTGCCCGAGAAGTTGACGGGCGAGCCGTGCGAGAGGTGTCCGCCCTGGTCGAGCGAGAGGGAGAGAATCGTGTCGCCGGGCTTGATCGTGGCGAAGTAGACGGCCATGTTGGCGGAAGAGCCGCAGTGCGGCTGCACGTTCGCGTGCTCGGCGCCGAACAGCGCGCAGGCGCGCGTGCGCGCCAGCTGCTCCGCGGCGTCCACGGGCAGGCAGCCCGAGTACCAGCGCTTCCCCGGATACCCTTCCGCGTACTTGTTCATCAGCACGCTGCCAGCGGCGAGGCGCACGGCGCGGGAGGAGGTGTTCTCGGAGGCGATGAGGTTGATCTCCGTGTCCTCCTGCGTGACCTGCGCCCGGATCGCGGCGTAGACCTCGGGGTCGTCGTGCGCAAGGCCGGAGAAGTCGCTCAGGCGGCGGGCGCGCTCGATCTTCGCGCGGCGGCGGGCATGGCGCTCGGCCTCGTCCACCGACGTGGAGACGAACGCCTTGAGGATCTCCAGGGCCTCCGCCAGGTCGACCTTGTCCGCCCCCGTGCAGAGCACGTTCGCGCCATTGTGCTGGCGGGCGAGAACCGCCGTGGCCGGGTCGAGGCAGAGCGCCGCGCGCACGTTCTGGAAACGGTTGGCGGCCATCGTCATGCCCATGCCCGTGCGGCACACGAGCATGCCGAAGTCAACCTCGCCGCATGCGACCTTCTCCGCCACGGCGTCCGCGAAGTCGGGGAAATCGCACGCCTCGGGCCCCGTGCAGCCCACGTCGATGAACTCGGCGCCCGCGAAGGACGCTATGACGCTTTTCTTCAGTTCGAACCCGCCGTGGTCGGCGCCGATGGCAATCTTCATTTTTCCGCTTCCTTGGTTGTTTGAAATTGAGTGAATAGTATACCAAAACCCCTTCCCCGGCACAAGGCGCGGATTGCCGCATTTGAAAAAACGGGAAAGCGCGGTTGAGTGGCGCATGACACTTCTGGCCGTCATTCAAAGCGGCATTCGGAGAAGGGGCCGACCTTCACCTGCGGCGACGTCGCCTCCAGACGCTCGCCAAAGTAGCGGATGTCGGAAAAGCGGATGTTTTCCACGTTCTCCTCCGGCGTGCGGCCCTTCAGGTAGATCGTTCCCGTGAAATCGCCCTTCACGCCGTCCACGGCGATGTCGGCGAAGCGGCAGTCGCGGATTGCGCCGCCGCGCGTGTAGTAGAACCGCTTCCCGCCGCGTCCCACCCGCGTGGGACGCGGTTCCGCGATCACGAGGTTGACGTCCGTGCCGTCCGAATGGATGCGCATTCCCTCCGCGTCCAGCCCCGAAAACACGAGGCCGTCCGCCGTCTGGATCTTGAAGATGGCGTGGCTCCAGAGTTCGTCGACCGGCCTGACGATCGGCGAGAAGTGCAGCACGTCCACGTTGTGCACGGTCAATCCCCTCATCCAGGCGGCATCGCACTCGAACCCGATCCTGAAGGTGTTCGCCTGATCGCACCAGAGCTCACAGTCCTCCACGCGCACGTTCTCGACCGGCGGCGAGAAGCGCGCCGTCGGATCGACCATCCCCTTCAGGCAGACGTTGTCGTCCTGCGTGCGGATGAAGCTGCGCCGGATCGTCACGTCGCGCGAATTGACGACGTCGATGCCGTCGTCGTTCACCATGTTGCCGCACACGAGGCGCACACCGTCCACCGTCACCCCCGCCGACTCGCGGATGCCAAGCGTCCATTTGTTCGGACACGTGAACGTCACGCCGCGCACCGTCACGTTCGTCGCCCGCGTGATTTCCGCGAAGCAGCTCCCCGGTCCCTTGAACCGCTCGAGCCGCGCGCCCGAAAGCATGCCCGGACCGCACACCGTGGCGTTCGAACCGGTCACGGCCAGATGCCCATAGACGATCGCCCCCTCGTCAAGGAACAGCGTCTGGCCCGACCCCACGCCGATCACCGGACGCTCGTGCTCGCCCGGCCCGAAGTAGATGACGCCCGGCGCCTTCGGATCCGGCAACGCCGGATCGACCGCGTCCGCGAAGAGGTGGAGAGCCCCGTGCCGCCCGTTCGACTCGAACGAAAGGCGGAACGGCCCTTCCGCCGTGAAACGCACCTCGTTCTCGGACACCCGCTGCGGCTTCACGCCGAACTTCGCCGGCACGACGGCGAGGTTCGCGAGGCTCCGCGTCGAGCGCACGCGCACCTCCACCGGCCTGCGCCAGGTGAACGACCCGAACTGCATCCATCCGCCCTTCAGCTGCGCCACCGCCGACGGCTCGTTCCGCGGCATCGTCCGGATTTCCTGCCGGTGCAGGCGGATCGGCTTGCCGTCCACCGTCACGGTCCACGCGTCCGGCACGTGCAGGCGATTGCCCTCCGCCTGAACGCGCGCGAACATCTCCGTCAGCCTCGCGTACGGCACGTCGGCGGCGTTCACGAGACCGTAGTTGCAGTTCTCGCCCGCGTAGCCGGTCTTGCCCGGATGCGGCATGTCCGTCCACATGAAGAAGTCGTACCCCACCACGAACGGCAGGGACAGCACCTTGCGCACGAACGTCTCGGCGGCGTTCTCGCGCTCGGCCTGGATGGCGAGCCGCTGCCCGGCACCCTTCGTGCACGGCAGCCCCGAATCCTTCGCGGGGAAGCTCCACTCCGTCACGACGACGGGCTTTCCCGCCCGCGCCTGCAGCTCCGCCAGCACGGCGCACATGTCGTAGCCCTTGCCGTCGGCCGCGCGGCGGACCGTGACCGCGCCGTTCCGTCCGAAGTGGACGGTGGGATAGATGTTCACGGTCACGACGTCGCAATGCCTCCCGGCGGCTTCCCACACCACGGGATGCGCCCCGTAGAGGCCCGCGAAGCGGCAACCCATCACAAGGTGGTTCGGATCGGCGGCGCGGATCGCCGCCGTCGTGGCGGAAAAGTAGCGGTCGGCGATCACGGCAAGGAAGTCGTCCTTCACCTGGTCGGGGATGGCGCCGGAGATGCCGCGCGCCGCGAGAAACGCCTCCAGCGCCCGACGCGCCGAGTGCGCGGGCGGCAGGGCGGCCACGGCGTCGACGAGCGTCGTGCCGTCGCGCACGGTCACGAGCTTTCCGCCCTTCTCCCGAAGGCCCCACCACGCGAGCTCGTTGTCGATGAAGTAGCCGACGAGGTCGCGGTCGTTCGCATGCGGGCGGCACGCCTTTTCCGCCACCTCGCGGCAGAAGTCGGGGAACTTCGGACTGAAGACGTTCGGAAACGCGCTGCACGGCCCGCCGAGGTGCGGGCAGATGTAGTCGTCCGGGTCGCGCTTCCATGTGGCGGGCGCGGCCCCCATGCGCAGGAGAATCGTGTGGCGCAGGCCGCGATGCCAGGTCGTATGAGTGGAGTCGCTGCCGAGCGTGTTGAAGCCCCATGCCTTGAGACGCGCCACCGCCGACGCCTCCCACGCGCCGGGCGCGGCGTATTTCGCCTTGGTCGTCTCCCAGTAGGGGTGCTTCCCCGTCACGTTGTTGCGCGGTCCGCGCGGACTCACCCAGCCCACGCCCATCTCAAGCGTCCTGTTGCCCGCGCCGTCCACCAGCCACCAACGCCCGTCCGCGTCACGCGCCGTCGACATGAATCCGTCTGCGGATGCGGCCGCGGAAAAGAACACAACCGCCATGCAGAGCATCAAGCTTTGCCCTCTGCCCTGTTTCCTGTCAATGGGACGCATCTTTCCCTCCTACCGCACGTGGAGCACCGTGCCCTGCGAGAGGATTTCGAGGGAGAGCATCGTGTCCGATGTGACGAGCTTCGCCGACGCGCTCTTCCCGGTCTCGTTCAGGAGCGTGAGGGCGAAAGTCTTCCCTGCCAGCGCGCCCGACGGCACCGTCAGCAGCGCGTAGGTGCCCGCCTTCGCCTCGCCCTTCAGCGTCACCTTGACCGCGCAGGTGGCGTCGATTGTCACCGCACGCGCAACCGTGATCGCGTCCACCGCCGCCGAGGCGCTCCACGACGAATCGACCGTGAACGTCATGTTCGAGCCGCCCGCAAGCGCGCCCGTGAAGCCCGAATCGAACGCCGGCAGGTTGCGCAGGCTCGCGCTGTACACGTTGCCCGCACCCGTCACCGTCGCCTTTGAGAGGTCGCTGTACTTGCTGTTCATGTTGCCCGTCCACTTCGCCATCAGGTACTCCTGCACCGTCAGGCGCTCCGCGTCCGTGAGCGTCGTATTGTAGATGAGCGTCTCGCCAATGTGCTCGTGGTTCCCGTTGTAAGTATTGCCATCTCCATTGTAGTAGCCAAAGAAGAGACCCGTGTCCGTCGTGAAACTCGCCTCTGTCTCGAAACCCATCACCTCGGCGCGCCCGTTGTAGCCTGCCGTCGCGCCGTTCACCTCGTTCGTGTCGAGCCACGTGTGCGCCATCGCCATCGTGCCCGTGCCCCAGATGGGTTTGGTGTAGTCCGCACCCTTGCTCGCGCGGGTACGGATATTCTTGTTGAACGACACGTTGTCGCCGATCGGATTGCCGCCGCCCGCCGACGTGTCGAGCGCCATAAAAAACGAGCGGAACGTCATCGGCGTCGCAGCCGCGTTCGAGATTTCCGAACCTGTCAATGGTAACACATGCGACCGTAACGTGTTGCCGTTACCGTCGTCCGGCGCATTCTGGGCGAAGTCCATCCACGGCATCGAAACGCCAATGCCCGAGGCGGCCAAGTAGGACGTGTCCGTCAGAAACGGATAGCGGCCTTTCTTGTTGCCGATTCCCGTCCCCGTAATCGAGTCATCTGACGCCACTGCGTTCATGCCCATCCAATACGCTCCATCCGACTTGTCCACGCCGGACGCCGTGCGCGAGTAGAGGCGCGCAACACCAGTTGCGGCATCTGGATGTACATGGAAGTCGATCGCGCCGTCGAGGCTCGGATCGAACCACGCGACGAGGTTGGTCTGCTGCGGCACATCGTACGGTGCAAGCGGCGCAGGACGGTCGGAGACGACGAGCGTCTTGCCCGCCGACACGTTGATCGTTCCCGCGAAGTTACCCGCAACCGTCGCCTCTGACGCATCGTCATGGCCCGGCAGGTTTGCATTGTCCAGCGTCAACGTACCATTGCCAGACAGTTCCGTGTACCCCGTGTCCCAGGGCGTGTAGGCCGTCTCCAGCCCCCACTTCTTCGCCAAGTACAGTTCGCATGACATGCGCTCCGTCGGCGTCGGCTTCTCGCTGAAGAAGATGACCTCCGCGTAGTTCATGCCGCCGAAGTTTGCGCCTTGATGCCCGCTGATGCCGAGCAGAACCGTGTTCGTGGCAGTCATGTCGAGCGACACGATCTGCCAGCCGCCGTTCGGCTTGTCGCTCTTGGGCTTGGCGTCCATGCCGTTTACCACCATCGAAAAGCCTGAATAGTAAGTCCACACTCCGGCAATCGTCGTGGGGCTGCGCGCCAGATCACCTTTGCCTGTTTCCTTTTTGTCATTAAGGATCGCCTTGCCGCCGCCCTGCTGCGAACCGAACACCATGATGCAATAGGGATAGGTCTTGTCCTCGTAAGCCCCTCCCGTTGGCTTGCCGTGCCCCGTGACGGACGTGCTGGCGGAATGGAACTGAAGGCGACGCGCCTCGGTGACGTTCGTCCCTAGCCCGTATGGCTTGGACACCTTGCCCCCCTGAGAGCCCATCGAGACATAGTCCTTGCCGTTTAATCCGCCCGTCACCACGTATGGCAAGACCTGAACCACGTAATCGCTTGACGGATCGCTCAGCGCGAGAAAGCGCCGATTGAAAAGATAGGTTCCCGATGTGCCAGTCAACTTGTCCTTCCAGCCCGCCAGGAGCGGGTAGCCGTTTGTGTAGGAGTTGGACATGCCGCTCGGCACGGGCGTGTAATCCAGCAGGATGAACGAGTCCGTGTCCGAGGCGTCAAACCAGTTGGCGACCTTGCCCTGCCAACTCGCGGTTGGCTCCGGTTCCGTGGCCGAACAGACCGGCACCGCAATCGGATGCGTCTTACCGGCCTTGTAAGTCATGCCACGGTAATAATTGTTGATGTTCTCGTCGCTGTCGGGCTGGAACACGATCTCGCCGAGGCCGGAGATGTTCGCCACCAGACGAAACGCTTGGTTGTTTCGGCAAAGGACACGCGCCCCCTTGCCGCCCAAGACGATGCTGTGCTGTCCCGACCAGTTCTGCTGTCCTCCCCAGTACCAAGGATAGGCCGCCGTCCCTGCCTGGTCTTTGAACAGTCCACACGGCTTGAAGGCGAACGTCCGTCCCGGAGGAACCGTGACCGTGCAACCATCGGGGATGCAGTCCCGCGAAAGCGCCACCACGTCGAAGTTCGCCAGTTGGAAGGTGTTCCCAAGGCGCAGCGGGTTTGTCCCATACAATGCCACGCCGACAAGCGTAGACGTCTCGAAGACCGCCGGCAACTTGCGCGCGGTCGCCCATTCGCGCAGGCCGAATACGCCGTTCGCGTTGGCAAACGTGACATTGGCAATGTCTGCAACGGGCAGGTTGAGCGCCGTAGGCGAATTCTGGCTGCGCCCCACCTTCAGGCCCGTCACGCATGCCACGTCGACGTGCAACGAGACGTCGTCACTCTCGGCTGCGAGGCCGTCAGCGAACACAACGGTAGGAGCGTCGAATTCGGCGTCGGGCGCGACCAGCGTCACCGTGCCGGAACCTGTCAGATAGACGCGCGTGAACACCCAGCAGTTCACGTCTTCCTGCGCCGGCAGGACAATTGTCGATCCTGCCTCGGCAACAAGTTCGTAGTCTCCCGAGTTGGCAATGCCATCGCCAATCGTAATGGAGTTGCCAGCTGTAACCGTGGCGGACGTCACCGCCTGCGCCGTCCACGCCAGGCACGCCGCCGCCAGAAGCGACAACGCCAGTTTCAGCGCGTCCCTATTTGCCGAGCACGTGCTTTTCCGTATTTTCATTATTCGGACTCCTCATTTGCAGATGACACCGTTCACAAGGTACGTCCGAATTATACCATGCCCGCCCGATGCATGCAAGGCAAACCGCAAAGCGCGCGAATCACGGATAGACGCGGATTTCGAACAATCGGGCCGAGGGATCGCCCCATGTCTCCGTGACCGTCACGCGCAGAGCCGCGATCTCGACGGTGGGGAACGCGTGCACGCGGTGGCGCAGGAAGTTCTCCTCCTCTTCCGCGAGCATGCGCCAGGCGCCGTCCACCAGTCCTTCCACCGTGTAGGCCTTCGTGAGAACGGGCGGCATCCGTTTCTTCACGCGCATCGGCGTGAGGTTGGTGTCGAACACGAGTCGCACCTCGCGCGCCGTGACGGGCTTCGGGAAGTCGAGGCGGATGGACTGCGGAAGAGGTTCGTCCTTGTCGGAGATCCAGCCGTGGTACGCGTCGCCCACCGGACGCGCCGTGCCGTCGAGGACGCCCTCCGGCCGTCCGCTCGTCGCCGTCGCCTTCGCCCCGCGCGCGAGGTCGAGGGGATCCGCGTTGGGGACGCCGGGGATGTAGTGGTCGTCCTTCAGGAGCAGCTGCTGGAGTTCGCCGATGCGCGTCCGTCCCAGCTCGCGCGGCGCCACGCCGTGGCGGATGCAGAGCGCGGCCGCCGTGCCGGCGGCCTGTCCCGCGGCCATCTGCGTGCCCTGCACGCGCATCGAGCCGAGCGCGATGTGCGTCATGCTCTGGCAGCGCGACCCGATCAGCAGGTTCGGGACGTCGGCGGAGTAGAGCGCGCGGAACGGTACCGTGTAGATCGGCACGCCCATGTGCGGGTGCCACCAGCCGTCGCCGTGCGGGTTGTCCATGCCGAGCGGGTCGTGCGTGTCGAGCGACCAGCCGCCGTACGTGACGGCGTCAGGGAAGCGGCGCCCCGACTTGCAGTCGTTCGCCGTCAGCACGTAGTCGCCCACGATGCGCATTCCCTCGCGGCGGCCGTTGAAGATGGACGGCGGCGTGAACGCGTATGTGGAGACGCCGCGCGCGGGTCCTTCGGGCCACTCGTTGCGCAGGTAGCCCCAATAGGCGAAGCAGATGCGGATCAGGTGGTCGCGCGCGGCCTCGGGATCCTCCAGGTCGTCGATGCGCCCCGGCGCCTCCAGCCACCACGGACGCCCCAGCCCCGGAACCTTCCGGTCGAAGCCCTTGGGCAGGATGCGCGCCCACACGGGCGTCTCGTAGGGCTGGTCGCGGTCCGTGCGCCTGCTCAGACCCGTGGTGAGCGTGCCGCTCATCGTGAGGCGGTCCGCCACCTTCGGCGCGATCCACTCCTCGCCGAACGCGCTGCCGGCCTCACGTCCGTACATCGTCCGCGCGCCGGCGAAATGCCCGATCCACCCGTCGCCCGTGGAATCGACGAACAGACGCCCGCGCCAGCGCGTCCAGCGTCCCGTGAGCGTATTGCGCGAGACGACCGCCGCGATCCGGTCGCCGTCTTTCTCAACGCGCATCACGCGCTCGTTGCGGAAAAGCGCGAGTCCGGGGCTTTTCCGCGCCATCTCCTCGAAGGCCCCGGTGTACCTCGTGCCCCGGTATGTCTTTGTGAGACGGATTTCCTCCACCACGCCCGACTCGCGCGCGTTCTTCTTGCCGAGCGACGCGCCGTCGAAGCCGATGCCGCACTCGTCGCTCGCGTTGCCGCCCGGCACCGGACGGTCGAACACGAGC
>JAFRSR010000025.1 GCA_017427485.1 Kiritimatiellia bacterium
AACCACGAACCACGAACCACAAACCACGCCTACGCGGCCGTGCTCGGCACGGGATCGGGGACGTTCTACGCAGCAAAATCCCTCGCGCGCAAGATGGGCGTGAAATGCGGCGTGGTGCTCTACCCGCGCGGCTACCGCATCGCCACGTTCGACTGCGTGCTCGCGCCGACGTTTGACCGCCCCCACTCCGCGCCGAACGTGATCACGATCCCCGACAACCTCGTCGCGAGCGACGAGGCGTTCTACGTCGCCGGCACGGAGGCGTTCCGCGCGCGCTACACGCCCTCGGAGAAGCCCGCCGTCGCCGTCATCGTGGGCGGACCCAACAAGTGCTCCACGATGTCCGCCGACTGGATGCGCACCCAGCTCGATCAAATCTTCGCCACCTACAAACCCGCCCCCCTCCCCACGAACCACGACCCCAAAAACACGAACCACGATCCCCAAAACACGAACCACGAACCACGAACCACGAACCACGAAATCTGGGTCACCACCTCGCGCCGCACGCCGCCCGAGGTCGAGGCCGTTGTCGATTCCTTCCCCTTCGACTACAAGCTCCTCTACTCAAAAGACCACTTCAACCCGATTCCCGCGTTCGTCAAACTTGCCCGCACGCTCTACGTCACGGCGGAATCCACAGGCATGATTTCCGAGTCCTGCACGTTCGGCACGGCGGAGGTGCGCGTGCTCGACAACCTGAAGCCCGGCCCGCACAAGTTCCGGCGCTTCGTGGAGGACCTCGCGCGCGGCGGCTACGTGGATGGCGCGCGCAAGGTCGACCTTTCCGAACAGTTCACCCGCGCCCGCCAACTTCTCAGCATCTAAGGAGGACCTCCATGACCGACGTCGCCGACCAGAAGATCTCCATGCCCCTTGGCCTCCGCATCAAGCTCTCGGCCATGATGTTCCTGCAGTTCATGACGCTGCCCGTGTGGTTCAACACGATCATCCCGTACGTGAAGACGCTCCCCGGCGGCGAGTCGTGGACTGTCTGGTGCGGGATGTTCATCGGCTTCGGCACGCTCGCCTCGCCGCTCATCGGCATGTTCGCCGACCGATTCCTCAACGCGGAGAAGGTCCTCGCGCTCACGCACCTCGTCTACGCCGCCCTTCTCTCGGCCTGCTTCTTCGTGCGCACGCCCGCGCTGCTCTTTACGCTTCTCCTGCTCGCGTGCTTCGTCAACATGCCCGGCTGGTCGCTCACGGCGACGATCGCGATGACGCACTCCACACCTGCCGCGTTCCCGCACATCCGCGTGTTCGGCACGCTCGGCTGGGTGGCCTCCGCCGTGTTCTCGGTGGTCGGCATCAGCTGCCTCAGGATCACCGGGTTCGACACGTCGCCGTGGATCTTCGCCTGCGCGGCGGGGACGGCCCTTGTCACCGCCGGCCTCGCGCTCCTCCTGCCGCCCACGCCGCCCAAGGCCCGCGGCACGCCGATGAGCGTGGTGGATGCCTTCGGCCTCAAGGCCTTCACTCTCTTCAAGGACCCGCGCTTCCTCGCCTTCGGTCTGCTGCTCGCGGGCTCCATGATCCCCTTCCAGTGGTACATGAACTACAACGCGCTCTACCTCAAGGAGTCGGGCTTCACCTACCTCACCCTCACGCAGAACCTCGGACAGGTCGGCGAGCTCGCCTTCATGGTGGCCCTGCCGTTCATCCTGAAACTCTGCGGCTACAAGTGGTCGATGGTGCTCGGCATCGCCATCCTCGCCGTCCGCTACGCCTGCTTCTACGGCAGCGTGAAGCTCGGCTGCCCGGCGCTCGACTTCTGCGGCATCCTCGTACACGGCTCGGTGTTCGGGTTCATCATCGTCAACGCGCAGATGTACGTGGTGGAGGTGGCGCCGCCCGAACTGCGCAACCAGGCGCAGGGCCTCACGATGACGCTCACCGGCAGCGCCGGCGTGTTCCTCTCGGTGTCCCTCTTCGACCGCGTCCTTGCCGCAAACGTCAGACCCGACGGCACCCACGACTGGGCCACGCCCTACCTGCTCGCCTTCGGCCTCTCCGTCCTGCTCGCCATCCTCACGGCGATCTTCTTCAAGCCAACCTCCTCCTTGCATTCCACGGCACAATAGAGTATAATTTCGGCGTTCCTTTAATGGGGCACTTGCAATCAACAACTACAACCGCCACGGAAAGGAGTGGAAAAAAACATGGCAGAAGCAATTACAAGACTTGTCGTCAAGATTGGCGGCAAATGGTTTCTTGAACGCGACCCTTTTGACATAGGGTCTGGCGGTTGTTATTACACAGAGCCGTATGTGCCTCGTTTCAATTCTGCCGAAGAGGCGCTTGAGCATGATTTTATGAATTTGATGGGTGACATGAAACGAGCCGCATCAGGAGTGTATGCCGATGCCTGAACAAACAAAGATCGTCGCTTCTGAAAAGGGTGTAATTGCCGCCGAACATTGGCAGGGTCCGTTGCCGCCGCCAGCCACGATAGAGGTGTACGAGCGGTTGCACCCAGGTACACTTGAGCGGCTTTTGGCCAATTTCGAGAAGGAATCCGAGGAGCGCCGAAGCCTGGAACGAAAAGAGTTACAGGATCGAATTGACGACAAGGACAATTTTCATCGTCGTGCGTCTCGTGCGCAATGGCTCGCGTTTGGATTGACGTTGGCCGCATTCTCGATTGCTGGCCTCAGTGCGTGGCTTGGACAGACGGCCATTGGCGTTGCGGCTATCGGTGCGACGATATTGGGCATCGTCAAGGCGCTCCTTGGCGAGAAGAAGTGATTTTTGATCTTTGACATATCGGCGGGCATCCACCCGCCGGGCCGGTCGCCACATTGGTAGGGACGGCGTTCCATCGCCGTCCGCCCCCGATGGAGAGCGGCACAACAACTGCCGCGCACACGGGTGTGTGCCTCCGGCAGAACGTTACGCAACCAGCGTAAAGTAGCTTTCTCTGAAAGACCGCTAATCTTGATGGAGCGAAATACGATGGTGCGTCGCGTGTTATCACGCGGCGCACTTTCAGATTCGTGTTCCATCAAAGGTTCTTAGCGGCACCTCAGAGAAGACAAGAATTCCGAGAGTGCGCCGCTCTAATATTGCCTCGGTGCGTCGTACTCAATTTGAAAGATGGAAGGCAATGAAAGGACGTAGAACAGATGACCGAGTTTGAATTCAAGTGTCCTCAATGCGGAGGGGCGATTGAAGCAGATGATTCTTTCCGTGGACAGACGGTCGAATGCCCACACTGTGGGAAAGGCATTGTCGTACCACGTGGCTCCGTGCCTGACCGCAAAGTGCAATTACGTCCTGTCAAGCGCGAAACGCCGATGTCGACTTCTAACGTTACATCTGTAGCATCAAGCCGAATATCCGAATATGAACGCATGGCGCAAGCAGAGGCCAGACGGCAGCGAATTACCCAAATAACCAATTTAGCAAAGAACATCCTACTGCTTCTTTTCTTAGTTGCTACAGGATGGGGCGCGTGGAAATTCTTCAGGGGTAATTTTGGAATTCCGTCCGAGGGCAAGTTGACCGATGGCAATATGGGTGAAAATGAAAAAATCAGCCCCGCGAGATTCACCGATACTGGTAGTACACAAGTTGATGAGACCCTTCTACATAAAACTGCCGCAAAGACTGAGTACTCTGGATCCTGGAAGGAGAAAGTAGTAGTGATTGGCAACGACGGGAAAGGAGGGGGTACGGCTTTCTTGATGAAGATGGACGGCAAAACTTATCTTGTTACTAACGAGCATGTGGCCCGAGCGACAGACGAATTCAAGCGTGTCTATCTGCTTGATGGCACCCGACTTGAACTGGGATCGTTCGAGGTCGCAGATGACCGAGACATCGTGCGGTTTGAGGTCAATGACGAGTTACCGGCATTTAAGCTGTCGAATGAAACGCCCAAAATTGATGACAAAATAGCCATATACGGCAATAGCGCAGGGGAAGGGGCTATTACGGAAGAACGTGGTGAGATCAAGGCCATTGGCACGTTTCGATTGGAAGTGACGGCACATGTGGTCGCCGGAAACAGTGGAAGCCCCGTCATCAACGGAAGTGGAGAGGTTGTAGGTGTCTACACATATGTAACACGTGGTGATTCAAGTAATGATTTTGACATGCTGGACTCTCGTTATAAAGACGGACGGAAATGGGCGGTACGTTTTACCGGTGTCAAATGGATTAAGGTTGACTGGAAGGAGTTTTGCCATCAGGTGGCATTATTGGAAGACGTAAAAGAGTTCTTGACTCGGTTGTTACCATTCTTGGCAAAACAGAATGGTGAAGAAAATACCTCACGTCTCGCGTACGGATTCCGCTATGACGAATTGACGAAATTAGGCTTTCGGATACACGGAGGGATGTATCGAAGGTATCTTCAAGACTTGTCTAAAACGTACACCCAATGGCAAAATGCCAGATCTGAGTTCGACAGAAGTTTACGAAAAGACTCAGCGAAAGACCTCGACAAGAACCGTACCACATGGCAGGAATCCGAAAAAGAATTTGCCAGTATCCTGACAAACTCCTTTCAATTCGCATTGGACGACTTCGACAAAGTCGAATGGCGGACGACGCGTATGAAAGACGAGGCTAAGTCCTGTAAGGAATGGATACATGATCAAGTCACAAAGCAGATGCGAAGATTAAAGGATGTCGGGGTGGTTTCGGAGAAGATTGGTGGTGTAATCAAAGATGAGACGAAAGGAACGCTTTTGGACCGAGTGAGAAACAGCTTAGCGACGGTAATGGCCGGCACTGCGCAGGGAAGTGGTTTTCTTGTCAAGATGGACGGAAAGATCAGGTTCATCACGAACGAACATGTTGTGCGCTGCGGTAATCCGTTTTCGGCAACTTTACCAGATGGCACGATGTTGAAATTTGAGCCGACAATCGAGGTGGCGGCCAACAGGGATCTGGTGCGTATGACTGTCATCGGTACAAACGAGGCACTTGAACTGGCGAAGGATATGCCAAGGGAGGGGCAGAGGATTCACGTTTTCGGCAACAGCGACGGTGGGGGCGTATTGACTTCTCTGCACGGAACGGTCAATGGAATAGGGCCTGATCGGATCGAAACGTCGGGATGCACCTTCGTCTCGGGTAATAGTGGCAGTGCAGTTATAAATGACAATGGCGAGGTGGTGGCAGTGGCGACATATACCGTAGACTTGCCGGACTTGGAAGATCGTGCCAAACAGCAGTCCCGATTCAATACCGTGCGCTGGTTTAGCGTCAGACTAAACAACATCAAATGGGAGTCTATTTCATGGAACGACTATGCCTTACGGGCTGAAACGCTCAACCAATTAGAGCTCTACGAGGAACTGTGCAGGAAAGTATGTTTCCGCGACCAGAGGCTAATTAGAAAACATGAGGTTCTAGAATGGATTGAAAATGAAAAAATTACGAATAGGACTTTGGCCAACGCGCTCATGGGTATCGCACGCGCCGATGAGGCGTATTTGGCTTGGAAGCAACAATGGAAAGACCTGGTCAATAAGATGCACGAGGTCCGGGAACATGCCCTGAACGATCCACGATCTAAAGTTATCCGAGAATACAAAAAGTTTCCATCAGTTTTGAAGACTTGCGCCCAAGCGAGGAGTAGGGTTTTAGACGCGGGTTTGAATCTGATTGATGGAACAGACTGGAAGGTTAGCAGACTCAAAAACAGTGGAAGTTCGGGAGTCGACGCAAAATACTATCGGGATTTTTTCCACTTCCATGCTCGGAGATTCAGGGCATTTAATGCCAAGGAGTTGAAAGGCATTGAAATGCCCGAACTTCCACCTGACTTGAAAAAACGCCTTCACTAGCATCCCATTCGTGACCGAAGGGATACGATTTAATGTTGCTTTTCGGGCTGGCTCCGTGTAACCTATACGCAACTCCAACGGCGAGGTGCGGGTGTACACCATCCTCGGGAAGACGAACTTGACGGATGCGGCGTGGGTGTGCCCCACAAACGCCGCTCATCGATTCTTCAAGGTGAAGGTGGAGATGCCATAGGCGACGGAGGGGCGTCCGCGCCGCCAAGATGGCGGCTCTCCATACGGCCGCAACAGGCGCGGCCGCAGGTGGGAGACTGTAGGGATGTGTTACTTGAATGCCAGTTCGGGACAATCTTCTTGAACGGTTGCACGGAAGAGTTCGGGCTGGCGCAAGGCAATCGTAAGAAGTACGCGGGCTGCGCCTGTCGGGCGGCGGCGCCCCTGCTCCCAGTTGCGTAACGTACTCACGCTTACGCCCATGAACTTTGCGAAGGCGTCTTGGCTCGCGTGAAACGTCTGACGCACGAACTGCACGTCTTCTTTCTTGTCTATGGTGAAGCGGCGAGAAGGAGCTCGCTCCCCCCGAAGGATTTGCGCGCCCTCGCGCATGCTTCCAAGTAGCAGGTCAAAGTTCTTCTTGTTCATTCTTGAACTCCTTCGCAATCTCTCGCATCATCGAAACTTGTTCTTGTGTCAGGTTCTCACGCTCTTTCTTCAGGTAGACATATAACATCAGTATCTGATAGCCGTTGTCCCAATAGTAGATGAGCCGAGAGCCGCCACGTTTTCCTCTGTTTGATCCTCGCCATCGGATCTTTCGCACCCCTCCGGAACCTACAATGACAGGTCCGGCGTCAGGATGTGAAGCCAGATGTTCTTGCAGTTCAGCATAAGCGTCATCGTCCATAACTTGGACGATTCGCTGCGTGAACAAACTGGTCCAACGAAAATCATGGACATATTATACGCCATTGGCGTAGATGCGTCAACCGAGTTTATGAAACGGATGAGTTCACCGTGGGTGTGCCCCGCAAACGCCGCCCATCGGTTCGTCAAGGTGAAGGTGGAGATGCTGTAGGTGACTCTCTAGGCGATTGACATCAAAGCATCAAACATGATAGAATACGCGCCATGAGAACAACCCTTACATTAGAGCCAGACGTTGCCGCTCGGCTTGAGGAGTGCCAGGCGGCGGACTTGAGCGTGAGTTTCAAGGAGCTTGTCAACGGGCTTCTGCGCATGGCGTTCGCCACACGCGACGCCTTGGCGCGGAAGCCCGCCGTCAGACGTTTCGCGACCAAAGTCTTTCGCGGGCGGAAGACTACGCTGGGGACGATTACAAGCACGCATGACATGCTGGCCCTGGCCGAGGGCGAGGACTATCGATGAGATTGCTCGACGCCAACATCCTGATGTATGCGTCGTTTGACGTCTTTCCGCAACATGCCCGCACGAAGAAATGGCTCGATGCCCGCCTAAACGACACAGACACGCCATTGGGAATCCCGTGGGAAAGCATCATGGCGTTTGTGCGGTTGTCTTCCAATCCGCGAATCATGCAACCTGCAATCTCCGTTGCCGAGGCGTGGGCGCAGGTTCGTTCTTGGCTGGCGATGCCGTGTGTTTGGATGCCCGTGGCGACCGTTCGGCATCGGCATTATCTTGACACATTCTTGAACATGCCCAAAATGAACCATAAGCTCGTGGCGGATGCCCACCTCGCGGCATTGGCCATTGAACATGGCCTTGTCATGGTTTCCGCCGATTCGGACTTCCGCCTTTTCCCCGGTCTTCGCATGGAAGATCCTACTATTTGATGCGGCGGTCGCAGGGCGAGCGCGCCGCCAAGATGGCGGCTCTCCATACGGCCGCGACAAGCGCGGCCGCTCCCGCTGGTGGCTGCGGCCGCTGATGGATGAATCAAGCTAGCAAGCCGGCCAGTTTCCCGCCGATGAAGGCGTAGCGGTCGCGTGGCAGCTTCGCCGCCACGCGCTCCAGCAGACCCTTCACCTCGGCGCGCAGACCCGGCTCGAAGCGCCGCCACACGGCTACCGGCGCGAGCAGACGGATCGCGTTGTACTCGCTCACCTCCGAGTACGTGACGAGCGTCTCCTCCAGCCACGCGAGGCCGCGTGGCGTCCAGAGCTGGTCGCCGTTCGCGGCGAAGCCGCAGTAGAGCGCGCGGCTGAGCCCCGGATGCGTGATCGACCAGCCTTCGCGCTTCTCCTCGCGCGCGATGGCGTCGAACACGTCCGCATGCGGGTCGCCCGCGACGAGCCCCAGGTACGAGATGTAGCCGTTGAGGGATTTCCGCAGTTCCGCGCCCGCCTTCTCCAGAGTTTCCTTCCGTTCCGGATCGTCGCTCGCCACGAGCGCGCGGAGCGCGTTGAGGCGCGCGGTGATGTTGGTGGCGCGGGAGAGGTAGGCGCGGATAGCCGCCCAGGATTCGGGCACGTTGGCCGCCGCGAGGAGGTCAAGAATGCATTTTTCGTAGGCACGCCGCTTGAGCGCGGCAACGGGCGAGACGCCCGTTGTCCCAGTGAAGCGGCGAGACGCCGCCTCCCCCAGGGGGAGGGCGCGCTCGCCGAGCGCGCCGCAAAGTTTCTCCACCCCGATCGCCTGCGCGGCGGCGCGGCGCAGGGCGCGCATCTCCTGCACGTTCTCGCGCACGCGCGCGCGCCGGTGACGGTCAATTGAATCGGCGGGAATGGACAGGAGCGCGCTCTTGAGCCCGAGGTCGAGCGATTGATCCGCGAATATCTCCTTGTAAAGGGCGAGCCAGGTCTCCGAGCAGTTCTTGTCGCGCAGGAGGCCCAGCGCCTCCACGCGGTTGCCGCCGTCGGGGTCCGTGCGCGCCTGGCAGGCCAGCTGCTCCTCGGTGGCGGACGGCGTCAGCACGCCGTAGAACGCGCACCCGCGGTTCCAGCTGATGAAATCCGGCTTCACGGGAAACGGCGCGGAGAACTCCGTGCGCGCCATCGACGCGTCCGCCGCCTCCAGCGTGAACACGCCCCCGCAGAGGTCCTTGCCGCCCTTCACGGCCGTCCACGTGACGGGCACCGTATACGGCGGTCGCGACAAGCGCGACCCTTTCGGATTTTCGGTCGCGCAGGAGCGCGACCCTCCCATGTCCTGCGTGAAGGACACGGTCATGCGGCCGTTCTTCCAGTCCCAGGCCGCCCGCACGGCGGGGAAGCCGACGGAAAAGAGGTAGGGGCCGATGAGCGCGCGCACGTTGCGTCCGCTCACCTCCGAGAACACGCGGAGGAAGTCGTCCGTGTTCGCGTTGCCGCCGGCGAAGCGACGGAAGTACTCGCGCCAGGCGGCGTCGTAGGTTTCCGCGCCGATGAGCGCGCGGAGCGTGTTGAGCACCTCGGGCGCCTTGTCGTAGGTGATGGCGTCCACCACCTCGTCCGGGTCGTTCACGCCCTCGCGCACCACGGCGCCGGCCATGCCGGCCTCCTCCTCGGCGAACGCGCCGCCCGTGCCGCGCAAGGACGCGATCTCGCCGCGCCGCATGTAGTCCGCGCCGAACACGCGCGCGAGGTAGGCGCGCTCCACGTTCACCGTGTACGCCTCGTTCAGCCACATGTCGAACACGGTCTCCATCGTCACGCCGCTGCCGCAGTGGTTGTGCTCGTACTCGTGGGGGATCACGCCGTAGGCGTAGACGAGACGCCGGTCGG
>JAFRSR010000184.1 GCA_017427485.1 Kiritimatiellia bacterium
CGGGCTGCCCGCGATCCAGGTGATCGCGATCCTCGACGGCGCGTTCCAGGCGCTGGAGGACCTCGAACGCGAGGGCCTCGTGCGCGTCCACACGGACATCGGCGTGATCTGCGCCGTCATCAAGGGGTCGTTCCCCACGGCCGACGCCGCGTTCGACCCGGAGCGCAACTCGCTGGAGCTCGCGCTCCGCCTTGACGACGCGATCCAGCTCGACCTCACGGACACCGTGCCGGTGATCGTGACGGACGAGAACGTGACGAAGCTCCGCGTGGACAACGTGATGGACCTCGCGGAGGAGCGTCCGATGAACCTCATCCACGGACAGCACGTGTTCCGCGTGGCGGGGTTCAACATGGTGCTCACCGACGAGGGCGCCGCGGCGTACCTGGAGAACGCGCTCGGCACCACGTTCCAGCTCGTGATCGACGAGGTCGTTTCCAAGCAGCTCTTCAAGGCGCACACCGCCGAGTTGCTGCCGGGCGGCGACTACAAGCTCGTCGTCAAGAGCCGCGCGGGCGACGCCGGCGGCCCGCTCCAGACCTCCTTCCGCAAGGTCAAGTACCTGCGCGTGGTCGATCCGGAGCCGGAGCCCGAGGGGCCGCCCGTCCGCATGGACATGCTGACGGACGACGACAACCCCGACGGCGTGCTCAGCAGGAGCAGTGACTGCCGGATCGACGGCGCGAACCTGTTCCTGATCGACGGCGACTCGCTCACGGTCGACTACGTGGACGGCGAAAGCGCGACGCATACGCTCGACCTGACCTCGGCCGCGACGCCTTCCGCCGACGGCACCTCGCTCGCGGTCGCCACGGCGAACAAGTTCGTGGGCGCGACGCCGAACCAGAACATCACGTTCACGCTCGTCTCGCACGGCGGCCAGTCCGGCACCCGCGCCCAGACGACCACGATCAGGGTGCGTCTGGTGTAGCCCAGTGCGGCGGTCGCGCGGGAGCGCGACCCTCCCAGGGATGGATGCGGTCGCAGTAAACTGCGACCCTCCCGCAACGGGCGAGACGCCCGTTGTCCCAGTAGCGCCGCCAAGATGGCGGCTCTCCATGCGGGCGTGCGAAGCGAAGGCCCTTGGGGTTGGCAACAACCTCAAGGGCCTTTCTCCTAGTTGGTTGGTCTGCGCAGTCTACGCGCGGAGATACGGTTGGGTCCACGCCACGTGCACCTTCGGGTGCTGGAAGGCGGTCACCGGCGGGCGTTCTGGCGAGAGAATGCGCGCACGCACGTAGAGGTCTTCCGGTTTCATCGTGTAGGAGGCCTTCACGCCTTCGCCGATGCCGCCCGAAACGGCCTTCGCGATGCAGCCGATCTTCTTCTTGTCGTAGACGTTGATCGTGCGGGCGCAGACCTTCTGTTTGTCCGCCGGCGCGTCGGACGGCTCGATCGTGACGGTTCTGACGGGTTTCTCGGAGAAGTCGCGCTTCGTGGCGAATGCCACTACTATCTGCTAATCCTTCTTGTGCTTGGCAGTCACCGTCTCGCCAGGGGCGATCGGGCGCTTCTCGCCGTTCCAGACGAGAACACCGCGGCCCTTGGACGGCCCCGTCACCGTGACCGTGCCGTCGCGCACCGACACGCGGATCGCGCCATGGGGCGTGGGCACGGAACCTTCCATCCACGCAAGGCCGCCGAGGTCTGGCTGCACGACGTATTCCTCGTAGCCCGGCTTCGTCGGCGACACGCCGAGGTAGTAGCGTCCGAGCAGGTAGAGGGGCGAGGCGCCCCAGGCGTGGCAGAGCGACTTGCCGAACGGGCGGCCGTACATCGCGTATTTCGCGAGGCCTTTCTCGTCGGGGTTGTAGAGCTCCCAGAAGCTCGTCGCGCCTTCGTTGAGCATCCCGCCCCAGTAGGAGCGGATCTCGTCCATCACCTTGGCCTGGAGACCGAGGCTGCAGAGCGCCTCCAGCTCGTAGAAGCGCATGTAGGGCGTCTGGATCTTCATGACGGCGTCGTTGAAGATGACGTTCTTCAGCACAGCGTCGCGCTGGGCGGCGTCGAAGTAGCCCCAGGCGAGGCCGAACATGTTCGGGTAGCGCGTGAGCTGCGGATCGAGCGTGCCGTCGTCCTTCAGGAGGTGCATGAGCGCGCCCTTTTCGGCGTTCCAGAAGAGGGGCACGATCTCGGCGCGTAGCTTCTTCGCGCGGGCGCGCCAGGCATCCGCACCGGGACGCTTGACCGTGTCCGCCACGTCGGCGAGCGCCTCGAGCGCCTCCACGAGCAGCATCTGCTCGAAGCTCGTCACGCCGCCGGCGTTGTGCAACGGTTGCGGCGCCCAGTCGATGAACATCCAGTCGCGGTAGCCGTTGCGGGGGCGTCCGTGCGCGTCGAGGCGCGCGATCGCGAAGTCCATCAGTGAGACCATGCGGTCGAACACCTGCTCGAGGAAGAGACGGTCGCCCGTGTACTGGTAGTACTCGCGCACCGACATGAACCAGTAGAACGTGTAGTCCATGATCTGGTTGATGTGCATCACCACGGGGTCGCCGCCGCGCTGGTAGAAGAGCGAGTCCTTGCAGAGGTCCTGCGAGCCGAAGAGATAGTAGCTCATCAGGTAGCTCTGGCGCGCGTCGCCGCTCCACGTCCAGCGGTCGCGCTTCGCGCCCTCGATGAAGATCTCGCGCGTCGTAATCTCGAGCGTGCGCGCGGAGACGTCCCAGATGCGGTTGACGAGCGGGTCGGAGCAACGGAACGAACCGGCGCGCGCAAGCGGACACAGCTGCTCGTCCATCGCCACCCCGCGCACCGAGACACCGTCCATCGGAATCACCTGCACGTAGCGCCAGCCGCGCGCCACGGGGGCGCGGAACGTCTCGCCCGGCCCGACGTCGAGAATCTCCCACTGGTCGGGACCTTTCGGGTCCTCGCACAGCGCCTCCGGCTCCGACTCGCCGTAGACGATGCGCACCTTCCCCTTGCCGGACACGCCGAGCAGCTTCAGGAAACCGAATGTCTCGTGCCCGAAGTCGGCGAAAAGGTGGTTGCCGTGGATCGTCTTGACGGACACCGGTTCCGCCGCCCGTGTCTCGAGGACGCAGACGGCCGGTCGTTTCGACGGTGCGTCGAACGTTGGGCGCGTCTCCGCCGGCGGCGCGGGGATGCCGCCGAGTCCGGAGGCCCGCACGCGCCAGTCCGCGCGCCACGAGGAGTCGGTCTTGATGGTGGGTCCGTTCAGGTAGAGCGCGGGCGGGCGCCCCTGCGAATAGACACGCGCCGTGATCGTGTACTTTCCGGCGGGGAAGACGTAACGGTTGGAGACTACGCCGGGCATAAGTCCTTTCCCAGTGATGCGGCAGACGCCTTCCCAGGCTATGTCCACGGTTTCTGGCGCCTTGAGGTCGACGGTCTTCGTGAAGTCGACAAGCGGATGCGCGGCGTACGACGCCCAGAACACGGGGTAGCCGCCGCCGAACTCGATCCGACGTGCCTGGAGGTCGTTGCCGCGCCACAGCGCGTAGTCGCCCGGATACCAGATCCAGGAGGCGTCGGCGCCGCACGCGGCGAGCGCTCCTGCCAGGCATGCGAGAAACGCGAATCGCCGGGAGAGGCGAATCGTCGAGAGTTGTTGAGTTAATGCTTTGTAGAGTAGAGACCCACGCCTCGGCGTTGCCGCCGATGCGACTTCCCCCTCATCAAACCGTACGTGCGGATTTCCCGCATACGGCTTTCCATTGAGTGCTTTTCCTGTTGCCATGGATTTCTACCTTTCTTGGATTGTTATGCGTATATTATACGATTTTTTTCTGTCAATTCCGCGCTCTCCTCACATCCGCCCACGCGAGGCGGTAGAGGCCGTAGTGCGTCATCTCGCCGTAGTAGGTGTCCGCGAATTTCAGTCGGCATGTCGTTTTCTTTGCCGTACAGATTCCTTTCATTCTGTTAGTTCTGCCGAGCTTCGCTTGGCGCACCATTCCGTGTTCCTTCTTCTTGGCAAATCGTCAACGGATGGTGATCGTCAGGCCGCCGTACTTGACCACCGCGAGCAGCGTCGTCGTGCCGTCAGCATTCGCGCGCGTCTCGACGGACGCCACATAGCCTTTGAACGGTGTCTGTACCGCAAACATCCCCTTCACGCCGTCCGCCTTGTCGGCTGCGACCGTGCAGATGGCGTACCGCGTGACCGAAGCCGGCATGTCCGTCAGGTCACCCATCTCGACCGTCACCGGCACCTTGCCCGTCATCCCCTCCGCCCGCGCGAACGGGACGGGCCACTTCGTGTTCCAAAGGCCGTACGCCGCCACGCCCGCATCGGACGGCTGGTGTTCGAGACGGATGCCGCCGCCCGCGAACTCCACCGCGAGCCCGTCCACGCCGTTCGTCGAGAGCGGCGTGATCCAGCCTTCCGCCACGAGAAGCCCGTTCGTGCCCGCGAGCGGCGTGTCGCTCTGCGCGGCGCCGCAGAACTTCGGCTTGACGGCTCCGCCGAGCGCGAGCGTGCCCGGCCCCGACTTGCGCAGAACGCCGGAGAGCGTGATCGGGCACTTCAGCGCGAGCGTCCGCCCTTCCGGCGTGACCACCTGCGTAGTGGCGCCCGCGAAGTCGATGCCGCGCGACATGTCGTCCAGCACGCTCTCCTCGCGCCCAGGCTTCAGCGCCTGCCAGTTCTTGACCGTGAGCGCGTCGTACTGGAACGTCGGGAACGGTCGGCCGAGGTTGCACGACTCGCACACCGCGAAGATCATGAACTGCGTCGGGTTGGCGATGGAGGCCAGGTTGTGCTGCACGGTCCACTTGCCGGTGAAGTTCGTATTGGTGCCCGTCAACCCGAATTCGCTGCACAGCTCGTTCGAACCGGCATCCGGTCGGCGGATGCCCAAGATGACGTTGCAACGGCCGGAGATCGTGCTGTCCCACCGTTGTGTCGTGTTGTTTCCGAAGGTGAACGTGTAGTTGTTCGTGCCGACAAGCCGCAGGTTGCCCGAGAAGATCTGCGGACCGTTCACCCACGCGCGCACCGTCTGCACATTCGATTTCCCGGTGTAGAGGGTCAACTCGTCGAAGTGGTAGCACGCTTTCCCAGCCGAGAACGTGAGCATCTTCCGTACCGTGAAGGATCGTCCCGGGAAGTGATAAACGGACGGCCACGCCACGCCGCGTGGGAGCGGCAGGTAGCAACCCACGTCGGTGTAGAAGTCCGCCCCCACGTTCTCGGCCGGCGTCTTGCCGTTGGACCATGTCTCCGCGTCATGGAACTTCCCGGCATTGGCCGCGCCCGAGTTGTCCACGACCTGCATGACGACCTGATTCAGCGTCACGTAGAGGACCGTCCAGCCGTCCTCGTTCGCCACCTCGAACGTCATGCCGGGGAAGTCGTCCGGCACGACGGTCTCCTCGTTCGCGACGAACCGCGCCTCGGTCGGCATGCGCACGATCTGTTCGAGCGAGAACGCGCCCTCGCCCCTCACCTTCAGCACCGCCGCGCGCGAAGGACCGTTCGTCAGCGCGCTGGGATCGAAGTGATCCGCCGGCGACACGCCGATCGTCCCCGCCGCCGCAAAGCTGTTCGTCACCTCCACGCACCCCGCCGTCTCCCCGTTCCAGCCAAACCGCACCGACGCGCCGGCCGCCATCGTCAGCGTGTCCACCACGAGCGTGTTCGTGGCCGCGCAGCCGATCGCCGAGGAGGCGTCCAGGGAGACCTTCGAAATGAAGATCTCCGCGCCGTCCGCGCCGGACGTGAGGACCGCGCCGCAGCTCGTGGCATTCACCGCCTTCGTCGCGAGGGACGTGCCGACGTAGAGGGCGTTGCTGATCGTGTTGACCGTGCCGAGATAGTCGGACATGTCGCCCATGAAGAAGACGCGCCCGTACTGGTCGCTCGGAACGGTGATGCGCATGACCTGGTCCGCGTCACCCACGATCTTCGCCAACACGTAAAACCCGTGCCCCTTGGTGGCGAATCCAACCGAGGAAGTCTGCCACGTGAAAGGGGTTGACGCGGACGTCTCCTGAATCGTGATTGTCCCCCCGATGCCGCCAAGCACGCAGCTGTCCTGGTTGATCTTGATAGTTGACTTGCCCAATGCGAACAACCCCTCGTTCTCGAACACCATTATGGACGGATAACCGCACTTCCAGCTGATGTCCGTATTGTCCAGCACGAAGCGGTTGCAGGGGATGGGGTAGACGGTGGCGGGATTTGACGAGGCCTGAAGCCATCCCCGGAACCAGGTGTTCGCGTAGTAGTTCGTGCCGGCGTGCAGGGCAAGGTGGTCGCTCCACACGTAGTTGGTGGTCGTTCCTGACACGCCATACACATGATTGGTGGTGAGCGGCATCACGCTCGCCGTCCCGTTCCACAGCAGGCGGACGTACCCCGTCGTTTCGTCGTAGACGGCTCCCGCCGCCGTCAAGGCCACGGTTCCGACGAGACACAACACCGTCATGCACTTTCCCACTTTGTTCATTTTTTCTCCTCAATCTGATTCGGCGAAATTACTGCTTCTCGAACACCGGCAGGGCGGCTTTGCGGCAAACGCCGTTCCCATTGCAACCGTCAGCACGGCTGCCGAATACGCGCCGAACCACGCGCGGTCCATCGCCCTATTTTTCATTTTGACAGGACTCCTTTTTGACTCTGAAACCACAAATCGAAGTAAATATACCAAATGAGGTCCGAACCGTCTTGTCCCCTTTTGGGGGGACAAGTGGGGCCCCCACGCATCTCGCAGGGCCTGTCCCCTCGTGCGTTGCTCTGGATGGCCGCCACCTATGGAGAGCCGCCGTCCCGGCGGCTCATAAGGGACCCGCGGCCACATCCATCCCCGCCGTCCAAGATGGCGGCTCTCCATACGGGAGGGCCGCGCCCCGTCGCGGCCGCCATCCCCCACTCGCCGCTTTACTGGGACGCCCACCGCGCGTTCACGAACGTGGCCTTGCGCGTGATGGACACGTCCGGCGGCAGGTCCTCGATCACGAGGTCGCGCACCTCCTCGTGCCCTGCCGTGAGGCGGAACGTGCCCGTATACGGCACGGCCTCGCCGAACACGCGGAACCGACGAAACGCCAGCCGGTCGAACAGCAGGTTGATCTTCGAGACGTCGACGCGAGAGAGATCGTAGTTGTACACGGCAAAGAGGCTGAGCGCCGGCATCGGCTTCGGCATGAACGCCTCCGCCGGGTTCTCCTTCTTCTGGTACTGGTTCCTGTAGCGCGGCGCGGGCACGTCGTACTCGATGTCCTCCACCGTCACGCCCCGGACGACGCCCTCCGGCCCGCCGGGACGCGCCGCCACGATGATACCGCCCGAACTGACGTTGGCGAAGACGCACTTGCGCACCGTGACGTCCTCGATCCGCGCGCCGCGCACGCCCGTGAGCTGCGCCTTGAAGTTGTACCCCCAGTCGCACCAGAGGATGCAGTTCTCGCACGTGACGTTGCGCAGGACATGGCATGTGCCGCCCTCGCGCCCCGCCCCCCCGTCGCGCACGACGAAGCTGTCGTCGAAGGAGCGTATGAACGAGTTGCGCATCGTCACGTCCTGGCAGCCGCAGATGTCGATCCCGTCGGAGTTGTAGCGCCACTGCCCGACCGTCTTCACGTTGTCGATCCGGACATCTTGGCACCCGTTGCGGAAGATGAGGATCCAGAACGGCGAGTCGCGGAAGACGATTCCGTCGACGCGCACGTGCGCGCAGCCGCGGCACATGAGCGCCGTCACGTCGCGGAGCGCCGACCGGTCCTCGGCGGAGAGCGTGCGCAGGTAACGTCCGTCCGAGCTGACGCGGCGGATGCGCGAGGAGTCAAGGATGCCCCTTCCCGTGACGGTCACGTTCGTGACGTTCTCCATGAGGATCGCGCCGTACACGGTCGCCCCCGCATCCAGGCAGACGGTCTGTCCGTTCGTCGGGCAGATGAGCCCCGCCTCGTGCTCGCCCGGGCCGAAGTAGATCTCGCCCGGCACGTGCCGATAGCGGAACGGCGGGTTGGCGAACACGTGCAGCTGGGGACGTCCCTCGCCGAACTCGACCACGAACTGCTCGGGGGCCGTAATGTCAAACACGATCCGCCGTCCATCGACGCGACCTGGCGCGCGGCTCATCGGCCGCACGCGTACAGACGCCGCGTCCACGCCCTCCGGCAGGGGAAGCTCCAGCCGGCCAGACTCCGTGACGTCGAACTGGACGAACGCATCGACCTTGCGCTGGTGGAGCGGGCGCTCATAGCCCGGCCATACCTGGTTGAGCGGATAGGCTGAGTCATACGCCAGCTCCGCCGTCAAGGGCCGACCGGCGAACCGGACATCAGGGAACGGCGACTGCGCGGAACAGGCCATTGAACACGCCCAAAAAATCGCCGACAAGCCGGCTACCACCTTGTTTCTCGTGTAGCGTAGAGACCCACGCCTCGGCGTTGCCGCCGATGCGACTTCCCCCTCATCAAACCGTACGTGCGGATTTCCCGCATACGGCTTTCCATTGAGTGCTTTTCCTGTTGCCATGGATTTCTACCATTCTTGGATTGTTATGCGTATATTATACGATTTTTTTCTCCTGTCAATTCCGGGTTCTCCTCCGCAGAAGCGGGCAGCGCGGTCTACGCGCGGAGATACGGTTGGGTCCACGCCACGTGCACCTTCGGATGCTGGAAGGCGGTCGCCGCGCGGACTCGTCCCGCCGCGCCGCCCGTGTACGGAACCCGCACGCACGGATAGGCCGTGGCGTTGACGGTGATGCGCCGCCGCCGGGCGTCGACGCGGAAGTCCGGCGTCTTGTCCGTGCGCGCGTGCGGGAGCGGCGCCTTGCGGAAGAACGCCATCCCGTCTCCGGTCAACACGTCCTCGATGAAGAGCGCCGGCGCCTCCACGTCGAACGTCCGTTCGCACCGCGAGAGCACGTACTCGGTCGTGAACAACAGCTCGTCGTGGGCGTCCGTGGCGTCCTGCAGGCGAACGATCGTGAGCCGGGGGTGTTCCCACTTGTAGTCGAACTCCTGCACGTCCCCGTACGCGAGGACGCTTAAGCTGGCGGCGAGAACTGCGGCGACTGCGAGTTTCATGGTTGGAGTCCTTGTCATGTTCTTCATGCCCATTTCGTGTAACCTTTCTTGAAAACCATCTGCCAAAGGCAACGATGTCATTATACCATACCTACTCTGGTGGAACACATGGTTAGAAGTCCCTCGCCCAAACGCACGAGACCCGCCTCTCATGTGGAAGGAATGCCAGCGACCGGCAGAGGAGCGTTTTCGCAAGTCACGTCCGTGCAATCGTCCGCGACGATCGGCGGACGCAGCTCGACGCCAGGCGCAGAGCGAATGCGGACGTTCTCGAACCGGATCCCGTCCGCATGGCGAAGATAGAATCCCGAGGCGGGAAGTACGTGGAACTTGAACATGTTCGGCGTCGGGTACGCCCTCTCGCATTCGGGAACGGGCTTGGAAAAGAGTTCGCGCGCAGCACCCGGCTTGGTGGTGATGTCGATGTTCCGCAGCGTCACGTTCCTGACGCGAAGTCCGGGAACGCCCGTGATGGAACTGGCGATCCATCCGGCGTTGACACATGTCACGTTCTCGATCAGGATATCCTCCAGGGATCCGGGGCGTCCGTCCGGGTGGAGCTCGCGGCGTTCCAGCCTGATGAAAATTGGCGTCTGGACGCACCCTGACGTCATGTCGATGTTCCAGATGCGTATGTCCGATACGCGTCCGCCGTCCGGTGCCTCCACCGAAATGCCCGCAAGGCCGGTGATCGGCGCGGTCACGCCAGGAAAACCCTTCCGCTGCGGGCCGCCGCGCAGATGATGCGCATAGAGCGGACTTTCCCTGCAGGGCACCAGGACGCAGTCATGGATGCGGCAGTTGCGGTAGCCCCCGAAGCACGTCGTTCCGAACTTGATGAAATTGCAGCACGACGCGACACGGCAGTTCCTGACCTCCACGTTCTCGACCGTAAAGCCGAAGAAGTCGTTCTTCAGGCAGATTCCGTCGTCAAGCGTATCGACCGTGCAGTTCTCGACCAGCACGTTTCTCGCCTCGATGTCGATGCCGTCGTTTTCCCAATAGGACTGCGACCAGATGTCGACGCCACGCACGACGACGTTCTCGCATTCCTTGAAATAGCATGTCCACAGCGCCGAGTTTCTCAGCCGGACGTCCTCCACCCGGATGTCCCGGCAACGGTAGAACAGGACGTCGCGCCACCGGCGAGGGTCCTTCGGCTTCTTGCGGTGCACATATCCGCGCCCGTCAATGGTCCCCTTCCCTTCGATCGCGACATTTCGCGCGCCGATCGCGCCGACAACGGCATGGAGGAGGCTGGGGCGCGAACCGGACGAATGCGTCGTGCGGTATTCCGTGGTTTCGTCATAGTCGGCCGGCATCTTGGAACGAAAGGAAACATAGTCCGAGATGTTTGTCGACGCTACGAGCGTCGCACCCTCCTCAAGCCTGAGCGTGACGCCATCCTTCAGGAACAGCCCCGCCACAAGGTAGCGGCCAGGAGGCACGACAAGCGTGCCGCCGCCGCGTGCGCTCGTCTCGTCGATGGCGCGCTGAAAGGCCTCGGACTGCAACGTACCGTCCGCCTTGGCTCCATAGTCCGCAACCGTTGCAGCCGATGCGCCGGCCACCATCAGGACCACGGCGAACCAGGTAGTAGTACGATTTCTCCAGATGACGAAAGGCATGATCTGCTCCAAAACTTCGATGGCTCGCGCAACGCGTGCGTCCTCACCGGAAGGTCATTAGGAACCCCGGCAGGGACGCATACAACCCGTCGGATTTCATCTTGAGCGCGACCACCCCGGCAACTGATCGCGAAACGGCGAACTGAACCGTGTCTGGCGGCGGCTCGGACCATGCGGCAAGCTTCGTCGGCCTGGCGAATTGGCGCGCGCCAAGCTCTATCGTCACGGACGCATCGGGCGAGAACGAGAGGTTGCCGCCGACAGGCGTGGAGATGGATGCCAGGTCCAGCGTCGCATCCGCCCCCACGAGACAGACGTTTCCTGCCGTGGCGGAAAGCGGCCGATAGGTCCCGCACACGCTCACAACGCCCGTTCCTGACAACGTGCCGGAAACCGTCAGATCTTTCACGGACACGTCGGAGGCCAGCTCAAGGGCGGCAGATGCGCCCACCGTGACCACCGTCAGATTGGTGTCGCCAAGCGCGCCGTCCGCAGACGCGACGAGCGTTCCGCCGGAGACCGTCACGCCGCCAGTGAACGACTGGTCCTCCTTTGCAAGCTTCAACGTGCCGGGCCCCGTCTTGACGAGCGCCAACGAACCTTCGAGGGAGACCCAGTCGCTTTCGTTTGTCGTCGCGGCCGCAGTCTGGACCGTCAGCACGCCGCCGCCAACCGAATCGCCTATGCTGCCAAAACCATTCAGGACGCCCACGCTGAGCGCATGTCCGTGAAGCTCCATGTTCGCGCCGGCGGCGAAGACGAGATCGTCAAGGCCGCTCCAGTCGAGATCTTCCGTAAGCGTCCCGCTTTCCGCGATGGTGGCCGCGCGCGTCGGGGTCGATCCGGCCGTTGCGTTGAAATTCGTCAATCCTCCGGAAAGGCAGATTAAGGCGTCATGCCCCGGAACGCGTCCGACAAGGTCACTTCCATCGGCCGCCACGCACGCCCAGTTGTGCGGCACGGAGATGTCGCCCGAGGCGAGGCCCGTCCACTTCGCGGCAGCCACCGCGCCCGCGCGCATGGCCACGATGTCCGCCACGCCGACACCGGCGTCGAACGTCCAGCCGGCCGTCGCGCCGGAAAGGTTCGTGACGACCTGTGCGGCAACGCCGCCGTCGCCGTTGGTCAATTCGACACGCGCGCACGGGGCCGTCCCGCCGCCGAGTGACTGGAACTCCAGCCAGGCGTTCGTGGCCACGCCTGAATCGTTCCTGCCGAACACCACATTCCGTGCCGGAACGGACGGGAATCCCGTCGCGACGCTCATCCCGCGCCCCGTCAGCGTGGCTTTGAAGCAGGCGTTCGTGAGATCATCGAGGACCAGCGCCTGCGCCATCCCGTTCGTCAGGACGACCGACGCGGCGGCAGACGGGACGTCGTGCCGGGCCATGAGCGCGCAGAGAGCATATCCGGAATCCGTCGCGTTTTCGACGAATGTCATCCGGGAGTAGTCACACGTCACCGTTCCGTCCGCATCGACCGACCTGACGAAGTCGTTCGTGGCGAGCGCGCGTTCCCAACCGTCCGTGTTCGACAACTTCAGGTACCCGGCCGCCACCCCTTCCACATAAACGCCCTCGCGCCCCTGGGTAAACTTGACGACAACCGCCTTGATGTTCGGCGTCTGGAATGCATGAAGGCCGGTAGCGACATAAAGGAGATTTCCCATTTCGTCGCGGCAGGCATGATTGGTGTACGAGCGGCCGTACATGCCCCCGATAGACCCGAATGCGCCGCCCGTCAGATATCCCGAGAACGTCGCGTCGGCAAGTTCCTCCAGCTTCGCGCCGGGGAACGCGAGCCGCCGCGCGGAGCGGACGAACGGCGACAGCTTGGGCGAGCCGCTTGTAAATGTGCCGAACGCGAAACCCGGCTTCCCGTAGGCATACAGGCCGCCTGGCTCTTCCACGACACGTTCATACACGGCCCGCAATCCCATGACGCCATAGCTTTTTTCGGTTGGATTGTCTGTGACCGTCACTTCGCTGACATCCGCGGCATGTTCGACAAACGAATATCCAAGTCCCGCCTGAACACGCGTGTTGTAGGCCCCCACGGCTTGCGCGTAGACGCCCCCGTTTCCGTTCGTCAACTCGATGACGACGCATTTGATGAGGGACGAAACGATCTTCTGCACCTCAATCGTTATTTTCCGGACAGATCCATCACCGTCCCTCTCGACCGTCTTGTTGTAGGCGCCGTCACGCACATATCGGTTGTCCGGGAGGGCGACGTCCCGCCCGCACATGACTCCCGAGAAAATGCAGTCGGCAATGTCGTCCAGCGTCAACGTCGCCTCGCCAGGCCTGTTGGCGAACATCAGGGCGGGTGCGCCGGTCGGAACGGTCTTGTACGCGTGAAACGCCGTCAGCGCATATCCGTTTTCGGTGGGCGACGACGCGATCGTCGTCACCTTGCCGGACACGATGATCTTCCCGGATCCGTTGACCGTGACGAAATCATGGTCGACGGAAACAGTATCATCTGTTGGAAGATACCGTGCGCTGAGCGCCTCCACGTATGTTCCAAGATCGCCCTCCGTCAACTTGAACACAACCGCCTTCACGGAGCCCGAATGAATCTTCTGGACACTCGCCACGATGAACTGGATGTCGCCGCTGGAATCCCGATAGACATGCTTCGCATACGACGATCCGTATCCTTTGGAAATGTACGGCCCCGTCATATATCCGAGGAATTCGGCATCTTCAAGTTTCGCAAGCGTCACGCCAGGGAAGGCAAGCGTCCTGTTCGTCGTCACGAACGGCGAATTCGTCGGGTTGCCGTAGGAGTACGTTCCAAACGAGCAACCCGGCGCTTCGTACACGCCATGGAGCGGCACCGATGTCGCCTGCGCCCCACATGCCAGCGCGCCTGCCAGGACAAGGACGGGCAATCTCTTGTAGAGTAGAGACCCACGCCTCGGCGTTGCCGCCGATGCGACTTCCCCCTCATCAAACCGTACGTGCGGATTTCCCGCATACGGCTTTCCATTGAGTGCTTTTCCTGTTGCCATGGATTTCTACCATTCTTGGATTGTTA
>JAFRSR010000185.1 GCA_017427485.1 Kiritimatiellia bacterium
GGCGATCGGCAGCTCCTTCAACCGTTCGGGCTGCGGCACGTTGCCCGGGCGTCCGCGCCCCGTGAGATACTTCTCGCCCATGTCGCTCCCGAACGTTACATCCTCGCCGAGCGCGTTGCGCACCTTCGGATTAGTGCGCAGGACGGCAAGGGCCTCTTCGATCTTGCAGGGCTGCTTGCTGTCGGCCTTGCAGATTTCGGCAACGCGCTCTGGCGATACGCTGTCGGCGAGCTTTCGGTAGTCTGCCGGTGTCTGCGGATTTTTCGGCTGCGGTTTGTCCGTCGGCTCACCGTCCGCGCCGCCGGTGGCGACGAACTGGCCGGCGTTGTCCGGCTGTCCGCGCGGCTGGTCGGGGTTGAAGTTGACGCCGATGTTCTTCGCGGCCTCGGCCTCTCCGCCTCTCCGCGACTCCGCGTGAGACTTCTCCCACGCCCCGCCGTAGGCCTTCGCCATCTCCTCGGCGATCACCGCCGCGAGGGCGGGGTCTTCCGGCACGAGATCGGGAATCTTATCCAGGAGCGCGCGCGCCTTTTCGGGCGTCGGGTCCTTCAGGAGGCCTTCCACCTCCGCCGCGAGCGGCCCGCAGTCTTCCGCGAAACGCGCGAGGGCGCGTTTTAGGGCGGGGGTCTCCTCCGGGGGTGTCGTCGCATGGGCGCCCCCCCGCGGCGCGTTTTGCAACGGGTTTGCAAGCGTTTGCAAGGGGGTCTCGCCCGGCGCGCGGGGGGACGGGGAGTACTCGTCGTGGGCAAACGTCGTCAAGGCGATCAGGGGCTTCAAGGCCGTCGAGCTCGAGGAGATGAAGAAGAAGCGCATCGGCATCATCGAGACGGAGGTCAAGAAGACCGTGTTCTCGGCGTGCACGGCGGCGCTCAACGACGGCATGCCGGCGTTCATCTACGGCGCGTCGCAGATCGGCAAGACCACGGCGCTCATGGAGTTCCAGCGGCTCAACAACCACGGCAAGACCGTCTATCTCAGGATGGGCAGCGGCTGGACGCGCCCGCGCCTCGTGCGCGAGCTGGCGCTCCGCTTCGGAAACGGGGTGAAGGCCACGAAGTGCTGGGCGCTGGAGGACGCGATCTTCGGGAGCCTCACGCGCTACAACCTTCTCATCATAGACGAGTTCCACCTTGCCCTCGAGACCGCCACGGACGCGAGCGCCAAGGCGATGATGGAGTTCGTGCGGGAGGTGTACGACAGGACCGGGTGCGGGCTTGTGATGTCCGCCACAAAGGTGGGGCTTTCCGGGCTGGAGGGCGGCAAGAACCAGATGCTCTTCGACCAGCTGCGGCGTCGCGGCGTGGTGAAGGTCGTGCTGCCGGACGTCCCGCCGGTCAGGGACATCAACACGATCGCGCGGTCGTTCGACCTGCCGCTTCCGGCGGGCGAGGTGCTGGCGGGCATCAAGCAGCTCGTCAAGACGCGCGGGCTGGGCGTGTTCATCAAGTACCTGCAGAAGAGCTACGCCGTCGCCAGGAAGGCGAAGGGCGACCTCTCCTGGGAGGTCTACGCGAAGGTCGTCAACGGCTACCTCGCCCTCGGCGCGATGAAGAGCGAATACTGATGTTATCAACAACGAACCAACAAGGAGCAGACAACATGGCAAGAATCAAGGCAGTGAAGGTCCAGGCGTGCGCGACGCGCGCCGAGTTCGAGGAGGCGGTGGACGCGGCGGCGAAGTGCAGCGTGCAGCGCGAGAAGCTGGTGGCGGCGCTCAAGGCGCGGCACCAGGCGATCGACGACAAGTACGGCGCGGAGATCAAGGCGCTCGACGCCGACATCAAGGCCGCGCACGAGCGCGCGGCGCCGTACTTCGAGGCGCACGCGGGCGAGCTGTGCGCGCCCGGGCGGCGCAGCGGCTCCACCAAGCTCGCCAACTTCGGCGTGCGGCTGGGGCTTCCCACCGTCACCAAGGCGGGCCGTTTCAAGAAGGTGGCGTGGAAGGCGCTCGGCATCATCTTCGACGGCATCGACAAGCTCAGGCAGTTCGTCCGCAACCAGCCGGAGGTTGACAAGGAGGCGATCCTCACCGTCTTCCGCGACCTCAAGAGCGAGGATCCCGAAGTCGTCGCCAAGGCCCAGGCGAAGAAGGCCGTGCTTGACGAGTACGACATCTCGATGGAGCAGACGGACGAGTTCTGGATCGAACCCATCGCCGACGAGCAGGTGAAGTAGTTTAAACCACCGCCGCACATCTAGGAGGGTGCGGCTGCGCCAGAGCGTTCGCCGGTCGGCGCCCTGGGTAAGATGACAATGGAGGCCGGCATTTCCAACCAAGGAGCAATCAAGATGAGCAAGAAAAATGACAGGACAGTATCGCTTAACCCATGTCCGTTCTGCGGACTACTTCCAGAGATTGTCATTGGCGACGACGAGGGCAATGTACACTCGGAAGAGGGATACGCCGATGACCCATGGAGCGGATTATCGTATATGCTCGCGCACCATGACCCGGCATGGGACTGCCCCATCGCTTTACACGAAGGCGAGACTTATCCAACCCTTTTCGATACGGCACAGGAAGCCGCAGAGGCGTGGAATCGTAGAAGTGGGGTGGCTGATGATTGAGTTGAGGCGAAGCGCGTGCGCCATTCTTTCGCTCGTTCTGAAAGGCAAGTGGTTCGACATGATTGCGTCTGGCGCGAAGCGCGAGGAATATCGCATGGCAACGGACTACTGGTTGAAGCGCCTGGCGAACTGGGACCTACACCCGGCCGGGACTCCTGTTGTGGAATTTCGCCGCGGCTACGCCAAGGCCGCGCCGCGCATGGCGTTCTGGTGCTTCGGCCTGAATACGGAATCCGGCATGAAGGCTTACGCGCTGGTTGACCGCGACACTGACAAGCCACGGCATCCCGACTGGGGCGAGCCGGACGAGCCACATTTCTTCATCAGACTCGGAGGGCGCGTAAAACTGCAAGATGAAAGTGAGACCGCCAATGCATAAGCCGAAAGCTATCACCAGACCTCAAATGGCCGCCTACTGGCGCGCCGCGTCTGCGGCGGCGCGTGAGATCGGCGAGCCGGTGGACGCCTACCGCAAGCGCATAATGAAGGAACTGTGCGGCGTGGACAGCGTGAAGAAGCTCAACCGCACCACGGACTACGATGCCGTGATGCGCCGCTTTGCGGCCGACGCCGGGGACTACGCCGCCGCCGCCCGGTACGCCGTCTCGGACTCCCGGCGCATGGCGTTCCTAGTTCGGGCGTGCGCGCGACAAGTCCTGCAACTCAACGGATGCCACGCGGGCGATGCCGGCGCCGCGCGCAACTACCTCGCCGGCGTGGTCGGACGGTCGCGCCTACTCTGTGGCGGAGACCCGCGCTCCCTCTCTTTCTGGCTCGACATGGATCCGTGCGGCCTGCGGGCGGTGTTCTGCATGTTGGACGTCCACCGGCGGCGTCTGCTGCGCCGCATCTGCCCGACCGGCTCCGATGCCTTTTTTGGCTTCGACCCCGCCGCGACGTACGCGCCGAAAGACGGTGGTGGTGTGGTGATTACCTACGACCGTCGGCGGGACATGGAATAACCCGTGCTCCAAGCCCCCTGCAAACCCCTTGCAGGGGTTATTTTTTCGCTTTCCTGGATCCCGTTTTCCCACATCCACTAGATTACTTCCCAACTCCGGCCAGCCGATACA
>JAFRSR010000186.1 GCA_017427485.1 Kiritimatiellia bacterium
AGCGTCGCCGTGCCGTCCGCCCCCACGACCGCGCGACTGGGCGGCAGACCGTCGGGCACCTTCCGCACGACTTCCGACGATGTTGTGTCCGAAACGGTCACATTCCGCATGACGAGCCGATGTCCGTTGCGCGACACCTTGCTCCGCGCGCGCCACGCGGGCGGCAGACGCCGCACGATTTCCTCAATCGTCTCGCGGCTTTCGGAAACAGCCACGAGCGACTGCCACTTCCCCAGCACGCCCGGCACCAGCAGGCGCACAAAGCTTGCGGCGAGACCGTTTTCACCATTGAAGGAGAATCCGTCCGCCACTTGGATGCGACCGCCCATGCCATCGGCGAACAGCGCCTCACCCGTGCCGCTGAAGTGGAACGGACAGGCCAGCGTCACGTTGCCGTTGATGTCGAGGCGCGAACCCGTCTCGATCGCGCCCTTCTGGACGAACGGCGCGTTTCCGACGTTGGCGATGCGCGCGCAGTGCCCGCCTCTCATCGCCGGCACGATGATGCGCCCCTCGTTCACGACGGGCGTGCCGTTGGTGGACGTCGCGCGCGATTCGAAGGCGTACCACATCGGCCCCTTCGCGGGCGGCACCACCGTCACGTCGCGCATATATTTCCCCGGCTCAATGAAGCGGTACACGCAGTCGGGGCCGGCTGTCTTCTTGTGGAACGTCACGGGACCGCCGTCCGGCAAGGCGATCATGTCCGCTCCCGCGGCGATCGCCATCCCACACATCACGACAATCAATACGCGCTTCATTTCGCTCCCGTCGTCAAGCCCCCGCTCTGCGGCGCATTATGGCGCTTTCATTCCATTGGCGATCAGCGCGTCAAGGGCGTTGACGACCTTCACAAAGGACGGTGGAAGCGTCTCGCACGGCACGGCCTCTCCCTTGAGGATCGGCTCCGAATAGCGGATCTTGACGAACCGGTTGCGCCAGGCGAAAACGAGCGTGACGGACTGATGGGGCTGCAGCGAATTTGGGAACTTCATCGTATGCGACGTCCAGAGGCAAGTGAGACCGCTGTTCTGCAGCTTCCCCTCAACCAGCATGCCCAGCTGTTTGACGTCTTTGTAGTATCCATATTTCTCCGCAACTTTCACGCCGGCCTTTGCCTCCCTCACCTGTTCCGTGACTTTGTCGTTCACGCCGTCTTTCATCGGTTTGCCGTCGCGCGTGAAAATGTAGAGGTCGACGTGCTTTCCTCCCGATCCCCGCGCACGACTCTCATCCGAATCGTACCTGAGCGAATAATCGAGATCACCGCTTTGAAACGTCGTGCGCGAACTCATGGACAAGTCGCCGAGCCGTTCCGGAAACGTGACGCGCAGGACGGGATCGGACCAAGTCCGGCACTCCCGCCTCGTATTGGGCGGCTGTTTCCCGCCATCAGCGGCCATCACGCCACACGCAACGGCCAGAATCAGTCCTAAGCAGATTTTCTTCTTCATGTCCTTGATTTTCCTTTCTGTTAATTGGTTAGACGTCTCTCGCCACGCAACGCACGACCGATTCGACCCCGTCCGTCTGAAGGTAGTCGGTTTTTACTTCCCCACATTGCCCCATTTATCTACGCCCTTCACCGAAAAGCGCGCCAAGTCGCCTTCAACGGCTCCCGGCACGGGAAGGCTGGTCGCCACCGTCGAGGCGATCTGCTTGCCGTCCCTGTACACCCGGAAGTAGCAGTGTTCGGGCTCTTTGCTGGCCGCCCACGAAAGGACGCCATTCGCAATGCGGACGTTGACGACCTCGGCCGGCACACGGTCTTCGTAGTCGGTCGTGAGGAACGTCATCGACTTCGCCGGAACCGCAACCGTCACGGTGCCGTCCACCGCCGTCACGGTGCCCTTCGCCGACTGCAGGTCGTTGAACGCGTTGATGGGCGGATGTTCCGAATCGTACTCGTAGACGCGGAGCGGACGCGTCAGCGCCAGCGGAAACGCGAGCGTGACCTTCTTCGCGTCGCCCCAGTTGACAACGGCAAAGGAGACGGATCCGTTCGGATTCGTGACGCCGCCGACGCGGAGCGTGTCGTCGTCCGTCGTCCACGGCAACACCCGCGCGCCCTTGCGGAAGAGCTTCATAAGGTAGCCCATCGTGTAGAGGTCGGGGTACGAAGAATAATCGCGCTCCTCGTCGCACCAGCGGAACAATCCGTTCTTGTTGTAGCGGACGTCAAGTCCGAACCCGGAGAAGCGCGCCACGTCATACCGGGCCTTCTCCTCCGGCGTGTCGCCGTCCTCGCGCAGGAAAGGATCGGGGTAGTCGACCATCGTCCACGAGACGGCGGAGACGGCGCCCGCGTTGAGCGCGGCAAGTCCCATCTCGGCGCGCGAGATGGCCGCGCGGCGGGAGAACTCGCTGCCGGGATGGCGGAAGGCGTCGTGTCCGTCGTCGCGCATGCATCCCTGTCCGTAGGGCGTGATCTTGCCCGTGAAGCCGAACTCGCCGAGCGAGAGGCGCTTTTCCTTACGCAGGGCCTTGCAGACGAGATTGGTCAAGGCGGCGGAGAGATTTGCGTAAAGCGCGGGATCTCCCGGCTGGAGATTCCGCTCGTAACAGTGCCAGCAGTAGGTGTCAGTCTGCTCGTTGATGTTCGTGATCGCCCAGTCGATGTCGGCCATGCGCGAATAGCCCGACGAATCGGGCGTCTGCAAGCCGATGTCGAGTCCGTGGCGCATGAAGGCGCGCTGCATCTCGCGGTTGATCTCGGCGTACTTGTCCCAGTGCTTCGCGAACCAGGCGTAGGTAGGCCCCACCGAAAGCTCGTTCGAGAGGCAGTAGTAGCGGATCTTCGTGCACTTCCGCTCCTTCACGAGGTATTCGAGGCGCGTGGCGACGGCTTCGCAGTACGACTCCGCGTCGAAGTCGTCCGTGATCACCGGCATGCGCCCGGGCACGAGGTAGAGCGTCGTGCCCGCACGGCGGAAGGTCGCGTCGTAGTAGTCGGCGAAACGGTCCATCGCCTCGCGCGTCCAGTCCCAGTAGCCGGCGAACACGCGCGCGTACGTCGGCGAGATCTCGCGGAACGTCTTGAGGACGCGCTGGTCGCGGAACTCGTCCGACATGATCGGCGTCATCGTGGCCTCGGAGTTGTGGAAACCGAACCCGCCCCACAGCCAGCGCTGGCTGGGCTTTGTGAACACGATGCAGCTTTCCGCCGCCAGACTCGCGCACGACCACGCAACGGTCACGGCGAGAAGGCCTATTTTCGCGTGCTTCATAAATCCCTCCGAGATCAGCAGCAGAGGAAATCCCGCACGCCGACGATGCGCATGGACTCGTCCTGCGCCGTGAGCGTGTACAGCTTGAAGGCGAACCCGCCGGGGTTGACCTTGACGACGGCGTGTCCCTCCGGCGCGAGGAATCCGGACAGGCCGAGTTGATCGAACTGCCGCTTCCTGAACTCGGGTATGGCGCCGTACGCAACCACGGGCCGAATGGGCTTGCCCCCGTCAACGGCGTAGTTTTCCGACGCCGTCATGCGTCCGAGCGAGAGGGGGTTCTGCTGATTCGGACTCCAGGCGCTCGACAGGAAGAGCTGCGGCTTCGTCGACTTGACGAACGCGTCGCGCATCGAGGGGAAGAAGGCGTGGTGGTTCGTCTTGCAGACGCAGACGGGCCCCACCACCTCGCCGACACGTTCCTCGTAGCTGGACTTCTTTCCGTCCGCGCCCACGAAATCCCCTTCCAGGTCGCCGCCCGTGAAATAGGTGAAGCCGCCGTAGCGGATGCGGATCGCCGACGAGAGGGGATTTTCGTTGATGTGCTTCTGGCCGGTCTGCTTCACGTGCTCGCCCACCACGTCGACGAGATTTTTCTTCCCGTCCCACATCACGCCGTTCGCCGCGATGTTGCGGATCTCGAACACGCGCTTGTAGTAGCCCGTCGGATCATGCTGCAGATGGATCTGGTCCTTGGCGCCGACCGTGAACGGCTCGCGTTTCATGCCGGCCTTCACCGCAGGCTCCAGCCATTTCTGGAAGACGTCGAAGTCTGCGTCGTCCACGTCCCGCCTGTATTTCCCCACCTCCGGATACTGGTGGTCGTAGTAGTTCAGGAAGCGGAACGACTCCGCCACGTCGGGGATTCCGGCAAAATGGTCGGAATGCCAGTGCGAGACCATGAGGTAGTCGATCTCGCGCTGCGGGATCAGGCGCTTGACGTAGCGGCCCACCCACTCGCCGGCCCGCCGTTCGCCCGAGGGCATCGGCGGGAGCGCTTCGGCGTATCCCGGTCTCCGCTTCTTCACGTGCCCGCAGTCGAGCAGCATCGTGGTCCCGTCCGGGAAGATCATGAACGTGTTCTCGGACGTGCCCGTGTGGATGAAGTGGATGTCCAGCTCGCCGGGCTTCCACCCGGAGTAGACGCATCCGACCGCGTCCCCGACCGTCGCGCATCCTCCGACGACGCCCAAGGCCGCCGTCGCCAACGAACTGGAAAGGAACTCTCTTCTGTTCATTTTCATGGACGAAACCTCCTGTTGTCGATTCCCGAAATCAGGCCGTCAGTCGACGAGACGGAACGTGAAGATCACCGGCGAGTGGTCGGAGACCTCCAGCGCGTCCTGCGCGCGGTCGACGACGAGCGCGACCGGCGCGACGCCGTTCGTCGTGTAGTGCACGTGGTCAAGCGAGTTCTTCGGATCGCCCGCCTCGGGACGGATCCAGCCGCGGTAGTTCCCGACCGCGTCGCGGCGAGGGTCGCCGTGGTTGGAGGAATACGGCGAGGCGCCGGGAACCGTGTACTGCGCGTCGGCATAACCCGCCTTCTCCCAGTCGGGAAGCGGCGTGAGAAGCCCCTTCTCCATCTGCGCGCGCGTGCAGTTCAAATCGCCGCCGCCCACCACGGGGCAGTTGTACTTCTTCTGGAGCTCGGCCATCTTCGCGAGCAGCTCCCGCGCGTTGCGCACGCGCATTTCCGGATCCTCCGGCTTCTTCCACTTCCACCAGAGGTGCGTGGAGTAGGCGATCAGCGTGCGGCCGGTCGCCTTGTCGCGAAACACGCCCCAGCCGAACCCCTTCGAGCCTTCGGGGTTGTCGGCGTAGACGTGCGTGCCGCCCTCGATGAGCTCCAGGCGGCTCTTGCGCCAGAGGAGCGGATTGTACTCCATCTTGGGGTTCCCCTCGTTGCGCACGATCCCGTAGTCCCCGCCCAGCTTCTCGAAGAGGCGCGAGCTCCAGAACTCGGGCATCGCCTCCTGCATGCCCACGAGGTCGGGCGCGTTGCGCAGCACGTATCCGGCCTGCTTGAGGTCGCGCTCAAACACGGGATTGCCGAAGTAGTTGCCCCAGATGTTGAAGGCCATGTACTTCAGCTCGCCGCGTGCCGCGGCGTCGCCCTTCCCGAGGCAGGCGAGCTGCAGGTCGTCGGAGAGGAAGTCGCGCGTCTCGTCGTCCACGAGCGAGAAGCGATTGCCGTCGTTGGGCGTGGAGAGGTAGTTCCACACGCTCCACGGGATGCCGGCCTCCTTGCAGACCGCCACCACGTCGCGCATGTAGTCCGCGCGCGCCATCGGGTTCATGTGGCGGATCGTGCCGAACTCGCCGTTCCAGAGGATCTTATCGGGATGCGCCGCCGCCCAATCAACCGCCGGCTTCAGCGCCTTCCGCACGTAGTCCGTGCCAGGATACGGCACCTCGTCGTTCTGGTAGAGCGGACCCGCCTGCAGCACGCCGCGCTGGTGGGTGAAGTGGTGCGGGCTGTACATGTGGAACGTGTAGACGACGCGCGGGTCGTCCCACGTCCGCAGGACGGCGAGCTTGCCCGGCGAGTTCCAGCACGTGGAGCCGATCACCACCCAGCGGTCGGGGTTGAGCTCGCGGATGGCCTTGAGCGTACGGTCCGCGAGGACGTTCCACTTCTCGGGATCGACGTCGCGCACCTCGTTCAGCAGCTCGAATGCGACCTCGGGCGCGTCGTGGAAGCGGCGCTCGACCTCGAGCCAGAGCGCCACGAAGCGGTCTTGTAGCTCGGGCGAATCGAGGAGCTGCACCTTCTCGGGGATGTCGCAGTAGTTTCCGACCGCCTTGTGAAGATTGAGGACGGCGTTGATCTTGTGCTTCCGGCACCAGCCGACGAACTCCACGAGCTTCCGCATCGTCCGCTCGCGGTACTTGCCGGGCGATTCCTCCAGCACAATCTGGTCGAAGCCGAGGCGGATGTGGTCGAAGCCCCACTTCTTAATGCGCGCCACGTCGCCCTCGGTGATGTACGTGTCGAAGTGCGCGAGGTCGCCTTTCGTGATGTCGAGGCGCTTGTCCATGGGCAGGACGTTGAACCGCTTGTAGTTCGTGAGCCACCCGCCCATGCCCATGCCGACGCTGAAGCCCGGCCACTCCTTTGCCCCGACGCTTCCCGCCAACGCCAGCATGACGCCGGCAACCGCGCCGACCACGATTCTCTTGCTTCTCATTTCGTATTCCTCACTTGAATGTTCAGCCGTGCCAGGGGCGGGTGCGGTCGGGGAGGCCGTTCGCGAAGTAGTCGTTGGCGACGTTCACGTCCTCCACCACCTGGTAGTCGTACATCCCGCAGCAGATGAAGTCCGCGCCACCCGAATAGGCCACGGGGAACGCGCCGCGCGGATGCTCGATCCCCGCCCCGAGCACCTTGAAGGCGATCCACGGCTCCGGACGCGACTGCATGTAGTCGAACACCTCCTGCCGGTCAGTGTCCACAAACCGGTTGTCGCACACGCCGAGGCCGTTGGCCGACTTCCTCTTGTCCTCGCCGAGATGGGCCGTGGGGTAGTCCACGCGGTGGACCGTCTTCATCCAGAAGTCCGGCAGGCAGTCGTGCTCGACGCAGAACTTCACGGTCGCGAGGCGGTGGCAGCCGATGCCGACCGGCACGCCCAGCTTCCGGGACTCGTCGAGGTACTCGCGGAACGCCTTCCATTCCCCCTTGCACGCATGGGAGTCCGCGTGGCCGCCGTGGAAATAGACCATGCTCGCGCCGTTCTCCACGCTGGCGATGGCGCCCTTGATCACGCCGCCCTTGTAGCCGCAGTCGGAGATGAACTTGATCTTGCCGCCCTCCTCGCGCCAGTAGCGGTTGATGACGCGCATCAGCGCGGGGTTCGTGAGGATCGTGTTCACGCCGCACGCCTCGGCGATGCGGAAGTTGCGGAACACGCGCTCGTCGGCGAAGTAGGCCTTCACGAGCCTGTCGTAGAAGCGCATGTCGCGGCAGTGCGCCCAGCCGCCGATCATGTTGCCGCCGAGGATGAGGCGCGAAAGCTCCACGCCGCCGATCTTCGCGTACGCCGTCATCGGGTGTCCAAGCCCCGCGAGGTCGCGCTCCGGCAGGAACGCAGAGATGGCCGGCCCCGTCTCGCGGACGGTCGGCTTCGCGCGCATCGCCTTCGTGTACGCCGCCGCGCCGCCGAGCGCCAGGAGCGACGCGCCTCCCGCCAGCAGATCCCGCCGACTGACCTTCTTCATCTTCATTCCGCCACCTCCTTCGCTTCGCTTTCCTCCACTACTTCCATATTCTCCTCTTTGTTCTTCCCGCGCCACGCCATCACGCAGACGAGCATGAGGATCTCCACCACGTTGCGGTCCACGTACAGGAAATGGCTCTCGCCCGTGTGGCCGAAGTGAGGCGGGTTGAGCACGTACATCAGCGCCAGGTAGACGATGCCGAACACGGCCGCCGGACGCACCAGGCGTCCGAGCATCAGCAGGACGCCCGCGACAAGAAGCCCCCAAGCGAGCACGAAGTCGACGCATCCCATCGCCGCCGAGTTCCCGATTGCCCGGAAAAGGCCGCCGAAGATCCAGTGCGCGCAGCGGAAACAGCCGGCCCAGGAGTAGTTCCACTCCGACGTGACCGCCCACACGCCCAAGTACGCCAGATGCCAGCCCAGCGCAAAACGCATGAGCACCATGACGAGATGCTGACGTTTCTCAAGGAAGCTCATTTCTTCTGCCCTCCCTTCATGATGCCGTTTACCGTTTCGACGATCCGGTAGTCCAAGAGGTCGATCGCCGCCGCTGCCGCACCGTTGTCCTTCGCGAACTTGTACGCCTTCACGGGGTCGATCGCGCCACCGGCAAGGCAGCGGATCGCCACCCACGGCTCGGGACGCGTCTTCATGTAGGCGGCCGCCGCCGTCGGATCGACGCACCAGATGCTGTTACACCGCGTCTTCAGCGTCGCCGCCGGATAGTCGAGCGAGTGGAAGGCCAGCACCCAGTAGGCCGGCGCCACGCCGTTCGTCGCGCAGAACTTGACCGTCTCCACGTCCTCGGCGCCGACGCCCGTCGGCAGCCCCGTGGACTTGAGGGCGTCGACAAGCGACTTGAGCTGCGCCGCGTCGCCCTTCCGCGCCAGCTCGTCCGCGAGCTCGGGACGCAGGTAGACGCCCTTCGCGCCGCCGTCCTTGGCCAAGGCGGCATCCTGCGCGTTCGTGCAGTTGGCGAAGAACGCCAGGTCGCCGCCCGCTGCCTTCGCCGCCGCGCGCATCGGTTCCAGGAAGGACGGCTCGGCGAAGACGGCGTCGATGCCGCAGTGGAGGCAGTAGCGGACGGTGCGCCCGAGCGTGACGCCGCCGTTGTACCGGCGCATGAACTCGTCCGCCCAGATGAGGTCGCGCGCGTGGGCGCGACCCGCGATCAGGTCGCCACCCAGCGCGAGGCGCGAGAACTTCACGCCGGCGATCTCCGCCTTCTCGCCGAGCGGCGCCTTGAGGGCCGCGAGCGCCGTGAACTCGTGCACCTTGACCGTGGCCGACGTGACCGCCTCGACCTTCTTGAAGCCGCCGTCGCGTCCGTGGAGGCAGAAACAGACCGCGAACGCGGCGAGCACGGCCGCGCCGGGCAGATGTATCCACTCGAACCTGCGCCGCCACGGCACCGCCGCGATGAGCAACAGGCCCGCCGCCTCGACCGCATTGCGCTCGATGAGGAAGAACCGCCCGTCCGCGCCCGAGAACGCGGTCGCGAACGGTTCCGGCGGCTGGCAGCAGTAGAACATCGCCATGAGGGCGATGCCGGCAAGCGCCGTGAACCGCGCACACGCGCCCGTGATGAGCGAGACGCCAATCACGACCAGTCCGATCTGAACGGCCCAGTCTCCCGTCGTCACGAGCCACGGCAGTCCCGCCATCCACTTGAAGAGCGGCGCAAGCGGACCCTGCGCCGCGCTCAGGTACGACAGGCAGCTCCAGCCGTCCTCCTGCATCAGTTTCCAGCACCCCTCGTAGAGGAAATGCCATCCGATCGCAATGCGCAGCAGCAGCAGCGCAATGTCCAGCGCAGATGTCTTTTCTTTCTCTTCCATATCCTCCCCTGTCTGTTGGGATGAGCATGAGTATAGCATAAGATGGCCGCGTGCGCCACTTCCGTGTTGTGCCCACGCCCTTCGTTTGCTACACTATCCACATCTTCAACCCAGACGAGAAGGAATAAATAACATGAACGCAAACATTTCACGCCGCTGGTTCATCGGCGGTCTCGCCTCCTTCGGCGCGTTCGGCGGCAACAGCATCTTCCGCGCGCACGCCGGCACGTTTTCCGGCGGCAAACCCAATCTCACCTTCGGCGTCGTGAGCGACGTCCACGTGCGCCTCGCCGCCTCGCGCGAGGGATTCGACAAGGGCCACGACACCTCCACCTTCATCCACACGCTTGAATGGTTCCGCGCGCAGGGCGTGGACGCCGTGATGATCGTGGGCGACATCGCCGACAAGGGACTCGTCGACGAGCTCCAGTACGTGGCGGACGCCTGGTTCAAGGTGTTCCCGAACGACAAGGCACCCGACGGCCGCCACGTGCAACGCCTCTTCGTCTACGGCAACCACGACTACGAGGGATTCGGCTATGGCGGCTACGCCAAGAAGCTCTGGCCTGACGAGACGGAGCGCGCCAAGCACGTCCTGCGCACCGACCAGAAGGCGAACTGGGAGAAGATCTTCAACGAGCCGTTCGCGCCCATCATGAACTGGGAGGTCAAAGGCTACACGTTCGTCGGCGGCCAGTGGACGGCTGACAAGTGCCACGGCAAGATGGAGACCGGCATCGCGGGCGTGGAGGAGTACTTCGCCGCCCACCGCAACCTGCTCGACCCGAAGAAGCCCTTCTTCTACTTCCAGCACCCGCACCCGAAGGACACCTGCTACGCCAGCTGGGCCTGGGGACACGACGACGGCCGCGCCACGCGCGCCCTCTCCGCCTTCCCGAACGCGATCGCGTTCTCCGGCCACTCGCACACCACGCTCACCCATGACCAGTCCATCTGGCAGGGCGCGTTCACGTCGCTCGGCACGAGCTCGCTTCGCTACACGGGCGGCGCCTACGCGCTGGTGCGCCACCCGATGGGCTACGAGAACGGCGGCGGCACGGCCGAGTTCGACCCCTACAAGATCATGCCCGGCTACGGCAGCACGCGCGACGGCCGCCAGGGAATGCTCGTGCGCGTGTACGACAGCCACGTCGCCTTCACGCGCCGCGAGTTCGTCTACGACCAGTCGCTCGGCGACGACTGGGTACTGCCACTCCCGGCCGCGGAGTCGAAGCCCTTCGCGTTCGCGGAGCACGCCAAGCGGTCAATTGCCCCGGAGTTCCCCGCCGGCGCCGAACTTCTCGTCTCCCGCGCGCGCGGCAAGAACCGCGGTGCCGCCGCAAAGGGCAAGGCGCCCGCCGTGCCCGCCGAGGAAAAGGCCGTGTTCGTGCTCGACTTCCCGGCGGCGACCGCCTCCAAGGGACGCGTGTTCGACTACGAGATCGTGGCCGCGCCGAAGGACGGCGGCAAGAAGGTGAAGAAGTTCCTGATGGCCGACGGCTACAACATGTCGATCGACAACCCCCGCGCCCGCCGTCCGCAGACCTGCCGCATCGCCGCAGACCAACTGCCGCAGGGCGTGGAGTTCTGCTTCGCGGTGCGTCCCGTCAACTCGCTCGGCAAGCCGGGCAGGCCGATCGTCAGCACCTGGCAGTCCGCCATTCCGAAGAACCAGAACGTGTAAACCCGGCCGGCTAGCGGCGGGCGGAACGGCGCACGATTACGTACGCGGACGGCAACGCGAAGGCGAGGGCGAACACGATGGCACCGAGCGCGCCCTCCAGCACCACCCGCACGGGCAGCACGAAGTAGTGCGGCAGACCGGGCCACACCGCTCCCGTGCTGAGGGAGAAGAGCCACCCCACGAGCGCGCCCACGGGCAGTCCGCACACGATGCCCCAGAAGGCCGTGCGCAACGCGCCGCGCGCGAGGCGGAGCGTGAGCTGTCCCTTCGTGGCGCCCACGGCGCGGAGCACGGCGAACTCGCGCTTGGCCGCATCGGCGTCCGCCACGAGCATCGCGATGAATCCGATCGCCAGGATGGCGAGGAACACGAACGGCACCCGTGCCGCCTGCCCGATGAGATCCGACCCGTGCGCGAGCGTACCGTCCGCGATCTCGTCGCGCGCGTGGAGGCGCACAGTCGAGGCGTTGTTCGGGTTCGACGGGTCGAGCCCCAGCGCGTGCGCGATCGACTTCTCGACCTCGCGCCCCGCCGGGAACACGCCCTTCTCCTTCAGGAACTCGGGTTCGTACTCCACCCAGAGGTGCGTCATCTTCACATGCGGCGCGGGACGCGCGTCCAGCACCTCCAGCGTATCGAACGACACGAACACAGGTCCGTCCGTCATGACCGGCGCGCGGTTGAGTCCGCGCACGAGCCCGCGGCTCGTCACCATGTGCCAGTTGAGGTCCACGACGCCGGCGATCGGCAGCTCGACGGGCGTCTTCGGCCCGCGTCCCCCCATCGCCACGCGCAACTTGTCGCCCTTGTGGAGCTTGCGGGCGCGCGACATCATCTCCGTGATCACGCAGGCGTCGGAATTGAACACCGCGTTCGTCGCCTCCGCCCAGGAACCTTCGATAAACTTGAACTCCGGCAGCCACTCCGCCGCCAAAAACAGCGCATTCCGGCACGGCTTGCCAGGACCTCCGCGCCCACCCGGCATCTCCATCGGCTCCTCCGGGTCGAAATTGAGCTGCAACGGCATCAACTCCGAAATGCGTTTCACCCCTGGAATCTTGCGAAGCTTCTCGACGTCGAACGAGCTCACGCCGCCGGGCAAGATGGAGACGATCGCATCCGGCCACTCCTCCGACGGCACGAACGCGCGCATGAGCGACGCGCCCCACACCTCCACCGCCACGAATGCGGCGAACCCGCACCCGAAAGCGATCGCCATGCCGCGCCGACGGCGGTGCGGGCGCACATCCAATGCGTCGAGCGGACGCACCGCGAGCGCGGGACGGAGCGCGAAAAGTACGGCCATGAACGCAACGACAAGCGCAATCGCCCCCGTACTGCCCATCACGCCCCACGCGAACGTGGACCCCATGGGGAACGACACCGGATCGGCCGCCACGAAGAGAACGAGCGCGCCGATGCCGCCGAGGCACCCCAGCAGCCAGCCGACGCCCGTCGCGAACAGCGACTCAATCGTCACGAGCGCCAACACGCCACCGCGCGTGAGTCCCACCGTGCGGAGCGTCGCCAGCACGCGCCGGTTCGACTCCACCGCGAGGAGCAGGGAATTGACGAGCAGACACAGCGCCGTGAGGATGGCCGCCGCGAACAGGAGCGGACGCGCATAGTCCATTCGCCGCGCCTCGTCGCCCATGAAGGCGCGCACGACCTGTTCGGACTCCGCCGTGAGCAGATCGTCCGGCGCATGCTCCGGCACCTTTTTCCAGAACGCGGCCGTGCCGTGCGTCTCGTCCTTCAGCACCGCGAACGCGGCCGGGTTCGCGAAGACGCCCGGCCAGCCCATCGGCAGCTTCGCCTCCGCGAGGTAACCCACGACCTTCGCCGTGAGCGTGCCCTTCTCGCCCACGAACTTGATGTCGGTTCCGACCGGCGGCGGCACGCCGCGTCCGAACCGCACGAGCGTGTTCTTCGTACAGACGAACTCGCAGGCGGACGACGTCGCGTCCGGCCAACGTCCTTCGACAAGCTGCGTGCAACCGTACGGGTTTTCGGAAGGCGCCGAAGCGATGACCGCCATCATGGGCGGTCCCTGCAGCACGCGTCCGCCCGGACGGTAGTCAATCGTCGTGGCCACCACGTCAAGCTTCAGATCGGGGCGGGGGCCGCGCCGGCCTTCCGGTCGACGGCCGGGCCGTTCACCGTTTTCGCGGGGCGGAGGCTGTCCGCGGCCGAACCGCATGCGGATGCCGTCGAAACGCCAAGCCGCCCACGGCGCCGTGGCGCGTTTTGCGAGCGCGGGCGCCTGCGCGGCGTTCGTGGCCGTGAGGGAAAAGGTAAACACGACCGCGCCGACCGCCGCGGCGATTCCGAGGACGGCGCACAGGAAACGCGCCTTGCCGCGTTTCAACCCGCGCAACATCAGGCGGAGAATCATTTGTAGGTCTCCAGGTAGAGGCGGGAGATCTCGGCGGGATCGTGACCGGATGTATCGTGCGAGGCGGCGATCTTGCCGTCTTTCAGGAAGTGCACCCGGTCGGCGGCGGCCGCAACCACGGGGTCGTGCGTGACGAGGAGGATCGCGCTCCGCTCCTCCGCGTGGAGTGTCCGCAGAAGGTCGCAGAAGGATTTCGCGGCGGCCACGTCGAGGTTGCCCGTAGGCTCGTCGGCGAGAATCACGTCGGGCTCCGCGTAGAGGGCGCGGGCGATGGCCACGCGCTGGCGTTCGCCCCCGGAAAGCTCATCGGGGAGGCGCCGCTCCTTGCCTTCAAGGCCGAGCTTCGCAATGAGCGCGGCGAGGCGCGCCGCGTCCGGCTTGCCGCGGTCGAGACGCACGGGCAGTTCGATGTTCGCGGCCACGTCGAGGGTGTCCACGAGGTTGAAGGACTGGAACACCACGCCCACGTGGCGGCGGCGGAACTTCGCGGCCGCGCCGTCGCCGAGCGCCGTCACGTTCGTGCCGCCGATCTCGACCGTCCCCGCGTCCGCCGTCAGAAGGCCCGCCGCGACATGGAGAAAGGTGGACTTGCCGCTGCCGGAGGGTCCCATCAGCACCTCGAACGCGCCGGAGTCCAGCGTGAGGTCAAAGCCGTCCAGCACTTTTGTTTTCAGGTCGCCCGTGCCGTAGCCCCGGCAGAGTCCCGTCGCCTTCAATGCGTCCATTCCATTCTTCCTTTCAACTGTCTTTTGAACGTTAAACGCACGCCACCGCCGCAATGTTCACGCCCCCTCAACTCTCAAGCCACGATATTTCATGCGCCTCGCGGACGGACGGAGGGGAAAACCTTCCCAGCATGTCGTCGATGACACCTTCCGGAACTACGGCGGAACGGTCCTTGTTGCGGCGAAGTCCCTCCGTCCAGGAAGTTTCCAACACCACAATCTCGATAAACGCGCCATAGTCTCTGAAGAGTTCAAGTTGGCGTCTGCGGAAATCAGGCACGAGCGACGTCGCGTTCCACACAAAAGGCTGTTTCCTGCGCAACAGTTGCCGCGCACGTTCCATGGCGAGCGACATGACAGGTGCCTGCTTGTCCTCCCAGCCGACGCCGATTTCACGTCGGATGGCATCAAGGGAAACCATCGGCAGGTCGGGAAGGTTCCGTCCGATCCATGTGTCCTTGCCCGTCCCTGGAAGCGCGCACATCATGTAGACCTTTCCCCATGTGTCGTCGTACAGGCTCTGTTCTGGGAGATGCGTTCTGCCGCACAGCCATGCAAAACGGCTATACGGATCGGGAAACCGGGGCGCACGTTCATAGCAGTTCAGTTCCTTTGCGGTTGCGACGAACAGCGAAAGCTCGTCCGTCAAACGCGGAACGTCATCCGCCTTGCGTCCGAGGATGTCCGCCTTGACGAGCAGGGCGAGTCGTTCGAGGGTGAAGCCCTCGACGACGCATCCCTCGGCGGCAATCGACTGAAGAAGCCGTTCCGGCTCCTGCCGAGAAAGAAAGTGGATCGGCACGGAGTGGAACCGGATGAGCGCGCAGACGGCTTCGCGGAACCGGCGTTTCTCCGACGTCCCCGCCAGATCCGCGGATTGCCACAGAAACTTCCGCGCCAACCTGGCTCCCACGACCGAATGTTTCGGGGAAGTCCACACGCCGCCCTCCAGACGCGTGGTGACGGTCTTTCCGACATCATGCAAAAGGGCCGCCGTGAAGACGACGGCGCGGCTCTCGGCGTCGGACGCCCTGAATACGGGATCCGCCACCAGCGATTCGCAGACGAGCTGCGTGTGGATCAGGACATCCCCCTCGCCATGCCACCGCGGATTTTGCGCGACATTCCGCATCTGTCCCAAGAAATCGCCAAAGGGAGAATCGAATACGCTGGACCAATCGATCGTCCAGTCCGGCGCGGATGGCACTGGGAAAGGAAGCTCCGTCATTTCCAAGCCCCCTGTGGGATTACAGGCTCGTAAAGGAGCTCAACCGGGTAGCGCAGGAGGTTCGGGACGATCGGGCGATTCAGCCAATGCGCGTCCGGAACGGCGACCTGCTGGAGAAACGACTGGCGCACGAACTTCATCCGGTCCACGACCGCGCCATCTTCCTCGATCTTGATGTACAGCCCCTCCATCGTCGTGGCAGGGTCCGTCTCGGCGCAGCGGTCGTCCGGCGAACCGCAATTTCCGTTCGCCTCGCACCATGCACGCAGGCGCTCGAGATGCCCGGGGCGGATGTAGGTGGACGGTCCCACGAGCGCTTTCAGCTCGTCAAGCGTCCGAAATGCGCGTTCGGCGAGGACAGGCGCGGAGACGACAGGCAACGGTGCGAGCAACGCCCTTCTGGAGCGCGTGTCAAGGAACATGCCCCGCTCGCGGTCAAAGACGTCGAACTCCAGGAAGTAGTGCGGCAGGGCGTCGTAGTAGATGGCGTGCTTGGCGTACAGCCACTCCCCGTACATGACGTAGCGCGAGCAAAGGACGGCATGGAGCCGGTTCCGATGAACGGCCGCCCAGTTCTTCAGAAGGTTGTAATGGGTTTCGCGCGGGCCGCCGACGAGATAGTGTCCGCGGCTTTGGAGCAGGAGTGCGCCGTCCGTGTCGAACGACACCGCGCAGTTCGCCCCGTCGCATTTCTCCTCGACGACCAGCTTCCGACCGGCGACGACGCTGAACGGAATCTGCTGGAGATCCTCGTCGCCAGGCTGTATGCGCGACCCCTGGATGTGGGGCGTCCGCGGGTATTTCAGCATCTTCAGCATGACGCCACCATGAACAAATGGCCCGGAACGGCACCGAAATTGAGTTTGGAGAACCCGGCGCTCCGGAACAACTCGCCCAGAGACTCCTTCGTAAAGAGGTGGATGTGTTCCGGATTGTCGTCGGGCTTCGAGGGGACCGTGACGACGACGTGGCGGCGGGCGATTCGGACCGCGTTGCGCACGGCACCTGCCGCGTCGGGGATGTGCTCCAGCACCTCAAGCATCGTCACGACGTCGATCGAACCGTCTGGAAGATCCAGCACGCGCACGTCCCCTTCATGTACGTGAAGGTTGAACGCGCCGCCCGCCGCGACCGCGCGGTGCAGCGCGACGCGCCGTTCCAGCAGGTCGACGACATGTACCTCCTTGTCGGGGAACGCCTCAAGGAACGGCCAGAGGAACGCCCCACGCCCGCTTCCGACGTCGAGAAGCGAACCGAATGCGATTCCCTGCAGGAACCCCAAGACGACACGGACGCGCGGCAGCAATTCCGAACGCTTGAAATAATGGACTTTCAAACCGGCCGCCTTGCCGGCGTCGTAGACGGACGTTCCCGCCGCAACCGGGCATCCCGATCCTCTCACGTACGCATTGAGCGCATTCTCGTAGCAGGCAGCCAACTCACACCGCCAACTAGGCGAGTACGGCGTCGAGGATCGCTTCGAGAGACGGCGCGTCGAGTCTTTCGACGGCGCCGAGGTCGACGGCCTTCGCGTATTCGGGGTCGATCGGCAGCGAGGCGATGGCGGCGATGCCGTGGCGGGCCGCCAGCTCGCTCACGCGGCTCGGCCCGAAGATGCGGTGCTCCGCGCCGCAGTCGGGACAACGGAACACGCTCATGTTCTCCACGAGTCCGAGCACGGGCACCTCCATCATCCCCGCCATGCGAACCGCCTTCTCGACGATGAGCGAGACGAGGTCCTGCGGCGAGGTCACCACCACCGCGCCCGTGACGGGCAGGCTCTGGAACACGGTCAGCGGCACGTCGCCCGTCCCCGGCGGCAGGTCCACGAACATCACGTCCACGTCGCCCCACGCGACATCGCTCCAGAACTGCTTCACCGCGCCCGCGAGCACGGGGCCGCGCCACACGACGGGGTCGGCGGGGTTCTCCACGAGGAAGTTGAGGCTCATGAGCGCGATGCCGCTTTCGCTCCGGCACGGCAGGATGCCCTCGCCGTCGGACATCGCCCGGTCCTTCACGCCGAAGGCGGTGGGGATCGACGGCCCCGTGATGTCCGCGTCCAGCACGGCCACCCGCAGCCCGCGCTTCTGCGCCTGCACGGCGAGCAGTTCCGTCACGAGGCTCTTGCCCACGCCGCCCTTGCCGCTCATCACCGCGATCACACGCGCCACGTGCGCCCGCGCGTTCGCCGGCGCGGCGAATCCATCCGGCTTCTCGCCGTTGCAGCTTCCATCTTTCTTCGACGCGCAGCTCGCGCAGTCGTGGTTGCAATCTGACATTTAACTCTCCTTCTTCTTCTCCCGCCACCGTCGGTGGACCCAGAGGTACTGTTCGGGGTATTTGCGGATCGCCTCGCCGAGTCGGTCGTTGAGAAGCTGGGTGGCGGCGGCGCGGTCGGCGTCCTTCGGGAAGCGGATGGGCGGCCCGCCCACGAGGCGGTAGCGGTAGGGCGCCACGCGCACAAAGGACCCCACCACCACAGGATAGCCGGTGCGGATGGCGAGGCGCGCCGCGGACGAGAAGGTTTTGGCCGGGCGTCCGAGGAACGTGAGGGGCAGGCCCTTTGACGTGTGCTGATCCATGAGGATCGTCATCGCGGCGCGATCCTCCACCCATTTCCGCAGAATTTCAGGTGTGAAGCCGTGGTTTTTGTCGATAATCGTCACGGGGCCGCGGAAATGGTGGTTCTTCATCCAGTTCGCAACAAGCTTGTTGTTCATCACGCGGGCAATGGCGAACATCGGGCGGGCGAAGGAAAGGAGGTTCGTGGCCGCCTCCCACACGCCATGGTGGGCGCTCACGAGGATGATGGGGGTGTCCGTCTCCTCTAGGAGCAGGTGCACTGCGTCGGGATGACCCTCCGACACATCCAGGTGCTCGCGCCAGTTCTCCTGCGTGATCACATGCGGCACACGCAAGGCCTCACACACATGCCCGGCGAGATGCCCCCAGCTCATACGCGCGATACGCAATGCATCCTTCGGGTCGTTGGTGATTCCCGCCTTGAGAATGTTCTCCACCGCGATGCGCTTCCGGCGCGGGAAAAGCCAGAACAGGGCCCGCGCGAACGCGCTGCCCCAGTCGTATGCTTTTCTGTCCAGGAAATTCATGCGGTGAAGTATATCATTTCCCTGCCCCCCCTGCAACCGCCGCGAAAATGCAAGACAGCCTTACTTGAGCTCGACGAGCTTCGTCTGCTCCTTGCCGTCCGCGCCCTTCCAGGTCAGGCGGTAGCGGCCGCGGAAGCCGCGGAACGACACCTGGCCGCCCGCCGCCTTCGCGGTCGTAGTGGTCTTCCACTCGCGGTTGATGAGGTCGTCCATCGCGAAGTAGGCCGTCTTCGGACGCATGTCGCGCGTGAAGAGTCCGCTGATGGAGGGCTCGCCGGGGGCTCCGCAGTCGTCCACCACGTTCCACCACGTGATGCCGTTCATCTTCTCCACGCTGAACCACGCGCGGTAGCAGTTGCGCATGATGATGGCCTGGATCATCTGCCCGCGCGGCGAATTGTCGGGCGCGGTGATCGTGATCTCGGAGAGGTGGATCGGGCGGTTCGCCCTGGACAGCTTCTCGAAGCGCGCGACGATGGCGTCCGGGTGCGTCTTCGAGTAGGCGTCCTTCGAGAACTCGCCGCGCGAGATGCCGACGCTCTCTGCGGGGTTGAAGAGGTGCATCTGCGCGCCCACCACGTCGATGCGCGCGCCGTTCGCCACGAGGTCGTTCGCCTGCTGGAAGAAGCCCTCGTCCATGTAGTAGTCGTTCAGGTTGAACCAGGCCGTCTTGGGCAGGTACTTCCCGGACCACATGAACGCCTTGTAGGCGTAGTCCGCCGGCATCGGGCCGTAGTGGCTCTCGTCGAACGGGCGGTTCCGGACGGCCTTGCAGCCGAAGCGCTTTGCGAAGTCCGTCGCGCTCTCGTTCACCACGTCCCAGCTGTCCACGCGGCTCCCGTAGCGCGCGCCGATCTCGCGGATGCGCTTCTCGTAGAACTCTTCCTGCGCCTTGAGGAACGTTGGCACGAGCCGCGCGATCTCCTCGTCGGAGAGCTTCTTGTACACCTTCGCCCAGGCAGCCCCCCACGCATGCGTGAACGCGCGGTCCGCCACGCAGATCGCGAGCGCCGGGTCGGGGCGCGGGATCTTCACGCCCGTCGCCTGCTCGAGCGCGAACTTCTCGCTCTCCGGGCAGAACGCGTCCCACAGCCACGTGGGCGTCATCCACGTGTTGTTGCCCCACACGAGCGGATGGCCGTGGATGCGGCAGCCGCGCGCCTTCAGGTGGGCGATCACGGGGTCGACGGCCGGACGACGCCAGTGCGGCTGCTCCTTCGGCTGCGGGCAGCTGTTCCAGAACTCCTCCGAGTCCTCGTAGTGCGTCTCGAAGCGCGGCGCGTAGGGATACATCTCGAGCGTACGCCAGTAGAACGCCACCGTGCCGGAGTTAAAGAGCCCGCCCTCCGCGTTGTACAGCTCCTTGTAGCGGTTGTTCCACTCCGTCTTTCCGAGCTGGCCGAAGTTGAAGATGTGCGCGCCGAAGAAGAAGCCGTGCGTCAGCTGCTCCACCTTCACCTCCGCGCCGTCGGGCGCGCCCTCCAGCGCAAACGCGCCGTCCGCCTTGCGGTACTTCTCGATGTCCGCGTCGATGCGCTTCTGGACGTCGTCGTTCCAGATTTTCCAGTACGCCTCGGACATCACCGAGCGGTTGATCTTGAACTCGGCCTGCACGGCCGTCGCCGCCAAGGCTGCAATCACTATCATCTTCGTTTTCATTCTCTGGTTCCTTTTGGTAACTGGGTCTAGTATAGCAAAACTTTCGGGGAGATTCATTACGGACGAATGGCAACTTCGTACCAGAGCGTCTGGCTGGCGGGGGAGAGGGTGATGCGCGCACGATCGTCGCCGACCGCCTCCGGCGCAATCTCCTTCGTCCGCGAACCGTCCGCCGCGAGCGCGTAGCACACGAACCGCGCGGGAGGCACGGGGAACACGATCTCGCACGGCACGCCCTCCGCGCGGACGGGCGCGTAGCCGCGGTCGAGGAGGCGCACCGCGGTCTTCGACACGCGCTCGACCTTCGCGCCCGTGTTGCCTACGGACCCGCTTGCAGCAACGAGGATGCTCGCCTCCCTCTTCTGCCCGAAGCCAGTCGCGTTGCGCGAGACGAGCGAAATGATCGCCCAGCCGGTTTCCGTGGCGCCCACGTTCAGCGACACGTCTCCCAACTCGATCGTCCGCCCGTCGGCATACCCGACAAACAGCTTGCTGTTCGCCGTGTTGACCGCAACGTACTCCTTCCCGGGACGGTCCCGGTTCCAGACAATCTCGCCGGTCTTGCCCTCTGGATCGAAGCCGATGTCGCCGCGCACCAGCATGGCCGCACAGGCGGGCATGTGCGCGAGCACCGCCGGATTGGCCACCCCGTCGAAGATGCACCACGGCATCCCCTGCGGCTCGAAGTCGTCGGGGAAATGGTTGTAGCTGTACTGGAACACGCCGTCCCACCCCTTCTGGCGTCCGAACGCACATGCGAGGGGCTGTCCTTCCCCGACAAACGGGCTTGGGTAGGGATGGCTGTACTCGCTCACAGTGAACGGCTTGTCGGGCGCATGGGAATGCTCGTCGAGGTTGCGCAGCGCGGACATCCCGTGCACGAGCGATTCGCCGCCGGCCGTCCAGTCGTTCGTCACGCCCTTATTGACCCATGCCGCGCCTTTTCCACGCGGGTGGTGGAAGTAGGCGTGGGAGTCCACGTAGTCCAGCTGGCTCTGGATCTCGCGCGGACTGTAGTGATTCCCCGCCTGCGTCCCTGAGACGGGCGAGCGCGCCTTCAGCGTCTCGCGCACATAGTCCCTCATGCCCTTCCAGTAGCCGAGCTCGGACTGCCAGAGGAACGCGTCGTAGTCGCGGCGCATCGGACGGGACACCACCTGCTGCGCGTGGAGGAGCGGAATCCCCTTCCGCGCGAAATGCGCCGTCGGATCCTGCTCGAACTTCGGCATGCCCTCGCGCAGGGAGACGTTGCGGAACTCGTAGACGCCGTTCCGCAGCTGCGAGAACTGCAGCACCGTGCTGCCGCTCGTCTCGTCCGCCTCGAACGTGGCGAACACGGTCTGCCACGTAGTGCCCACCGTCGGCTGCGCGTTCCACAGGACCTTCCAGCCGCGCCCCGGGTCCGCGACCGAGCAGCTGAGCTTCCCCGTGCCGGCAACGCGGCGCGCTTGCAGCGAAACCGTGTAGAGGCATTCCTTCTGCAGCCGTACCCGCCGCAGGATCTTGGGGTTGTACCGCGCGCCTTCCTTTTCCACGTCCACGCGCACCACCCCGTCCTTATCCGAGCACGTGGCCCGCGCGTCGTCCTGCACAAGCTTCCAGCCGCCCTTCGGCGAATCCGCGAGCAGCTCCGCGCCGAGCGTCCCGGCGTCACGCACCCAGGCGGACCGGATCGCCTCCTCGGACGGATACTTCGCGTGCAGCCACGCGTTCCACTGCCGTTCCAGCTCCTGCAGGAAAGGCTTGCCGAGCGACCGCACGTGTCCGCTCCGCTCGAACTGCACGAGACCCTGGTCCTCGTTGCTGATCTCGATCATGGCGACGGCGGGTTCGTCCGTATAGGCGTTCCCCGTATAGCGGTTCACGTGCGTGAGCAGGTCGCGCGCGTACTCCTTCTGCAGCTCCACCATGCGCGGCATGAACTGCCCCACGGTCTTGTTCGCCCACGGCGAGCCGGCGGGCAGTCCGTCGCGCTCGTCGAGCGTCCGCCCCACGTGGAGGTTGATGTTCACGTAGACGCCGACCTTCTTGAACGCGGCGATCATGTAGTCCAGTTTCTCCAGCTGCTCGGGCGAGAGCTTGCGCTGGGTCTCGGCGTCGTCGGCGAGGATGCCCTGCTTGCGCGCGTCCATGAAGTTCTTGTACCACGTGTCCATGAAGTGGAGGCGCACGCAGTTGATGCCGAGGCGCGCGAAGCGGGCGGCCAGCCTATCCGCCACGTGGTGCTCGGGGAAGTTCGCGGGGCCCGTCAGGTTCGTGCCGTTGAAGCGGATCGGCCCCGCGTCCGTCACGAACTCGCCGCCAACCACCCGCACGAAGCCGTGCTTGCCCGCCGGCGCGTCGAGGAGATGCGCCACGCTGGACGCGTTCGCCTCGCCGCCGTAGGAGATGACGAACGGGAACCACGCCTCCCCCTCCGCCACGCATGCCGCACACATCGCCGCCGCGGCGAACGCCACACTGAACTTCGCTTTCATTGCCTTGACCTTTCCTGTTGCCTGTTAAAACTCCTGGACGATGAAGCCGTACGCGCCGAAACGGCAGGTGCCGTCCTTTTCCACCGTGACGTTTTCCGAGAGGATCGGCTTCTTCGCCGGATCGAGCCTCACGCCTTTCGGAATGAACGCTGTCGCCGTCGGACGCAGGTTCGCCGCCACGAACGCGGCGCGTCCGCCGTGCCGCCGCACGAACGCCACCACGTTTTTCTTCTCGCCGTTCGTCACCCATTCCTGCGTGCCGTCGTAGAACAGGGGCTCCTCGCGGTGGAGCGTGGACAGCTTGCGGATGAGCGCGAGGCGCTTCTGCCCGGCCGGCTGCAACGCGCGCGCCCAGTCGACGGTCTTCCGCGCGCGGCCGACGTCCTCCACCGGCGCGAAGAACGTGTTGAGCGAGTTGTCCGCGATCTCGTTGCCGTTGAAGAGCATCGGGAGCCCGCGCCGCAGGAACACGAGCACGAACCCCGCGTTGCCCGCCTCGACGGGATGGACGCGGTCGAAGCGGTTTCCCCAGTCGTACTTCGCGGCGGAGTCGTGGTTGTCCATGAAGCAGAACATCAGCGAACTCTCCGGCACGTTCGCCTCGTACTTGCGCATGTGGTCCATCATCTGCGGCAGGGTCTTGCCCTTCGTGTACGGCTTGCTCGCCACGGCCGGCGTGAGGAAATCTCGCACGGCGAAGCTGAACGGGAAGGCGTAGCAGGCGTCGAACGCCTTCTCGAGCCACTCCACCTTCGACCCCTCGTTAATCATCACCAGGTCGGGTTTCACCTTCTGGCAGGCGGTCACCGCCTCCACCCAGAAGTCGATCGGCACGCCGTCGCCCACGTCGCAGCGGAAACCGTCGCAGCCGAGGCGGATCCAGTGCAGCATGGAGTCGATCAGGTACTTCCGCACGCCCTTCGACTCGAAGTTGACGTACGGGAAGTGCCATTTCGTCGTGCGCACCGTGCCGTCCGGGTTTTTCTGGAACGCGTCGGGGAACATGTCCTTCAGCACGTTGTTCGGCCCGCAGTGGAGGTAGACGAGGTCCATGTACGTCTTCATGCCGAGCGCGTGCGCCCTGTCGTTGAACGCCTTGAAGTCCGCGTCCGTGCCGTACTCGGGGTCGATCCTGTCGTAGTTGGAGATGCGGTAGGGATTCTTCGGCGTGTGGTAGCCGCTTTTCCTCTGCTGCGGGCTCCACCCCCTCTCGTCCATGTCGCGGTCCATCTCCACGAACGGTATCAGGTACACCACGTCCACGCCCGCCCCGCGCACATGGTCGAGCATCGCCGTCGCCGACTTGAAGTTGCCGTCGCGCGTGAAGTTGCGCAACACGATCTGGTACACCGTCGCATGCTTGAGGTACTCCGGCGTCGGACGCATCGCGCCCGTCGCCATCCCCGCCGCCAGACAGAGCGCCAGGCCAAAGGCGATCCGTTTCTTCTCATTTCTTTTCACTTTTCGGTCCCTCCCGCATGAGAATGCCGATGGCGTCGAACCGTTCGCGTTTCGCCCGCTTGTAGGCGCCGCAGCGCGTGGTGATGACGATCGCATACCGGCGGCGCTTCAGGTCGAAGAGGACGGTCTGCCCGCTCCATCCCGAGTGGAAGAGCGACGTGCCGAACAGCTCCGGCGGCAGGTTCTCGCTTGCGGACTGCCATCCGAACGTGCGCGCGCCCTCGACCTTGTTCGTCGCGGAGGGCGCGATGAGCGCCATCTCCGCCTCGCCGAAGAGCCGCGTGCCGTCGTCGCACACGCCCCCGCGCAGGTACACGCGCATGAGCTTCGCCATGTCCTCCGCCGTCGAGAACAGCCCGGCGTTGAACGTCCCGATGCCGGCCGCCCAGAGCGGACGCGCCACGAAATCCGAGATCACGCCGCCCTTCTTTGTTCCGCATGTCTGCGCCAGGCGCTCCGGCCCGACCGACGGCAGCGGCGCGCCGAGCGAGGTGTCGTCCATGCCCGCCGGCAGGAATATCTCCGTACGGCAGAAGTCGGCCGCGCGGCACCCGAGCGTCGCCTCGAACGCCTGCCCGAGCAGGACGTAGTTCCGGCAGGAGTAGACGACCTTTCCAGGCAAAGGATCCTTGGGGGGCATCGAGAGGATGTTTCGCAGCATCGTCAGTGGATCGTCGCTGAAATAGACGCGCTTCCCCCTGCCGTCGGCCTCGCCGAAGCCGGACATGTGGTTCGCCAGGTCCCGGAGCGTGATCGTGCGCGGAAGCGCCGCCGAGTAGGCAGGAAGGCAGTTGGTGAACGGCACGTCGACGTCGACCTTGCCCCGCGCGTGGGCGATCAGATACGCCGTCACGCCGGCGGCCGTTTTCGTCACGCTCGCCATGTCGATCACGGTGCGCGGCGTCATGGGGATCGTGTGCGCGGCGTCCGCCCAGCCCCAGGAGGCGACGACGTCCACGCCGTCGACGCCGCCCGCCATCACGGTCGCGCCGTGGATCACGTGGTCGCGCATCTCCGCCTCGAAGATGCGCGCACAGTCCGCCGCCGCATGCGCGAGCAAAAAGGCGGGCGCGAGCATGAACGCAAGTGTCAGGACTATTTGTTTTTTCATTTGCTTTCCTTTCTGAGAGCAGAACATTCGGCAACCGCCAACCACCCAACCACCTAACTACCCAACCACCTAACCACCTAACTCACAAGTTGCACGCGCGCAGCGACACGTCGTGCACGAGCAGGTCATGGTCGTAGAGCCACTGCGGGTTCGGCCGCTCGCCGCGGATGATCTCCGCGAGCTCCTTCAGCTGGTCGGAGTAGCGGTCCTGCATGATGCCGAAGTCGAGCTCGTTGAGGCCCTTCTTGTAGGGCGGCTTGTCCTTCTTGAGGTAGAGGCGCGCGATGATGCGCGGGTCGACGGCCTTCTTGGCCTTGCCGCCCTCCTCGCCCGTGTCGTGCTTCACCTTGCGGAAGTCCTCGATCGGCTCGATCTCGATCGTGCCGTCCGAACCGTCGATGCGCAGGTGGCGGCGCGACTGCGTGCCCTTGGAGCAGACGGTCACCGTGCACGTGGTGCGCGGCCACTTCATGAGCGTGAACGTGTGGCTGGGCGTCCCCTCCGGGTCGCCGGGCGCGGGCATCTCCCACGTCCGCACGTAGTCGGGCGCCACCTCGTTCATGAGCGGCAACACGTACTCGATGATGTGGCAGGTGAGCAGGTAGGCCGTGCCCGCCGGATAGGTGCCGCAGTACTCGGGGTACTTCTTGCCGCCGTAGGAGTGGTTGAGGTCGGCGTCGATGGAGAACACCTCGCCGATCACGCCGTCGTGCGCGGCCTTGCACGCGAACTGGATCGCGCCGTTCACGCGGAACATGTAGCCGGTCTGGAGCGGGATGTTGCGCGCGCGGCAGACGTCCGAGACGTACTGGAAACCCTCCTTCGTGAAGCCGAGCGGCTTGTCCATGTGCATCGGGATGCCCGCCTCGGCGCACTGCTTCGCCACGTCCACCAGCTCCTGGTTCGAGACCTCGATCACCACGAGGTCGGGCTTCACCTCGTTCAGCACCTGCTCGGGCGTGTACTTCGGGTACTTCTCGTAGTGCTTGAGGTTGGGCTCGGCCATCCGCATCACCTTCGAGGCGGAGTTGTCCACCACGCCCACGATCTCGAAGTCGTCCTTGAGGAGGCGCATCGCGTCGAACTTGCCCTTCGCGTGGTTGTGCGTGACGCCCCACAGGACGGCGCGCACCTTGCGCTTGCCGATGGGCTTCCACTCCGGACCCGTCAGCGCGGGATTCACGCCCACGCATCCCGCCAGCGCCAGTGCCGCCAGCAAACCTGCAATGATGTGCTTCATGTCTTTTGCTCCTTCGCCGCAATTATACCAAAATCCTGCGGCATGTGCCGACGTGAAAACGAAAATGCGCGCACGCCGATTGACAGCAGGTCTGCGATATGCTAATGTAATCGCGCGATTATCAAACAAGGAACGGAAACGATGGCGGAGCGGAAAAGCAGAGTCGACGGCGAACGGACGCGCGGGAAAATCCTCGCGGCGGCCGAGCGGGAGTTTGCCGAAAAAGGGTATGAACTCGCGTCGGTGCGCGAGATCAGCCGGCGCGCAGGCGTAAACATGGCGCTCGCCAACCGGTATTTCGGCTCGAAGGAGGAGCTCTACCGCGTCGTGGCCAGGCGGCTGTTCGGCGACCTCGGCGCGCCGATGGCCGCGCTCGCGGAAAAGGCGACGGACGAGACGAGCTGGCGCGCGGCGGTCCGCGAGTGGGTGGACGACTTTCTCTTCATGACACTCCCGACCGAACCGGCGCAGGAGCTGTGCGCGGCTCTCTTCCGCCACGAAGTGACCCATCCCACGAAGTTCCACGCAGAGTTCCTGCACGACTTCGGCAAGCCTGTCTATGACGCCTTGCGGAACCTCCTTGCGCACGTCCTCTCCGACGAGACACAGCTTGAGCTCTGGACCACATCCGTGTGGGCGCAGGTCTCCGTCTACGCCCTCGCCGACAAGACCTGGCACGCCTCGTTCCGTCCCGAAGGCGTCGGCGTGCGCGCCTGGGCCGAAGAGGTGCGCGACCACATCTGCGCGACGCTGTTCGCGTCCGTCAATTTTCCGCGGAAGTCGCCTCGCCGCTAAAGCATGCGGAGCTTCACGGGCGGCTCGCCCACGATGCCGGCGTCGGCGATTTCCGCGAGCGCGGCGTCAAGCGCCTTCGCGGGCGCGGGATGCGTGAGCACCACCACGGGCACGTAGCCGGTCCCGCCCCCGTCCTCGTCCTTCTGCGTGGCGGCGGAGATCGACACGCCGTGGCGGCCGAGCGTGGTGGAGAGCGTGCCGAAGCTGCCGGCGCGGTCGGCCACCATGAAACGGAGGTAGAAGCGGCTCACGATGTCGCCCGGCGCGCGGAGCTTCGTGGCGCCCTCGCCGTACTCGGGCACGGCGCGCGCGTAGCGCGTCTCGCCGTGCGCCATGTTGCGCGCGATGTCGCCGATGTCGCCCACGACCGTGGAGGCGGTGGGGAGGCGGCCCGCGCCGCGTCCGTAGAAGAGCGTGTCGCCCACGAGGTCGCCGCGCACCATGGCGGCGTTGAACACGCCGTTCACGCTCGCGAGCATGTGGCTGAACGGCACGAGCGTGGGGTGCACGCCCACCTCGATGTCCGCGTCGTGGCGCGCGACAACGGCGAGGAGCTTGATGCGGTAGCCGAAGTCGGCGGCGTACTTCACGTCGAGGCCGGAGAGGTTGCGGATGCCCTCCACCTGCACCTGGTCGAGCGAGGGCTGGAAGCCGTAGGCGAGGGCGGAGAGGATGCAGGCCTTGTGCGCGGTGTCGAAGCCGTCGATGTCGAGGGACGGATTCGCCTCGGCGTAGCCGAGCTTCTGGGCGTCGGCGAGGACCTCGTCGAAGGGCTTGCCCTCGTTCTCCATGCGCGTGAGGATGTAGTTGCACGTGCCGTTGAGGATGCCGTGGATCTGCAGGATCTCGTTGCCGGCGAGCCCCTCGCGGAGGCTGCGGATGATCGGGATACCGCCGCCCACGGACGCGCCGAAGTAGATGTCCACGCCGTTCTTCTTCGCCGTGTCGAAGATCTCCTTGCCGTGTTCCGCGAGCAGCTTCTTGTTGGCGGTGACCACGGCTTTGCCGGCGTTGAGCGCCGCCAGGACGAGCGTGCGGGCGATGCCGGTGCCGCCGATCGTCTCGACGACGATGCGCACGTCGGGCGCGGCGATGACGGACTGCGCGTCCGTGGTGAGCACGTCCGGGTCCACGCGCACGCCGCGGTCCGTCGTGATGTCCAGGTCCGCGATGCGCTTCAGCACGATGTCCACGCCGAGGCGCTCGGCCATCAGTTTGCAGTTGCGCAGCAGACCCTCCGCCACGCCGGCGCCAACCGTGCCGAATCCTAAGATGCCAACTCCGATTTCTTTCATTAGTCTTCTCCTAAAGGTATTCGCTCCGTCGCTCGTTCCGCTTCGCTCACTCGCTCCGTCGCTCATGTCTTTTTTTCTGGCGCGCGGAGCGAACCTCCGCCGCCGGAAAGTGAGTATAATACCGCATTCTCCCTCTTGCGTCAAATCTGATTTGGCCTTATAATATAGGAAATCTTTTGACAAGGAACTCATCACATGAAAGAAACACGTCTCGCAACCGTCCTCGCAGCCGCGGCCCTTGCCGGAATCTGCTTCGGCCAGGAGCCCCCCGCGCCGCCGCCCGTCGCGCCCCAAGTCGCCACGGACGCGGAAGGCCTCGCCGCCGCGCGCGCCCGCCTCGCGGAACTTAAGGCGCTCCCCGCGAAGACGTCCCTTCTCTGCGGCTCGTCGCTCCAGTTCCCCTACTACCACTTCGCTGTCATGCCGAGCCATTCCCCCCGCGACATGGGCGACCAGTGGAACACGTCCTTCGGCCTCCTCGCCCCCTACGCCCAGGGGAACGCCGACCTGGCCGCCGAGATGTTCGCGGAGGGAGCAAGCCTCCTCGCCCAGATGGAAGACGACGAGACGCGGCAGGAGCTTGTGCGTCAGTTCCAGTCCTTCGGCGAACAGGCGATCGAGCGGACGAGCCAGGCCCTCTGCAAGGACAAGCCCGACCAGGTGGTCCCGTACCTGAAGCAGCTCATCGCCACGAAGGCCGTCACCGCCCAGTTCGGCGACAGGCAGATGACACTTCCCGCCAGCCCGCTCACGTCCGTCCGCCCAGAGTTCCTCGGCGAACTCGTCCGGAACCTCCAGCCCGCCCTCATGGGCGACGGCGCCGACGCCAAGAACGCCCGCGCGTTCGAGGCGATCATCATCGACTTCCTCGCGGACGACGGCATCCCGCCCGACGTGCGCGACGCGCTGCTCGACACGTTGCTCGCCCCCGCCTTCGCGCGCGCCGGAGCCAATGCGGACGCGTTCCGCCAGCTTCTCGCGGACGCCAAGGGCCTCCGCGCGCGCCTGCCCAACGAGGCCTCGCAGGCGTCCCTCGACCAGCGGATCCAGTCGTTCGGCGAGCGGCTGGTCGACCAGACCTACCAGTCGCTCGGCACGAACGGCACCGCCGAAGTCGCCGCCTATCTCAAGCAGCTCGTCTCGACGAAGGCGTTCGTTATCCGCTTCGGCGACGCCAAGGAACTCGTCACTGTCAAGGCGGACGGCCTCCCCGCGCTGCGGAAGGACTTCCTCGGGCAGCTCGTCGCGAAGACGTATCCCCGCATCGCCGACGTGAACGCGCCCCTCGCCGACGTCCAGACGGCCGACGGACTCGTCCTCCAGCTCCTCGGCGAGGGCCTCGCCAACGAAACGGCATCCGCCCTCGTGGAGGCTTTCGCCGACAAGTCGGTCGCCCGCGCCCAGAACACGCTCGCGGGCGCACGCCAGTTCGTCGAAACCGCCGAGAAGATCCGCGCGGCGCTCGGCGAGGGCGATCTGCGCGACAACCTCGACCGGCGTTGCCGCCAGTTCGCGCGCAAGGCGACCGTCAAGACCTTCCGCGCCATCTGCCCCGCACAGGCCGACGCCGTGCTGCCCTACCTGCAGAACCTCGCCGACACGCTCACCCTGCGCCTGCAGTTCGACGGGCAACTTGTCTCGCTGCCGAAAGGCGCCGTCACGGCCCTGCCCGTCGATCTCGTCGGACAGCTCACGGAAGACGCCGTCATCCGCCTCGCGGGACCCGGCGCGCCGTCGGCCGAGAACGTGAAGCACCTCAAGGCGTTGCTCGACTTCTCGGAAAAGCTGCTGCCCCGCCTCTCGGAAGGCGCGCAGCAGTCCCTCCTGGACCGCCGCCTCGACGGTTTCTTCCTCACGGGCAACTACGACGGCGCCATCGCCCTTCTCGACAAGGGGCTGCCCAGCCACACGCCGGGCTGGTGCAAGGGAACCGCCGCCAAGCTGCGCTACCACCGGCTGCTTGAGGTCGGGAAGAAGGAAGAGGCCCTCCAGCAGCTGCTCGTCTTCATCGACTTCATGCTCTCCGACGAGCAGAAGGACTTCGAGGACTGCGATCCCACCACGGGCATCATCTATTCCCGCGAATGGGTCGTGGGCAAGAACTACATCCGCTGCTGGGAGATCGCGCGCGACTTGAAGGATCCCGCGCGCGAGGCCGAATACTTCAAGAAGGCGAAGGACTGCTACGCCACTGCCCTGAAAAAGGCCAAAGACGACCCGAAGGCCCTCGCGGAACTCAAAAAGGAAGCGAAGGCTGTCGGTCTTTGAGAATCGTCTTCCTCTTCATCGACGGCGTGGGCCTGCGCGCCCCCGCACCGGACAACCCCGTCAACCCCGAGGTCTGCCCCACGCTCTGCCGTCTCATCGCGCAGCATTCGGTTCCCGTTGACGCCTGCCTCTCCACGCCCGGCCTGCCGCAGTCCGCCACGGGCCAGGCCACGATGTTCACGGGCGTGAACGCGCCCGTCTTCATGGGCCGGCACTGCGAGGGGTTCCCGGGGCCGTCCCTGCGCAAGAAGATCGAGGAGGACAACCTGTTCCTGCAGCTCAAGGCGCGCGGCAAGCGCGTGCGGTTCGCGGACGCCTACCTCGTGGAGTCCGCGGACGAGCTCGTTGCCCGCCGCTTCAAGAGCGTCACGACGGTCATGGCCCTCACCGCGCCCGAGGTGGTGTCCACCATCGACGACCTGACCGACGACGCCGCGGTGATGCAGGACCTCACGCGCGAGACGATCCAGGACCGCTATCCCGAAATACCCGTCATCACGCCGGAGGACGCGGCCGCCCACCTCTTCGGCATCGCGCGCGTACACGACTTCACGCTCTACGAGTTCTTCCAGACCGACGTCGCGGGCCACTCGATGGACTACGACCGCGCCTGCGCCGTGCTGCGCCTCTACGACAGGTTCCTCGCCGCCCTCGTGCGCTTCACCCGCGCCGCCGGCATCACGGTGCTGCTGACGGCCGACCACGGCAACATCGAGGAAATCAACGAACGCGGCCATACGCGCAACCCCGTGCCCTTCATCGCCTTCGGCCCCCGCGAGGAAGAGTTCCGCGCACACGTGAAATCCCTCGTGGACGTGACCCCCGCCATCCTCCAGTTCATCTGACAAAAGCGTCTTGCCCGTTGCGGTAGGGCGCGGCCTCCGGACGCGCCGCACTGGGACATCTTGCGCGTTGCCGCTGCGCGGGGATTGCAATCGTTGTGCCACCGTTTGCCCACCGGAAAGCCTGTTTTCGTGTTCCGCAAGCTCTTTCTTGACTTCCGCCAGTTCCAGGTACCTTGCTACACCTTTCAACAGATAGTCTTTCAGCACGGACGTCGCCCAAATCCGAAACCTTGTCGCACGAATGGAATTCACTCTATACCCTACCGAAATGACCATGTCAAGATTATAGAACTCCGTGAAACGTGTAACCTCTCGCCCGCCCTCGCGACGAACCTAGGCAATTTTTGCCCAAGTTGCATCCTTCACCAGTTTTGTAAATGTTACGGATGTGTTTTCCTATGACGCGAGGGGCTTTATATCTTTGCCAGGATGTCGGGGATGTTGGACTTGTCCATAGAGGAGAAGGCGAAGCATTTCTTGCCGAGGTGGTTGAGCGATGCGCCGACATGGATGAGCGTTGAACGGTCGATGATGAGGAAGCGGTCGTGAAAGCGATTTGATTTCCTGACCGTGAGCGTATTGCCGTACTGCGCGTTGAAACGCAACACATCCACATCGTAAAGAAAGCCCTTTCGCAGATTCTTCACAACCAACACCGCCACGCCCTGCTGTTTTTGCGCGATGAGCGGCAACACGGAATCATCGAAGTATGGATCGATCACGATCAGTTCTTGTTTCGCCATGCGCACAAACTTCTTCATCTGCTCGAAGGCATCGTAAATCTGCCCGTCGTAGAACACCTTCTGCGGCGGAAAGCTTTTGTCCTGCATCGCGTCAAGGATGAGCTTGAAGCGTTCCTCGTTACGGGCTTGGTTGGCGTCGTTTCTTATCTGGTCGGCTATCTGCCGCCTGTCGGTCGCCTCGACGCGAGCAAGTAATGGTGCAATGGAGGAAAGTGCTTTGCGCATCTCCACGAAAGTATTGGTAATCCTTATGCTAACGAGTGCGGCAATTTCGCTCTTCAACACGCTTGCAAGCATAATGATTCCATGTTCTGTAAAGACGTTGGGACGATATTTGATGTTGTGACCACGCCCATTGTTCAAGGTCGCAATTTGCGACCTTGAACGATTGAGCAAGTCAGATCCAGCAATCAAGATGTCTTGTATCTCGGCATCACTCAATGGAAACATGAAGTTAGCTGGAAAGCGAATACTGTTACGCTTCACCTGCTCGTTCAACCGTTTTGTCGGCACCCCGTATAGTTCCGCCAAGTCGCGGTCAAGCATGACCTGAACGCCGCGGACCGTTAGGATTCGCAATCTGATCGAATCGTCCTCCAAAGTAGGCACGACCGCATTTGCTTCTTTATCCATCATCTATCCTTTCCCGGCTTTTGCCGATGACCGTATGATAGCAAAGCGCCGCGTGAAGATCTTCACATAAACATCACATAAATCATCACATGATTATCACACACGTGATAAGTTGCGACCCCTGTTTTCGACCGACCATACCACGACCGCCCTTCCCCATTTCTTCAGTCCCGCATCAAATATGTGACGTACCGCGCAGCGGAAGGACCGCGCGCCGCACACTGGGACAAGTCAACGGGCGTCCCGCCCGTTGCAACCTCACCTCGCCTCGACCGAGACCTTGAAAAAGCGGTTGGTTCGGAGGAAGTCCGAGTCGGAGAAATCCGATGACCGCGCCCAGTCACTCGCATCGAGCGACGCCTTGCCGAGAAGCGTGTAAACGCGATCCGCGCTCCTCGGCGCCACCTGCACCTGCGGCGCGCCGCCGACCATCGCGATCTCCGCGCGCGCCATCTGGTTGGAATCCGCCGGATCGAGATCCCACAGGTAGCTCTCCCATGCCGACAACGCTCCGCCGCCGCCGCGCGGATTCGCCGTCGCCGCCACCGCCGCCGACTGATACGCCGCGTCCGGAGACACGCCCCGATTTAGGCCATAATGCGCCTCCAACCACTCCGGCGGCACCGTCACGCCGTGCGTCGCGTTCGTGTCGGACACCGTGGGCACAAACTCGAAGCACCCGATGTCGACACCCCCGCCGCGAACCCGCATTCCGCCCAGCAGGTCGTGCGTCCCGGCGGCCGGACTGTTCATGCCAGCGTCGATGCAAGGCGACTCCGGCCGCAGCCGATAGTCGCCCGCCGCCGCATCGACATAGCACGGATCCATCATCATGTTGCCAGGGCCGACCACCACGATGTTGTTCTGATTTACCATCGAGACCACGGGAATGCAGCAATTCGTCGCGTACATGAACGAGTAGTCGTATGCGTTGTCCGTTGTGTTCCCCCAAATGACCGAATTGCAGGCCTTGGCGACCGTAATGCCCGTAAGGTTTCCGACGACGGTGCAGTTCAGAAGGCTATTCGCATTGCCGCCAAATCCGATTCGCTTGTTGCCGACGATCAGGCAGTTGAACGCGGAAGCGAGTCTTACACCCATCCAGCAGTTCGACACAATGCACTGCTCAACGTTGCCGTGAGACACACCATAGAGTGAGTTACGAAGTGTAAACCCCCTGATGGTGTCGAAAAGCGGTACCGGATCATATGCATCTCCATACCAAAAACATGCAGCCGTGGGCGAGGACGCAGTATTACCATCATCCGAAGCAATCAACCCGCCCCCGTCAATGATGGTCTTCTCCGGCCCGTCCGTCGACTGCACGGTAAACGTGTAGGCGAGGTTGTTGAGCGTGAACTTCGAGTTGTTCACGGTCACGGCGCCGTACACGCCCGGCTTCACGTGGACGACTGTCCCGTCAAGCCGCACGGCGTCCACTGCCTCCTGGATTGACTTGAGCGGCGATTCCCAGCTGAGACCAGTGCCGCCAGCCGCCGCCGAGGCGTCGACGAAGATGTTTTGCTGCCGGATGCCGCCGTAGAGCAAGGTCACAGGGTCAACAGGCCACAGCTTGTAGTTCGTCGTGCCGACCTGGATCGAATACACCCCCATGGCGACGCATGAACTTTCGATCCATACCTGGTCGGACCAGATGCCAATCTTTACCCAGCCGACCGTCGTGCCGTTGGGATGGCCATAGCACAAGTAGAGGTATTTCGTATCGTAACACGGTCCAGTAAACGTGAATGGCTCTTCGGGGATGTTCCGTCCTGTGCTCTCGTCCTTGAACACGCGGCTTCGGTAGATCGTATTGGAAACGGACACCTTCGTGGTGGGGCTTTCCTTCACGAACCACGCCGCACGAGAATCATAGTTCTCGATGAACGAGTCTTCGTAGTCTGTGTCGAGCTCCACTATCGGAGGCTCGAGACTTCGCGCGGTTAATGTCGTTGTCGCGGTGTCTCCGTCCATCTCGTATGTAATGCCGATTAACAACGACGGCGTCCCCCAAGGGCCGTATGCGTGACATTCAAAGCGATTCTCCCACACGCTCAGATCGTATGAGTAGCCATCGAACGGGTATCCATATCCTAACATCTGTCCCTCAAACACATTCGGATAGATGTTCACCTCTGCACACACGGGTGAAATCGTCGCAAGCGCCGCACCTGCGAAAGCCGTCACGTACATACTCGCGGATTTGCGAGTATGGCGAGGAGCCATCTGTACGCTTTTCATTGGCATAACACTCGTTGTAGTGTTCCTTTCACAAGATAGTATACCACATTTTGTGTCGTGTGGGCGCGCTACGTCACTTATTGCGATACGTCGTAAACGCTGCTTCCAGAAGTAAACGCACTTTCTCCGTTCGTTTACCCCCTATAAAGATTGGCTGTTGTCAATGAGAAAGGGAAATCTTCCTCACCCTCCCCGGGGAGGGGACGTGCGTTTACTTTCAGACAAGCAGCGGAATTGG
>JAFRSR010000187.1 GCA_017427485.1 Kiritimatiellia bacterium
GCAAGCTGTACGTCATCATCGACGAGTACGACAACTTCACCAACACGATCCTCGCGGAGAGCGGGCAGAAGGCATACGACGACCTCTGTCACGGCGACGGCTTCTTCAAGCAGTTCTTCACGATTCTCAAGACGGCCACGGGCGGCACGAACGCGCCCGTGTCGCGCCTCTTCATCACCGGCGTCTCGCCCGTGACGATGGACGACGTGACGAGCGGCTTCAACATCGGGACGAACATCTCGCTCGATCCCCAGTTTGCCGATTTGACCGGCTTCCGCCACGACGACCTCCGCGCCATCTCGGACTACTACGCCCTTCGTTGCGGCTTCGACGCGGACAAGGCTTACAACGTAGCACGCGCGTGGTACGACAACTACCGCTTCGGCAGCGCGGACGCGCCGGCGCTTGCCAACACGACGCTCGTACTCTCGCTTTTCAGCCATCTGTGGCGCACGAAGCAGTTTCCCGACGACTTCATCGACGAGAACCTGCGCACCGACTACGCGAAGATCCGCCATCTCGTAACGGCGGACAGGCGGCTCAACGGCAACTTCCACGTCCTGGAGAATCTGCTGGCGGGCGGTTCGCTGTCGGAGCGGCTCGTGAAGTCGTTTCAGGCAAGGGAGCTTTCGCAGAAGGAGAACTTCACGTCGCTCCTCTACTGGCTCGGCATCACGACGATCACGGGCGCCAAGTTCGGGAAGATGGAATTTGGAGTCCCGAACGAGACGTTGAAGGAGCTCACGGCGAAGATGATCCCTGCCGCCTACGCCGACGTCCACAAGATCGACGAGCGGGTGTATGGCATCAACGACGGGCTTTGCGAGTTCGCCGAGAATGGGGATTGGCGGGGTCTTGTCGGCATCCTCGCCGGAATCGTGAAGGAGAACTTCGCGGTGCGCGATTCGGTCGAGGGCGAGAAGGTCGTGCAGTCCACCCTCGTCGCACTCCTTACGGCCTCTGGCGGGCCGTACTTCGTCAGGCACGAGCGCGAGTCGGGCGGAGGCTTCTACGACATCGCGCTTGCGCCCCAGCTTTCGCGTTGGCCGGAGATCGCGCACGCTGCGCTCATCGAGATGAAATACGTCAAGGCCGGCGATCCCGCGCCCACGTCCGAGCAACTTGCGAAAATCAAGTCCGAGGCCGTTGAACAGCTTGACCGCTATTCTTCCGATCCCGACCTTGTCGCCGAATGGAGGATCGGCAACGGTGTCACTCTCCACCGCCTCGTGCTCGTGTTCCATGGCGGCGACTGCGCCCTCAGCGAAGAGGTCTGATGGGGTGTAGAAGGGACAGACCCCGTTGACACAGTAGGAGAAATAGTTATGGCAATGCCACAGAGAGACAATGCAATAGAGGAAATCAAGCGGCTGGACGCGCTGCTGGAGTATGCCGTCCAGCACGGCGACGAGGCCGAGGCCGAGCGCCTCCGCGAGGCGCTGAGGCGGATCACGGAATCGTTCTGAGGTTTCCCGGTGAAATGGTGCTGGACGGTTGCCGCGTGCGTGGCGGCTGGGGCGGCGGTTGCCGAGAATCCGTCTGTCGGGCGGCACGTGGAGACGCGAATGAAAGATGCGGAACGGTATGTGCGGCCCGGCGACGAGGAACTGCGCAAGAAACTGACGCCCCTCCAATACGCGGTGACGCAGAAGGCCGCCACGGAGCGGCCCTACGCGAATGAATACGTCGGCGAGTTCCGTCCGGGGATTTACGTGGACGTCACCACGGGCGAACCGCTCTTCCTCTCGACGGACAAGTTCGAGTCTGGCTGCGGGTGGCCGGCCTTCAGCAAACCCATTTCCAAAGATGTCGTCACGGAACACCGGGACGAGTCGCACGGCATGATACGGACCGAGGTGCGCAGCCGCTGCGGGAACGCCCACCTCGGGCATGTCTTCGCCGACGGGCCGCGGGAATCGGGCGGCCTGCGGTATTGCATCAACAGCGCATCGTTGCGGTTCATCCCCGCGGAGAAGATGGCGGACGCGGGTTACGGGAAGTATCTCCTGCCGCTCGGAAAGGCGAAGGAAATCTACCTGGCGGGTGGCTGCTTCTGGGGACTGGAGCACTATTTCAAGCAGGTGGCCGGCGTGCTGGACACGGAAGTGGGGTATGCCAATGGCACTACGGAGAACCCCACCTACAAGGAGGTCTGCACGGACAAGACAGGTTTCGCGGAAACGGTCCGCGTGGTGTACGACCCTCGGAAGGTGGGCTTGCGCTTTCTGCTCCAGATGTATTTCAAGGCGATCGATCCCGTCAGCGTCAACCGGCAGGGGAATGACGTCGGCTCGCAGTACCGCACGGGCATCTACTTTGTTGACAAGGGCGACATGCCTCTCGTCGAGCAGGTCTGGCAGGCCGAACAAGCCCGGCACGCGAAGCCGCTCGCCGTCGAGAAGAAGCCGCTCGTCAAATTCTATGCGGCCGAGGACTACCACCAGGACTATCTCGACAAGCATCCCGGCGGGTATTGCCACATTCCGCTTGCGCTTTTCACGTCCGCACGCGAAGCGCAGCCGCTGCCGGACGATTGACGCCCACGGCGTTTTCAGATAGGCAGATGAGAATCAATCGGTGATTTGATTTCCGCCCCCGCTTGACAAATCGGCGATTTTTTGAGATACTACACTCGCCGCGCCATAGTGCGGGCAAGGAGCGAGCGTATGCTGAAAGTCA
>JAFRSR010000188.1 GCA_017427485.1 Kiritimatiellia bacterium
ACGTCGCGAGACGCTGCAAGCAGTCAGGGATGCACTGGCGCGTGTTCAACGCATCCGCCATGTGCGCGCTCGTGGCGCGAATCCGTACCCAGCGGAAGGCGGCGTGATGCTACGACTTGCGACTAATTTAAAGCTCACCCGACGATCATCTTCAGGTGATGCGCCCATTGACTTTGCAGCCCATCCTTTGGTAAAATGGCCGCAATCAGAGGATGAGCATGAAAAATCTCACAAAACCCCTCCGCGCGCTCGTCGCCGGGATGAGCCTCATGTGCGCGGCGGCGCATGCGGAGGAACGGCTGTCCGTTTTGAGCTGGAACACCGAACATTATGGCTGGGAGCGTCGGTCGCCTGCGGAGCGCACGCTGCTGGAAAGCAACATGTTCGCCGTTGTGCGGGCGGCCCGGCCGGACATCTTTCTCATGCAGGAGACGTATGGCTCCTTCGAGCGGTTCAAGGCCGCGCTGCCAGGATACGACGCACGACTCCTCGGACGCTGCAATGCGATCTTCAGCCGGTTTCCGATCGTGGGGACGCATGAGCCCTACAGGGAGAAGGGCAACTACGGAGAACCGCAGGGCGGCGCGTTCAACACGCAGGTCGCCGATCTCGACGCGGGCTGCATGCGCCTAAGGGCCTGCCCCGTGGCAATGCTTTGGTTGCCGCTCTGCTTGCGGACGCCGGCCGACAAGACGCCCGACGAGCTGCTGGCGTGGGAAAACGCGCGCCAGTCGTACGATGCCGCGCCGCGCCCGCAGGCGATGGCGGGAATCCTGGCGGGCATGGCGCCGTTCCTGGCGGAGAAGGACGAGGTGCCGATCCTGATGGCGGGCGACTTCAACAGCCATTCGCATCTGGACTGGACGGCGGCGACGGGGAACTGGCAAGGACACCACGGGCGCAGCGTCCCATGGCCGGTTTCATCCCAGATGGCCGCGGCCGGATTCCGCGATGTGTTCCGCACGCTCTATCCCGATCCGGCGGCGAACTACGGCGCGACGTTCCCCATGCCGGGCGTGATGGCCCAGCACCCGAAGCCTTTTCTGCGGCTCGACTACGTTTATGCCGTCGGCAAGCGGTTGAAGCCGGTGTCGTTTGAGATCATCGCCGGAGATTACCATCGTCCATTCGTCTGGCACGGCCGTTCTTTTTCCGCATTTCCCTCCGACCATGCGGCCGTGCTGGCGAATTTCGTCGTGGATACGCACGGGAAGCAATTGCAAAGAAAGGAAGACATACGATGATTAGACGGCTTGTACCGGTTGCGCTCGTGTCCATGGGCGCGTTTGCTGCCGCCCTGCCCGAGGCGGGGGGCGATCTCTCATGGGGCGGACGCACGGCCCATCCCGCCGTGGTGAACCCTGTGATGGGGAACGAGGAGGGGAGCGTCGTCTCCCTGCGCGGGGAGTGGGAGTTCACGCCGTTCGCCGGCAACCTCGGGCGCAACGGCATCTGGAAACCTTTCTACAAGGAAAAGACCTGGCCGGGGGTGCGTCCGATCCAGGTGCCCGCCTGCTGGGAGGCGCAGGGCGTTGGCGACCCCGGCATGGGCGACAGCTGGGACCAGAAGGGCGACCACAACGCGAAGCCCATCCGCCACAAGCACATGGGCAGCGGCTGGTACCGCAAGACGGTGAAGATTCCCGCCGCGTGGAAGGGAAAGCGCGTGTGGCTCAAGATCGGCGGCGTGAAGTCCATGGGCTGGTTCTGGGTGAACGACCAGCAGGTGGCGCTCGTGAACAACTATTGCGGCACGTACAAGTACGACGTGACGGACCTCGTGACGCCCGGCGAGGACGCGAAGGTCGTGGTGCAGGCCTGCAACACGGTGCCATCCCGCAAGGGGCTCTTCAGCGCCATGCACCGCTGGGGCGGCCTCTACCGCGACATGGAGTTCGAGGCGACGCCGCAGACGTTCATCGACGACGCCTGGGTGCGCGGCCTGTTCGACGAGAAGGCGGCCGAAGTGCACGTGGAGATCGGTAGGGAGGTTGCCCCGCGACCGCCGGATTCGGCGCGTGCGGGGCGCGCGCCCTACCAGCTTCGCGTCACGATTGACGGCCATGTCGTAGAGCAACCACCTAACCACCTAACCACCCAACCACCTAACCACCTAACCCTCAAACTTCCGCTTGCGGACTTCCGCCCCTGGTCTCCGGAACATCCCAACCTCTACACGGCGCGGGTGGACCTCGTGGAGAACGGACAGGTCGTCCACACGCGGCGCGAACGCTTCGGCGTGCGCAAGTTCGAGGTGCGCGGCAAGGAGTTCTACCTGAACGGCAAGCCGTTCTACGTGCGCGGCTTCGGCGACGACCACGTCTATCCCCTCACGGGCATCACACCGCCGGACCGCGACCTCCACCGCGCGCATCTCGCGAAGGCGCGCGCGGCGGGCTTCAACTTCGTGCGCCTGCACACGCACACGGAGCTGCCCGAATACTACGAGGCGGCGGACGAGCTCGGCGTCATGATCCAGCCCGAGCTGCCGTACTACAGCGACATGCCGACCGAGGGCTTCGAATTCGACCCCCAGCGCGACGTGACGGAGCTCTACCGGAACTTCCGCCGCCATCCCTCCTTCGCCGTCTATTCGATGGGCAACGAGGGGTCGTTCGGCAAAGTGCTCGACGCGCGCCTGCACGCCTATGTGAAGGCGATGGACCCCGACCGCCTGAAGATCAACCAGGACTGCCATGCGGACTGGATCAATCCGCCCGAGGCGGCGGACTACCTGGGCGGCCCCATCAAGCCGTGGCCGCGCGGCACCGTGGACCCGGAGCGTCCGTTCGTCACGCACGAATACCTGAACCTCTGCATCAAGTGCGACTCGCGCGACGAGGCGCTCTACACGGGCGTGTGGCTGCCGCCCGCCACGCGGAAGGGGCGCGCGGACTGGCTCGCGAAGTTCGGCCTCGACCACACGTGGGGAGACCGTCTGCAG
>JAFRSR010000189.1 GCA_017427485.1 Kiritimatiellia bacterium
GGCGCATCCGCCACGCGCCAAGGGCCGCCGACACCTTGAGGCGCGCGGCAGTGGACGTGGGATCGTCCTCCAGCGGCGGCGGAAAGGCGAGCGCGCGCACGCCGCATTCCCCCTCCAAGATGCGCAGGTCGTCCGCCACCGTATCCGCCTCCGGGATGCCCGGCGTGACCACGAGCACGAATGGCGCAGCCTCCTCGGTAGGGCGCGCGCCCCGCGCGCGCCGTTCTCCGCGCGCCAGCGCGGCGGCGGCGAACGCCGTAGCCGATCCCGAGAACGAAGGCAAAGCAAGAGCGGGGGATGGGATATCAATCCCCTCCCCAAAGGCCTTCTCGAACAAGGCGAATCTCTTGCTCGCCTTCTGCACGGGCGGTATTATACCACAGTCCGCCCCAGCGCGGGCGGGACAGCCGAGACTTCCATAATTCGTGCAACGGACAAGATGCCCGTTGTCACAGCAAGCCGCCAAGATGGCGGCTCCCCATACGGGAGATGATCAAGGTCAGCGGATGATGAGGATCGTGCCGCCGCTGATGCCGTGGCGCACGCGGAGCGTGCCGGTGCCGGAGATCCAGTCAACCGTGCGGGACGCGGAAAGGCCGGCGTCCGGTCCGCCGTAAATGCCCGGATCCTTCCACTTCACCTTCCCGCCCTCTTCAATGACGGCGAGCATGTCCACGGTGGCCCGTTCGCCGGCGGCAACGGAGAGCGTGGGTGAATTCGTGGAGACAACGGTGAGAAGCGCGGCGCTCACGTCCTGCGCGCTGCCGAACGCCGTCGCGCCCGCGCCCGGCGCCACCGCCAGCGTGCCACCCGCGAGGACGACGTTCGTGGTGGCGATCCACCCCGACCCCGCCGCGAAGCGCACCGTGCCGCGGTCCACCTCCAAGGTGCCGATGGTCGCAGACGTGAAGTTCGTGAAGGTCAAGGAGCCGGCGGCGTTGAACTTGAGGCCCGCCGCCCCGGTCACCTTGAGCGGCACGATGTCGTTGTTCGCCGCGTCCGTCGCGATCTCCAGCATGGCCGGCGTCGAGCTGTCGACGGTCGTGTAGTTGTTGGGATACTCAGCCGGCGTCCACCCCATGTAGAACCGCCCGATGCTCTGGTCGTAGCCGTTCAAGTTCAGCTTGGACGTGTTGGCGAGGTAGACGCCCGTCCCACCCATCCTCACCGCCTTGCCCTTCGCGAGCACGTTGGCGTCGTGGCAGACGATGGTGGCCTTGTACGATGCGAGCGTCGTCCAGTCGTTCGCAGGCGCCGAGATGTTCAGGGCGCCGCCGTAGTCGACAGCGAACGTATTGGACAAATGGATGCCTGTGCCTTCGATCCATTCGTTCGCGCTATTCATGCGGAAGCACACCGGCCCGCCTGTCTCGTTCGTGATGCCGCCCGTGAAATGGACGTTTCCGTGGAAGAAGATTTCAGACTGGCCGGATGCGAGACCGGTGCCGACGAACGAAACGGGCCCGGCCAGGTAGAGATGCGCGTTCCCGGAACTGTTGATGTAGGCGCCTTCCTGGTTCGTGAGGCCGCTGCGGAGGCGGAGCGGCGTCTCGTTCGTGAGGCTGCCGCCAGCCGGACTGTCCGTCATGAAGCGCGGCTGCCCGCCCCACACAGTCGTGAAGCGGCTCGGCGCGCCGAGGCCCTTCATGTCGTAGACGTACGGCTGCGTGGCCGTCGTGACGTTCGTCAGCACGAGCGGCGTGAGGAGGCCCGAGTTGTCCGCCCGGAACTGGACGCGCCCGCGGCAGTCGATCGTCAGCGGCGCCAGGGACTCACGCCCGGACAGCGGCGCCGTGAGGGAGAGCTGCGTGTCCGTGGAGGCGACGCGCCACGTCTGCGGGAGCGTTCCGATCTCCACCGGCACGTCGAGGACGTGCGTGACGCTCGCAGCCGCCGTGTTCGTGAAAAGGAACCCGCCTGCGCCCACGACGACCTTCGCGTTCGCGTCCGCGCCCGTGAGCGTGAACGCCGCGTTCGTGCAGAACGTGATGCCGTACACGTGCGCCGTGCCGCTCACCGTGGCGGACGCCGTGCCCGCCGAGAAGAACAGCTTCGCCGTGCCCTCCGTGAGGTCGGGTGCCGCGCCGCCTTCCCAGTTGCCGTCCGTCGTGAGCAGGCCGTCGCCCGCCGCGCCCGTCCACACGTACGTGTCGCCCGCCGTCACGGGCGCGCTGTTGAGGACGCGCAGCGCACCGTTGCCGGTGAGGTGCTCGCCAACCTCCGTGCCGTCGTTCTTCGTGTAGGTGCCCGGCTCCACGTACTCGTCGTCGACTGAGGCGGTGTCCACCTCCAGGACCACGTCGGAGGCGATGTCGATCTTGCCGGTGTCCTCGAACGCCACGGACACGCCGCTCGGGTTGATGGAGGCGAAGGCGACGTTGCCGCCGGACGTGTTCGCCGGAAACTCGAACGTGCCCGTGCCCTTCGCGACGAGCTTCGAGAGTCCCTTGTGCACGGCGTTCGTCTCGAAGCGGAAGTAGCCGCTGTTCACCGTGATGGAGCCCGTCGAGGTCCCGGAGCGTCCGTTGTAGGTGAACCGCTTGCCGGACGCCGACGCGTACGAAAGCGACGCCTTGCCGTTGAGGTTCCCGTACCACGTGACGTCGGCGCTCTGGTTCAGGATCGAAAGCGTGGCCGGGTCCGCGGAAGTGACGTAGGTGCTCGACTCGTTGGCGAGGTCGGTGGTGGCGACGAACCGGGAGCAGCGCTGGTTCCACCCCTGGAGGTCAAGCTTGCCGAAGTGGCGGTAGCTCACGCCGAAAGTGATGTAGATCGACTCCGCGAGCGCGTTCTCCTTGCCGAAGAATATCGTATGGCCGATCGCCTGGACGAAGCTGATCTTCTCCACGTCGCTTTCAATGTAGAGGTTCCCGCCATCCGCCTGGAGGTTCCCGCCATTCTTTACGGACGTGACGCCGCCGCGCAGCTTCATGCCGCCCTGGCAGTACATCGTGGCGGCGTTGTTCGTGATCGGGCCGGTCACGATGGCGTTTCCGTAGAGACGGCCGCCGCGCCAGAAGATCGGCCCGGCGAACGTCACGCCGGCCGCGGGCATCACGCCGTTGTTCGGGCCCACGTTCGCGTCGATGAAGTTGCGATACGTGGCGTTCTCCGGATTGAACTTGCACTGGTACGCATCCGTGCCGGTGGAACTCGCCTGCGGCACGACGAGGTTGATGCGCGCCACGTCGCCGACGGCGGTCGGGGAGGAGACATTCACGGCGTGGTTCGTGAAGCAGAACTGGCCGGTGAAGCCGGTGGCGTTGCCGTTCAGCGTCATCTTCACGTCGGTGCGTGCGGGGCTCACGACGGCGAAGTTGCCGCCGCCCGTGAGCGTGCCGGTGAACGTGCGCGGCGTGGTGAGGCCGGAGAACGTGAGCGTGGCGCCGGCGGCGATGTCGATGTCGGCCGCGACGTAGTCGGCCACGTTGGCCTCGGTCACCGTGGTGTTCGCCGTGATGGAGATCGCGGCGGCGGACGCGGCGAACAGGCCCGTCACGAACGTGCAGATTACCTTTAGATTCAATTCCTTCTTAGACATGGCACAGTTCCTCCTTAAAAACGTCGGCCATAACTTACCATTTGCCCCCCCCTTCTGTCAATTGCAAATCAGGGACCGACGAGATTAAAGCAGAACAACGGGTAGTAGACAAGCGCGGGGATAAACAGAATGGAGTCGAACATGTCGAGGAACCCGCCCATGCCCGCTGGCATGAACGTGGCGGAGTCCTTGACGCCGCACGCGCGCTTGAAACGGGACTCGATGAGGTCGCCCACCGTCGCCAGGAGCGCCATCGCCGCGCCGCACGCGGCCGCGACCGGATAGGTCAGCACGTTCCAGAACCGCACGGTCTCGCCCCAACCGAACCGCCGCGCGAGCGCGAGGAACACGCACGCCGTCGCGGCCGAGAAGAGCATCGAGCCGACCAGCCCCTCCCATGACTTCTTCGGCGAGATCGTGGGGCACATCTTGTGCTTCCCGAACGCCATGCCGAACGCGAACCCGCCCGTGTCAGAGAACTTCGCCGTCGCGATGACCGCGAACAGCGTGTAGAGCCCGTGCCGCGTCCACGACCCCGGCTCGCCGCCCCACAGACCCTTCGCCCCCATCTGCGCCATGAGGAGGAAGAACCCGAGCTGGAACGGGATGTAGAGGAATCCCGCGAGCGTCGTGCTCACCGTACTGATGGGATGGGCGAAGCGCGGACGGAACAGCACCCACGCGCAGAGTCCGAACATCCCCAGCACGAGCGCCGCCGGAAACGCCAGCGCCAGCTGGACGAGTCCGTCGCCGAATCCGTACAGGCCCACGGCCACGAGCCACGCCGTGCCCAGCGCGATGCCGAACACGGAGGCCGGCTCCCGCTCCTTCGCCATCTGGTAGAACTCCAGCTGTACGAGCGCGGAGAGCAGCACGACGATCGGCAACACCGCCCGCAGCGGGCACCACAGGAAGATCGTGATGACCCCCGCCCCGACGGCCAATCCCGTCAACGTTCTTCTCAGGACGTGGTTCACAAGGCGATCCGGATGGTTGATTCGCGGGCGGGACCGATGGAGAGGATGCCGAGCTTCGCGCCCGACAGCTCCACGAGACGGTCCACGTAGGCCTTTGCCTTCGGCGGCAGGTCCTCGATGCGGGTTATGTCGGATGTCTTGCACAGCCAGCCGTCCATCTCCTCGTAGATCGGCTTCACGCGCGCAAGGTCGCTCGCGGAAGAGGGAATCGTGTCGATCCGCTTCCCGTCCAGCTCGTACGCGACGCAGATCTTGATCTTGGCGATCGTGTCCAGCACGTCGAGCTTCGTGAGCGCCCAGTAGTCGATGCCGTTCACCTGCTGCGCGTAGCGGGCGATCACGGCGTCGTACCAGCCCGTGCGGCGCGGACGCTTCGTGACGGCGCCGAACTCGTGCCCGACCTCGGCCATCGTCTTGCCGTCGGGATCCTGCTTGTCCACGGCGTTGTAGAGCTCGGTGGGGAACGGTCCCTCGCCCACGCGCGTCGTGTAGGCCTTCACCACGCCCACCACGCAGTCGATGTCGCGCGGGGAGAGTCCCGAGCCGATGCATGCGCCACCGGAGGTCGGATTCGAGCTCGTCACGAACGGATACGTGCCGAAGTCGATGTCGAGCATCGTGCCCTGTGCGCCTTCGCAGAGGATAGACTTCCCCGCCGCCTTCGCGGCGTGGAGGTAGGGCACGGTGTCGATGATGTAGGGCGAGAGCTTCTCCTTCGCGGCCGCGTAGATGCGCGCGAACTCATCTGGATCGAGCTGGTAGTCCGTGACCGTGCAGCCCGGCACGCCGATCTGGTCGCCCGCATCCACGCGCTCGGCGCGGAGCATCTTCAGCTTGCGGTTCGTCTCCTCCACCTGCTCGCGCACGATGTCGGTGAAGTCGTCGCGCAGCATGTCGCCGCAGCGAAGGCCCGTGCGGCTCACCTTCGCGGCGTAGGCGGGGCCGATCCCGCGGCCCGTCGTGCCGATCTTCTTCCCGGGCGCGCGGGCGGCCTCCTCGGCCTTGTCGAGCGCGCGGTGGTAGAGCATCACCATCTGCGTGCGGGTGGAGATGAAGAGACGTCCCTTCGGCTCCACGCCCGAGGCGCGCATGGCCTCGATCTCCTCGATGAGGTCGAGCGGGTTCATCACCACGCCGTTGCCGATGATGCACGTCTTGCCCTCGTGCAGGATGCCGCTCGGGATGAGGCGCAGCACGCGCTTCTTGCCCTCCGCGATCACGGTGTGGCCGGCGTTCGAGCCGCCCTGGTAGCGCACCACCACGTCCGCCTTGTCCGTCAGGACATCGATGATCTTGCCTTTGCCTTCGTCTCCCCACTGGGAGCCAATAAGAACTGTATTCACAATCTGCTTCTCCTTGGATGCGTCATATTATACCACAATTAACCCTTAGCGGTACACTTCCTCCGCCCACTCGTAGGGTTCCGAATGCGGGTCGCCCCGCGTCGTCTCAACCATGTACTTGAGCACCCGCCGCGCGTCGAACTGACGGCGGTAGGCCGCGCGCCCCGCGGCCGCCACCTCGCGGCGCGCCTCGTCGTGGCAGTTGAACCAGCTGATGCGGTCCGCCAGCTCCTCCGGCGTGTGGAAGTAGGCGGTCTCCTTCCCCGTGAAGAAACGCTGCATGTCGTTGCCGTCGTACTGGAAGGTCAGCACGCCGTTCGCCATCAGGTGCGTGACGCGGTCCGAGGCGTACCACTTCCACCCCTCGAAGCGGTTGATGGATAGCCCCATCTTCGAGGCGGCGATCGCCTCCTCGTAGGCGCGCCCCACGACGAGCGGCGCCGCGTCCATGCCGAACAGCCCGAAGCGCACGGTCGGGTCGATCCGCGCGGCGACCTTGCCGAGCAGCTCGCGGCGCGCGTCCGCGAGCGCGGGACGCCCCGCGAAGAAGAGGTCCCACGTGAACTCGGTCTTCGCGGAGTTGTCCTCCACCTCGTAGGAAGGGTCGCTCGGGTTCGGGAAGAAGCCCACCACGTTGCGCCCCGTGGTCCACTGCTTCAGCACGTCGCCCGCCGTCGTCACGAAGATTGCGTCGCACGACTCCATGCGCCGCGCGATCTGGTTGCGGCAGTGCTCGGTCTCCACGGGGTCGCAGTTGATGTGGACGATCCGCACGCCGGGGCACGCCTTCCGCGCCGCCGCGAGCGCCTCGTTCGTCACGTAGTCGCAGTGCGACATGAACACGAAGTCCGGCTTCCAGTTCCGCACCGTCTTCACGAGCCGCGCGTTCATCATCTTCGCGCCAATGTTCCGCATGAACCCGAGCGGCGCGAGGAAGCGCGTCACGTCGCGCTCGGAGAACGTGGCCATCTCCCATTCGTTGCGGATCGCCCCGGCGGCGAGGCGCATGTCGATCCCCGTGCGCCCGTTGCCCCAGTGGCGCACGAGGAAGTTTCCGACGAAGAGGATGCGCGGCGGCTTCATGCGGTCGCCCTCACTTGACCGGCGCGTAGGCGCCGTCCGCGTCCGCGCCGCGCGACGCGTACTTCTTCCACAGGTCCCGGTCGTAGAGCGCGGGGAGGAACACGCCGCCCACCACGCTGCGGGCGACGAACCCGCGGAAGCGGCCGTTGTCCGCCCAGTACCAGTCGGTGAACGGCACGCGGTCGGGCGTCTCGTCTGCAAAGCGGTAGAGCGGCGCGATGAGCGCCTCGAAGTCGTCGCGCCTGCCCGTGAGCGTGGCGGACCACACCGTCCAGTCCGCCTTCGTGTAGTTGAGCCGGCTGTCGAGCGGCAGGCCGTACGGCAGGAGCAGCTGGCGGTAGGCCTTCAGCTCGCCTTCGGCGACGGACGCGGGGAAGAGCCCGAGCCCGAGGATGCGGTCCCACACGAGGTTGTACTTCTGCGCCCAGGTGTCGGCCGGATGGTGGCAGGGCCCGAGCACGAGCTTCGCGGCGCCGTGGCGGCCGCCCTTCGCGGCCGCGATCCACTGCGGCACCATGCCCTTCGCGAGCGCCGCGTACTTCCCCGCCGTCTCCCGCTCGCCGCGCATCTCCGCAAGGCGCGCGTAGCACGCGAGGGCCACGATGGACTTGACGGACAGGTTGCCGTTGTGCGCGAGGTGCCCCGCGAAGTCGTCCGTGCAGAGCTGGTTGCCGGGGTCGTAGCCGAATTTCGCGAGGTACTCCGCCCACTTCGTCACCTCGCCCCACCAGCGTCCCGCGAAGTCCGCGTTCCCCTCGGCCGTCGCCACCGCCGCGAGCGCGATGAGCATGTTGCCGCACTCCTCCACGGGCATCCGGAACGTGTCGTCGTCGCCGCCGCCCACGGCCTGCCCCTTCTTCATGCCGTAGTACTGCCCCTCCGCCACGGGATAGACGCCGAGGTCGTGCGGCGCGTAGGGGTAGGGCCATTTCCCGGACGCGGCGTAGATGCACGTGGGCGCGAGCGTGGCCTTCGCGAGCGCGGGACTCGTCAGCAGCAGGTGCGGCAGCTGCGGGTAGAACACGTCCGTCGTGCCGATCAGGCCGCCGGACCCGTTCTCCTTCGAGAAGTAGAACGGCTGGCCGTTCGGATCCGCCACGAGCTTGCACGCCGCGAAGCTCTGTCGGTAGGAGAGGCACGCGAGCGCCGCGTACTTCTCGCCGCCGATGCGCGCGAGGTCGCGCGCGAGCTCTGCGTCGAACCGGTCGAGCTTCGCGAGCAGGTCCGCGCGGTCGCGCAGCGCCGCCGCGAGCATGTCCGTGAACGCGAGGCCGTTGCGCCGCCACCAGGCGGGCAGGTCCCGGCCGAAGAACCGGATGGACTTCACGTCGTCGTACGCGAGCAGGAAATGCGACTCGCCGGCGGCGGGCGCGGACGGACCCACGAGCCAGGCCCAGCCCCAGTCGCAGCGCAGGCGGTCGCCGCTCCGGCCGAGCGGCGTCTGGTCGCGGCGGCCGATCGAGACGGCCGGTAGGGCGGTCGCCCC
>JAFRSR010000190.1 GCA_017427485.1 Kiritimatiellia bacterium
CGAGGCGCGGACCGTCCGGCGCGAGCGACTGGGCGAGAAGGGCGGCACGGTTCAGCTCGGGCGAGCCGCCCACGGCCATGAGGCGCGTGACGCCCGCCGCGCGGGCGCGGGCGAGAATGGCGGCCGTTTTCTCGCGGTCTTCGGCGAAATGCGCATGCGTGTCGTAGATGTTCATCGGTCATTCCTTGCGGTGTCCGCGGCGAGTTTACCAAAACGCCTCGGGCGGGGCAAGCAGCCGCAAATGTAAATTCTTCCGATTTGGGCTTGCGTGCGCGAACAGAATGTGAGATAATACGCGCGTCAACGGACAATAAAAGGAGACAAAAAATGAAGAAGGTTTCAACAAAAGGATTTACCCTCGTCGAGCTGCTCGTCGTGATTGGCATTCTCGGCATTCTGATGGGCGCGCTGTTCCCGGTGATTTCATCGGCGATGCTGAGCGCCAACCTCAGCACCATGTCGATGCAGGGTCGAAAGCTCATCCAGGGCATCATGCAGGCCAACATCGAGCGTCAGGGCCATTCCGGCGAAGTGTGGCCGAAGGACCAGGATGAAAGCTCGCAGGGCGCTTCTTCTGACGACATCGCGTCGAAGTCGGCCTCTACGACCACGCAGTATTTCATCGACCTGTTCGACATGAACAATTACGGCAAGTCCGAATGGGATCCGACCGTGGACGGCGACTTGCTCAGTTCGCTGTCTGGTTGCGGCGTGCCGGGCATGTCCGGTCAGACGCTCGAGAAGAACAACATCGCGTGGGCCATTGCCAAGAACGTGGTGAGCGAGACGCAGGACTTCATCCCCATCCTCGTCACGCGCAACGTGGACTTCTCCCAGCTCAACGGTTACTTGAACAACTTCAACGGAACCGACGACGCCAAGGTGACGCTGGGCAAGAACTACGACCAGCCTTTCTCGAACAAGGGCTTCGTGCTCGTGCGCAAGTCGGGCGCGGCCGAGTCGCTCAAGCAGAAGTACGCGCGTCTCAACATCATCTTCAACAAGCAGGGATTCGACAACTCCTCCCGCGAGAAGAAGCTTGAGTTCATGGATCTCTAATTGTTCGTTTCAGTAGCCATTGACCTGGCGCTCGACCGGCTCTTCACGTACGAAGTGCCGGTCGAACTTTTAGGGAGGGTACGCGTGGGGCAGCTCCTGCGCGTGCCGTTCCACGGGCGCATCACGCGGGGGTTCGCGCTGTCCCTCTCCGAGACGCCTCCCGCGTTCGCCACGAAGCCGGTGATGGCGATCGAGGACGAGTCGCCGTTCTTTTCCCCTGCGCTGCTGAAGCTCGTCAAGTGGATTGCCTCCTACACGGCCTCTCCGATCGAGGTCGTGCTCAAGACCGCAGTCCCCGCATCCGTCCTCAAGCCGTCCGCCCGCCCGAAGGAACTGCTGTTCGTGGAGCCGACCGGCTCCACGGCCGATTTGACGAAGCACCAGGCGCAGCTGCTGGCCGACATCGTGCGCGTGGGCGGCGGCTGGATGCAGCAGCTCGTGAAGGAGTTCCAGACGTCGCCGTCGACGCTTCGCGCTCTGGAGCGGAAAGGGTGCGTGTCCATTGCCGCGCGGCAGTCGCGCCGCGACCCGCTGGCTGGGCGGAGCGTCGTGCCCACGCGTCCGCTCCAACTCAACGATATGCAGGCGCAGGCGCTTGAAACCATTTTTTCCGATTCGCCGCGTCCTGTGCTGCTGCACGGCGTCACGGGTAGCGGCAAGACGGAAATCTACCTCCAGGCGATCGCCAAGCTCCTGGAGCAGGGGAAGGGCGCCATCGTGCTCGTGCCCGAGATTTCGCTCACACCCCAGACGGTGCGCCGTTTCGCGGGTCGCTTCGGCGATCGGGTGGCCGTGCTCCATTCGGCGCTTTCCGACGGCGAGCGCTACGACGAGTGGCACCGCATCCGCACGGGCGAGGCGCGCGTGGTGGTGGGACCGCGCAGCGCGGTGTTCGCCCCCGTCGCGAACCTCGGGCTGATCGTGGTGGACGAGGAGCACGACCCTTCCTACAAGCAGGACGAGACGCCGCGCTACCACGCGCGCGACGTGGCCGTGATGCGCGCGCGTTTCGAGGGCGCGCGCATCGTGCTGGGCAGCGCCACGCCGTCGCTCGAGTCCTGGCTCAACGCGCAGCAGAACAAGTACGAGCTCGCCTCCGTGCCCGCGCGCGTGGCGGGCCGCTCGCTGCCCGACGTTCATCTCGTCAACATGCAGCAGGAGCTTGAGCGCATGGGGCATGTGCCCATCTATTCGTCGCTCCTCCTGGAGGCGGTGCGGAGCCGCCTCGACCGCGGCGAGCAGACGATCCTCTTCCTCAACCGGCGCGGCTACGCGCGCGTGCTCGACTGTCCGGACTGCGGCTGGGTGGCGGAGTGCCCGGAATGCGCCGTGCCGTACACCTACCATCGTGCAGACCAGTGTCTCCGCTGCCACGTGTGCGGCGGCTGGGCGCGGCTTCCCGCGGACTGTCCGATCTGCCACGCGAGGGAACTCTCCTACGGCGGCGTGGGCACGCAGCGCGCCGAGGCCGCGCTGAAGGCCTGCTTCCCGCGCGCGAAGATCCTGCGGATGGACGCGGACTCCACGTCGCGCAAGTTCTCGCACGACGACATCCTCTCCGCGTTCCGCGCGGGCAAGGCGGATGTCCTCCTCGGCACGCAGATGATTGCGAAGGGACTCGACTTCCCGAACGTCACGCTCGTGGGCGTGCTGAACGCTGACACGTCGCTCAACCGTCCCGACCCGCGCGCGAGCGAGCGCACCTACCAGCTGCTCGCGCAGGTGAGCGGCCGCGCCGGCCGCGCCGAGAAGCCCGGCGAGGTGTACATCCAGACCTTCCAACCCGATGCCGCGGCCATCGCCGCCGCCGCGAAGGGCGACTACGCCACGTTCGCCGCCGGTGAGCTCGAGGATCGCCGCACGGCCTATTTCCCGCCCTACTGCCGTCTCTCGACGCTCGTCTTCCGTTCGAAGGTGGAGCCGCTCGCGCGCGACTGGGCGGATCTGTACGCGCGTTCTCTCGAAAGCTGGGCGAAGAAGGCCAACGCGGCGTCCGGGAACGAGGGCTTCCGCGTGTCGGAAGCCGCCGAGGCGCCGCTCTCGAAGGCCGACGGCTGGTTCCGCTACCACGTCGTGCTCCGCACGCCCACGGCGAAGGCAGCGGTCGACGCCGTCAAGTGGCTGCGCTCGGTGCGGCCGCCGCCCGAGGCGCTGCGCATCGCCTTCGATGTGGACGCCCTCAACTTGATGTGAGACCGGTTCGCGCTTGCAATCCGTATCGTTTTATGGGATAATCACATCCTTCTCTATGCAGACTCTCAAAAAAAGCCTTGGGGTGCTTTCCCTCGTCGTAATTACGGCCGCATACGGTGCCGACGTGCCTTCGCCGGGCGATGCGCCGCAGCTGAGCCTGCGGAACTGGCGCGCGCCCGTGCAGGCGGCCCGCGAGGCCGTGCCCGGTTTCGTGTGGCTGGAGGCCGAGGGTTTTCGCGACTACGGCAAGTGGCATCTCGACACGCAGTTCGTCCACAAGATGGGCTCCGCCTACCTCCTCGCGGCGGCCGTGGGCACGTCGGTGAAGGACGCGTCGACGTCGTTCGACGTTCCGCGCGCGGGCACGTGGCACGCATGGGCGCGCACGAAGGACTGGGTGCCCGCGCATTCGCCCGGCAAGTTCGCGCTCGCGGTGAACGGACGCGAGTCGCCCGTGCTCGGCGCGTCCGGCAAGCCCGGCTGGAGCTGGGAGCGCGCGGGCGCGTACGACCTCGCGGCCGGCCCGTGCGAGGTGCGGCTCGTGGACAAGTCTGGCTGGTTCGGCCGCTGCG
>JAFRSR010000191.1 GCA_017427485.1 Kiritimatiellia bacterium
CCGCGAGGTTGGTGAGCGCCTCCGTGATCGCGAGGCGCGCGGAGACGGGGCCGCTGATGAGGGCCGTCGGGCTGCGCTCGCCCGTGGCCATGGCCTGTCCGTTGAGCGTCTTGTAGCCCATCATCGTCACCGCACAGTCCGCGGCAGGCAGCTGGTAGGGGCCGACCATCTGGTCGCGCGCCACGAGGCCCGTCACGGAACGGTCCGTGATCGTCACGAGGAAGGTCTTGTCGGCGATCGTCGGCAGGTGGAGCAGACGGAAGAACGCGTCCTGCGGCTTCACGCCGGCGAGCTTCAGCGTCTCATGCGCGCGCGCCACGTGCGTGACGTCGCGCACCATGCGCGGCGGCTTGCCGAGCAGCACGCGAATGTCCATGTCGATCGGGCGGTCGTGGAAATATTCATCCTCGAGGATGAGCCGCCCGTCGCCCGTCGCCTCGCCGATGAACGCCACGGGGCAGCGCTCGCGGGCGCACAGCTCCTCGAACCACGCGCGTGCGTCGCGCTTCAGCGCGAGCACGTAGCGCTCCTGGGCCTCGCAGCACCAGATCTCCATCGGGTTCATGGAGGGCTCCTCGTTGTGGACCGTGCGGAGCGAGAACTTGCCGCCCGTCGCCTCCACGAGCTCGGGGCAGCCGTTGGAGAGACCGCCCGCGCCGATGTCGTGGATGGAGAGGACGGGGTTCTTCCGGCCCATCGCCGCGCAGGCGTTGATCACGCCTTGGCAGCGGCGCTGCATTTCCGCGTTGCCGCGCTGGACGCTGTTGAAGTCGAGCGCCTCGTCGTTCGTGCCGGTCATCATGGACGACGCCGCGCCGCCGCCGAGACCGATGCGCATCGCGGGACCGCCGATCTGCACGATGTACGCACCGGTCTTGACCGGCTTCTTCTCCACCTGGTCGCGGATGATCACACCGTGTCCGCCCGCGAGCATGATGGGCTTGTGGTAGCCGCGGTAGATGCCGGCGGCCTCGCCCTCGTACGTGCGGAAGAAGCCCGTGAGCTGTGGACGCCCGAACTCGTTGCCGAACGCCGCGCCGCCAATCGGTCCCTCCGTCATGATCGCGAGCGGCGTGGCGAGACGCTTCGGGAATTCGGCGTACTCGCGTTCCCACGGCTGCGGGAAGCCGGGGATGTGCAGGTCGCTCACCATGAAGCCGCAGATGCCCGCGTTGGAGCGCGAGCCGCTGCCGGTCGCCGCCTCGTCGCGGATTTCGCCGCCCACGCCCGTCGCCGCGCCCGGATAGGGCGAGATAGCCGTGGGATGGTTGTGGGTTTCGACCTTCATCAGCTGGTCGAGCTGCACCTTGCGGAACTTGTAGACGTGGTTCGTGGTTTGTGGCTCGTGGTTCGTGGCTCGTGGCTCACGAACCACGAAACACGAATCACCAACCACGTCAAACATCTCCGTCGCGAAGCCCTCCACCACGGACGAGTTGTCCTTGTAGGCGACGAGCGTGCCCTTTCCGTTCTTCTTGTGGGTGTTCTTGATCATCCCGAAGAGGGAGTCCTTCTGCTTCTTCCCGTCGATGATGAACTGGGCACCGAAGATTTTGTGGCGGCAGTGCTCGGAGTTGACCTGTCCGAACATCACGAGCTCCGTGTCCGTGGGGTTGCGTCCCGCGGCGGTGAACGACTCGGCGAGGTACTGCATCTCGGGCTCGCTGATCGCGAGGCCGAGCGAGACATTTGCCTCGCGGATCGCCTCCACGCCGCGCCCGAGCACGTCGAACGTGACGCCGGGCTTCGGCGGCGGACAGTCGAAGAGGTCGCCGAGGTCCGTGTACACGCCTTCGGTCATGCGGTCGTAGAGCGCGCCGAGTGCGGCCGGCGGCACCGCGGGCGAAACGTTGAAGCGGATGCCGCGCTCGACGCGCATGATGCCCTTCAGACCGCAGTTGCGGAAGATGTCGGTCGCCTTCGAAGACCACGGGGAGATCGTGCCCTTGCGCGGCGTAACGAAGAAGACGTGGTTCGTGGTTCGTGGTTCGCGGTTCGTGGTTCGCGCTTCGTGCGCAAGCCCATCACGAACCACGAAAGACGAATCACGAACCACGCATTCCGCATTGAGGAGCAGCGCCGCACGGGCGAGCGTTTCGGCGTCGGGGCCGTCGCCTTCGGGTTCGATCGCATACACCCAGCGGGCTTCAATCCGGGCGTCTTTGAGCGCCGGATCGGCGGCGACGAGGGCGGCGCGCAGGGCGTCGAGGCGGAACGGCGAGTACGCCGCGGATCCCATCATCAAAATCGGTTTCATAGTCTCTTGCTTTCCTTGAAAATCGGGTGGTTATTATACCATAAATTGGCTGACCGTACCATTTTCCAACCAGGTGATTGGGCACGACTAACTTGCTAACTTGGCAACTTGCCAACTTGAAAACTGCGAGGGAAGGAAGAACGTTGCGCAGTTGGCAAGTTGAACAGTTTACAAGTTGCCAAGTTTGGAAGTGGTTAAGCTGGCAACTGGTTGCGAACCAGCGTGACTTTCGCGTTGCGCGGGGCGGGGGGATTTGGTAAACTGCGTACCGCTTGAAGAAGGTCTAGCCAGCGGCCGGGCGACGGAACGGATGTTTCACCGGCCGGCGGCGGCCGAGATGACA
>JAFRSR010000003.1 GCA_017427485.1 Kiritimatiellia bacterium
ACTCGCGCAACCAGCTCGCGCTCGCCTACCTTGACGGACGCACCCCGTGCATCATCGTGGAACGCGGCACGTACAACCACATGGTGGTGGAGGCCTACCGCTTCGTGCAGAACCGCCTCGAGCGCCTCTGGCGCTTCGACAACACGTTCATGCCGCGCCGCTTCAGGGGACAGGGCGACCACGCCTGCCTCTGCGAGGACGTGGATGGCGACGGCTGCGACGAGGTGCTGATCGGCTCGCTCACGCTCGACCAGGACGGCACGGTTCTCTGGTGCAACGGGCGCGGACACTCCGACGCGCACTACTACGGCGACATCGACCCCAACCGCCCCGGCATGGAGCTCGCGTTCGTGTACGAAACCCCGCAGCGCAACGGCGGCGGACTGTTCATGGCCGATCCCGTCACCGGCGAGGAAATCTGGAAACTCCCCGTGCCGACACACCACGTGCATGGTTGCGGCATCTGCGCGGACATCGCCCCCGAACATCCCGGACTCGAGATCTACGGCCAGCAGGTCGGGCGCGGGGCCGGGCGCGACAACAAGAACACGCATCCGCAGAGCGACGACCGCTGGTTCTACACGGCGGCGGGTGAACTGCTCTGCGCCTACACGAACTGCACGTTCAACTACGGCTACGGCGTACGCAACGCATTCTGGGACGCCGACCTCCAGCGCGAGGTGTTCAGGGGCAACGCCCTGCGCGACCACGAGGGCTCGGCGGTCTCGCCCAAGGTCCCCTCGCCGATGATCGTGGCGGACCTCTTCGGCGACTGGCGCGAGGAGTTCATCGCCGCCGTGCCGGGCGAGCTGCGCATCTACACGACGGACGTCCCGGCGATGGACCGGCGCGTCACACTCATGCGCGACCGCCCCTACCGCTCGCGCATCCTCATGACGCCGAGCGGCTACGAGCAGCAGCCGATCCTCACCTACGTGCCAAGCGCACGCGACCCGAACCTCTCGCTCCGCCTCGCGCCGAACGCGCGCACAATCCGCCTCGACGTCACCGCGCCGCAGGACCGTCCGCTCAAGGGCCGCCTCTCGGCGTCCTTCACCAACGGCTGGAGCATCGACCTCGGCGATGGCGCCGTGGACCTGCCGCCTGGCGGCATCCTCAGCCGCACGTTCAAGGTGAAGCGTCCGCCGAACCCGCGCGGCCGCTACGACGCCACGCTCACGCTCGAGCGTCCCGACGCCCCGCCGCTCGTCCTCCGTCAACCATACTTCCTCTAGCGGACGGCGGCTGAATTATGGTAAAATAACCGCATTGCTTTCACCAACAAAACGGAGAACCAAATGAACAGAAGAGATTTCTTCAAGTCCGCCGCCGCGTTCGCGGTGGTTGCCGGCGCGACGACCGTCGCGAAGAAGGCCGAGGCGCATGCCGCGAAGCCGAAGCCCGGCAACAACCCGATCTGGCTGATGACCTCGGCCTTCCCCGCCGACGACTTCGACGGCGTCGTGAAGCGCGCGCTCGCCGTGGGCGCGCAGGGACTCGAGCTCTGCGTGTTCCGCCGCGACTCCGACCGCACGGACCACGTGGCCACGCACCTCGACTACAAGGACTTCACGCCCGCGAAGGCGAAGTACGTGATCGACACGTGCAACGCGAAGGGCCTGCGCGTCTCGGTAGGCGCCTACGACAACCTCATCGGCGGCGACTTCCAGGAGACGAACCAGAACCACATCCTGAAACTCATCCGCATCGCGGCGATGCTCGGCGGCGACGCGAACGACGTCGTGTGCGGCACGTTCGTGGGCTACGACCAGAAGCTCGGCGCGGAGGACCGCGGCTTCGAGAAGAACCTTGAGAAGTTCAAGAAGGTCTTCACGCCCATCCTCAAGTACGCGAAGGACCTCGGCGTGACGGTGTGCGTCGAGAACTGCCCGATGGAAGGGTGGGTGCCGGCCTCGTCGCCCGTGTGCTACTGCAACCTCCCCGGCTGCCTTGCCGCGCGCAAGCTCATGTACGCGATCCTCGACGACAGCTCGAACCTCCAGGAGACGTACGACCCGTCGCACGACATCTGGCAGCACATCGATCCCTCGGACGTGATCAACGCGATGGACTTCAGGAAGCTCCGCCGCATCCACATCAAGGGCACGCGCAACTTCCCGAACGACGCGGAGGCCGTCAACTGGGGCCGCCTCTTCCCGCGCCAGCGCGTGAACGACGCGCTCGCCGCGAAGGCCGGGCTCCCCGCGCTCCCGCCCGATTCGCAGGGCGGCAACTGGGACCGCATGAACTACGAGCCGCGTCTCCCCGGCTTCGGCGGCAGCGACTCGTGCGACTGGACGAAGTTCCTCGAGACCCTCATGGCGAAGGGCTACAAGTACCCGTTCGTGATCGAAAACGAGGGTTGCAACTCGTCCCATACGGGCAACATGGGCGCCACGATGCAGGGCTTCCGCGCGACGATCCTCAACACGGCGCCGGTCGTGTGGCCGCTCGGCGAGAACGGCTACGCCTTCGACGCGTCCGCGCTCAAGCCGATGACCGCCTCGCGCGTGGCGGACCTGCCGGTCGTCACGATGAAGGACCTCGGGGCTTGACGCGGGGAAACATCTCCTAGTGGCGCAGGCGGTGCGGATGTGGTAGAATATCCGCTATGAAAAAAATCTGCTTCTGCCTGTTGCCGCTTTGCTGCGCCACCGCGTTCGCCGCGATGCCGAAACGCGTGCTGTATACGCGCGGCCGCGTGTCGTCGCCTGAAGGTCTATTTGTCACCGGCCGGCCCGTAAAGGCGTGTGCCCTTGCGTGGGATGGCGCAGGCGAAAAACCTGTGCTGGCGCTGGACATGGGCGCGCCGTCCGTGGGCGGGTATGCTGTCTTCAGCGTGCTGGCGGCGAAGGGACGTCCCGTGCTGCGCCTCGCCTACGCGAACCATCCCGACGGCCTCGGCGAGAAGGGGTGTTTCGCCCGCGAAACAAGCGCGCGCTATCTGGGGCCGGATTTCGACATCCCAGTCCTCCCCGGCAACATCAACCGCCACGAGATCTATTCCATCGGCCGCACGGGCCTCTACGTGGCGCCGCTCATCCAGGGGCAGGAACGCTACGTGCGCGTGCAGCTGGACACGCCCGGAGAGGTCTCTCTCGGTTGGCTTCGGATCGTCAACGCCGACGTGTTCTCCGCCGAACCACGGCGTGGCTCGTTCCAATGCTCGGACGACCGGCTCACGCGTCTGTGGGATATCAGCGTGTGGACGTGCCAGCTCGCGAGTTTCCCGAACCACGACGCCTGGCGCCTCGTCGCGGGACGCCTGCTGCCGCGTAAGCTGGAGCAGGCCGAGGCCGACTGCTGGCGGCGTCAACCGGCGGCGGCTGACGGCACGCTGCGCCTCGACTTCGAATTCGACGCCAACCCGCACTTCCCCATCGGCACGTTCGAGATTCTCGTGGGCGACCGCCGCGTGGCAGTGAAGCAGGACGCGACGAACGAACTGCGCCACGTGGAGGTGAAGGTGAAGAAGGGCGAGTGCATCGGCCTTTCCGTGCCAAAGGAGTCGTGGCCCGTCATCTGGAACATGACGCTCGGCGGCACGAAGCTGATGGACCTCGCGGGCTGGGACTATGCGCGCACGCTCCCCTACATCGCGGACGGCGCGAAGCGCGACCGGCTGATCTGGAGCGGCGATCTCTGGTGGGCCGAGCGCAACATGTTCTATGCGTTCGGCAGCACCTCGCCGTACATGAAGGGGAGCGTGAAGATGCTCGCGTTCAACCGCACGCCCGAGGGCTACACGCACGCCTCTCCGTACGCGGAGCGCTCCGTGCGTCCGCCGACAGGCGACTACGGTCCGTTCGGATCGGATGAGTTTGCCGCCTGGTTCATCCCGGTGACGTGGGACTACTATCTTTTCACGGCCGACCGCGAGACGCTGCTGGGCGTGTGGCCGGACGTGGCGGCGCTCATGGGCTATCTCAACGCGCACCGACGCGGCGACGGCATCTTCGAGCAGCGCAAGGAGACGTGCAAGCACGCGGCGGGGCTGCAGTTCGGCGGCACGTCGCTCCATCACCGCGGGTACATGAACATTCTCCTGTGGAAGACGCTGGAGGACGCGGCGGCCATCGCGGCGGCGCTTGGGCACGACGCCGAGGCGGCCGCGTGGAGCGCGGATGCAACGCGCTTTGCGGCCGTCGTGCGCAAGACGTTCTGGAACGAGAAGGGCGGCTACTTCCGCGTTTCCGTCGAGGACGGCTCGCTCGGCTTTGAGGCAAACGCGCTTGCGCTCGCCACGCGACTCGCCACGCCGCAGGAGGCGGCGCGCATCATGCCTCAGCTAAAGTACAACGGCCACGGGAAGTTCCAGGCGCTCGCCGCGCGCGGTAAGTTCGAGTACGGCGACACGGCTGGCGGACTGAAGGCGCTGGAAGACCACAATTGGTACAAGATTCTTGATCCGTCCTGGAAGGGCTCGCTCACGGTGACGGAGTGCATGGGACTCCACCATAGGGGATGGGGCGATGAATCGCATCCGGATACCGCCATTGCGGGCATCTATTCGTCCTACATCCTCGGCATCGAGCCGCTCACGCCCGGCTTCAAGCGCTTCGTGTTCCATCCGCAGACTGACGGACTGAACTTCGCAGAAGGCACCGTGCCCACGCCGTTCGGCGAAATCCGCGCGCGTTGGGAGAAGAAGGGCGAAGGCGTCGCGTTCACGATCACCGTGCCGGCCGGCACGACGGCGGAATTCGTCTGGCGCGACCAGCGCCGCGTCCTACAGCCCGGCACGCACACATTCTAAACAATTGCAGCCATGAACGACAAGACGCTTCAAGACCAATATCTCAGACGCATCCTCAATTCAAAGGTGTACGACGTCGCGTTCGAGTCGCCCCTTGAAAAGGCGGCAACCCTTTCGAAAAAACTCGGCAACACGTTCCTCCTCAAGCGCGAAGACCTGCAGAGCGTCCATTCCTTCAAGCTCCGCGGCGCGTACAACAAGATGTCGCAGCTCCCGCGCGCGGCGTTGGAGAAGGGCGTACTCGCCGCCTCGGCGGGCAACCACGCGCAGGGCGTGGCGCTCAGCGCGAAGCGCCTTGGCTGCAAGGCGACGATCGTGATGCCCGTCACGACGCCAGAGATCAAGATCTCGTCCGTGAAGAGCTTCGGCGCATCCATCGTTCTCTCCGGCGACTCCTATTCGGACGCGGCCGCGGAGGCGGCGCGTCTCGTCAAGGAGAAAGGCTACACGTTCATCCCTCCCTACGACGATCCAGACGTGATCGCGGGCCAGGGAACCGTGGCGATGGAGATCCTCCGTCAGCGTCCCGGCGCGCTTGACGCCGTGTTCGTGCCCGTGGGCGGTGGCGGATTCGCCGCAGGCGTCGCGGTCTACATAAAGGCCGTGCGCCCCGAGGTGAAGGTGTTCGGCGTGGAGCCGGTCGATTCTGACTGCATGGACCGTTCCATCAAGGCGGGACGGCGCGTAGAGCTGAGCGAGGTCGGCCTGTTCGCCGACGGCGTGGCGGTGAAGAAGCCGGGGAAGATCACGTTCGACCTCTGCCGGCGTTTTCTCGACGGGATCGTGCGCGTGTCGACGGACGAGACGTGCGCGGCCATCAAGGACATCTTCGAGGCGACACGCGCGATCTGCGAGCCGGCGGGCGCTCTTGCCCTCGCCGCGGCCAAGCAGTATGCGGCGAAGAAGGGAGCCTCTGGGGAAACGTATGCCTGCATCATCTCGGGCGCGAACATGAACTTCGACCGCATCCGCTTCGTGTCGGAGCAGACGGAGATCGGCGAGAAGCGCGAGGCCATCCTCGAATGCCGCATTCCCGAGGTGCGCGGTGCGTTCAAGAGCTTCATTCGCAAGATCGGCAAACGCGCCGTCACCGAGTTCAACTATCGGTATTTCGATCCCGACAAGGCGTATGTGTTCGTGGGAATCTCCGTCGCGAGCCGCGAGGAGACGCGCCAGATCGTCGAGCAGCTTACGGCGGCGCGAATCGGCACGATCGACCTCTCTGACGACGAACTCGCGAAAGAGCACATCCGTCACATGGTCGGCGGGCACACCCGCGGCATCCACGACGAAGTCGTCTGCACGTTTGAGTTCCCGGAGCGTCCCGGTGCGCTGCTGGACTTCCTCGAGGCGATTTCCGATCGCTGGAACATCACGCTCTTCCATTACCGCAACCATGGCGCGGACCATGGGAAGGTTCTCGTGGGTCTGCAGGTGCGAAGCAACGAGCGCGCAGCATTCCGCAGGGCGCTGAAGCGCCTGGGCTACGCCTGGAAAGACGTCACGAGCAATTCGGCGTACCGCCTTTTCCTCGGCAACCGCGACTGATCAGCTGACGCGGATGCTGCGCTTGCTGCGGCAGTTGGAGCAGAAAAACTCGGGACCGGCCCAGGTCGTCTCCTCCTCGCGTCCGCACTGCTTGCATACGCGCACGACGTTCTCGCGCACGAGGCGCACGTCCTCGGCGTGGTCGTCGATGTAGAGCGGCGGGAAATCGCTCACGCGCGACTTCCAGACGAGGGAGGTTCCGACCGCCGGCGGCACTCCTCCTGCTGCGTACGCGGTCACGAGCTGGATGCGCCGTCCAAACAGGCGCGCCCGGCGGAGAACGGGCGCGTAGTCCACGTCGTCCCCGATCAGAAGGGCCACGTCAAACGCCGACGGCATCGCCGCGTTGAACATGAGCGAAGCCCCGAGTGCCATTTTGATCCACGTTTCGTCATGCCCGTCAGTACCGGCGACGTCCACTTCGTGTATCTCCATCTCGTAGCCGCACGACTTCTCAAGAAAGTCGTAAAAGGAGCGTTGTTTCGACGAACTGAAACTCGAGCGCGCGGACGGAATCGTGCCGAAATAGTTCGTGCGCACGAGCCCGACGTCTTCATCCAGGTGATTCGCCACGTCCTCGCAGAATACGCGTGGAAGCTTTGCGTAATCGATTTCACATCCGTTTTCCACGCCGAGTTTTGCGAAGATCGACGTGCGCTTGCGATACAACCACGCGCCGTCAATGAACACCATTGCCTTGAGTGACATGCTTATGTTCCCCCTTCAGGTTTTCCTTTGGCCTTTTATTACTGTACTGGAAGTTCAATCAGCCAGGGGATTGAACTTCCGTCCGCTGCGCCGCCAATCGACAGCGTTTCCGTTTTTTGTGTTGGCTGCGCCGTAGTCTGCGCAGGTGGGGTTGCTACAGACTGCGCAGGTTTCGGTGCAGTTTTGGCAGCTGGTTGAGGAGGCGGTTTCGCGGCAGGTTTCGGCGTCTGTTGCACGACCGGCGGCGGAGCAGACTTGGCAACAGGTTGCGGAACTGGTTGAGCAACGGACTTCGGTGTTGGCTTGGTAATAGGCTGAGAAGGGGGCTGGGGCGGCGCAGCGACAGGCTGCTGAGCAGGTTGAGCAGACACGCGGGGTTTCAAAAGTTCCTTCAGTTCAGGGTCCTCTGCGGGCTCGGATTCATCAAAATAACTGACGGGCTTCATTCCGTTCCGCGTTTTGGACGGTGTTGCGGACATAGGCAGAGAAGGGGAAGCGGAGACAACAGGGGCGTGCATGGGCGCAACAGCTGAAACAGTCTGCTGCGGTACGGGGGCGGGGCGCTGAACTGGTTTAGGCACAGGCGTGGGAAGGGGAGGTGTCGCCCTTCTAGCGGCTTCTGCCGCAGCTTTGCGGGCATCTTCCTTTGCGTAATAATCGGGATACTGTCGACGGAGAAACGCCTCCTTCTCAGCTTCCTTTTTTTCTTTTTCGCGTTTATCCTGTTCGGCCTTTCGCGCCTCTTTTTCGCGACGCAGTTCCTCGCGGAGACGAGCCAGTTCAGCCGACTCGGTTGCAGGCTGGACGATCGGCGTCGGCGACGTGGTGACGACGACGGGCGTCGGCGCGACAGGCTGCTGCTGAGCCTTCGCCAACTGTGCCTTGAGCGAGTCGATTTGCTCCTTGTCCCGTTTGGCCTGCTCCACCTGGCGCTCCTCTTTCTGGCGCTGTAGTTCTTCGCGGAGTCGAGCCAACTCGGCGGATTCAGCGGAGTGCTGGAGAACCGGCTGCACGACGGGCGCCGGAGCCGGCGATTGAACGTTGACCACTGGCTGGGTGGCAGGAGCCCTCTCTCGGAGGGCGATATCAAGGAGACGATCAGAGAGAGCCTGGTTACGACCGATAACAGACGTAATAACCATCGTAAACGTGACGACGACGACGATCAGCAACACGATGAAGAAAATGCTCAGGCCAAACATGCGCTTACGCGCCTTTGCCTGTTCGGCGTCAATATATTCCTGAAAAGCCTTGAGGACAGGAAAATCATTCGCGCCGCCGCCTTGACCGAATAAACTGACAGCGTTTGTCGCAGGAGCGGCTTCTTGTGGCTCGGGTATGTCTGGATTCATCTTGTTTCCCTTGTTGGGTGATATTTTAGCAACTTCTTGTGCGTACAGCAAGCACAATCCGCAACTTGCGCCTAATGCCAGTTATGTAAACTAGGATGTTGTAATAATTATGCCCGAGAAAAGCGCCCATCCCCTACCGGAATGAATTGAAAGACAGGATTACAGGATTTGCAGGATTTACAGGATTATTTGATTTCATAATCTTGTTAATCCTGATAATCCTGTAATCCTGTCAATTGTGAACAGATTTGAAAACCTAAACAGATTTCTCGACGACCGAGAGAACGTTCATCGATTCGTCGTGCGCCTCAAGGAGGTAAATCCGATAGGCGTTGCCGCCAGGCAAAACTTTCACAACGACATGCGCGACATGCGGAACGAGGATGTTCTTCATGTACGACTCGTCTGCTTCCTTCGCGCGACGCCTGGACGGCATAAGGTTCGGCAGGATCGCGGGATCGCTGTAGGCCATAATCGTCTTGAGCGTCTTCGGGGCCATCTGGCCGGGACACCACATGCACGCCACGTACGCTTGGGCGCGGACGGCCTTGACAAACGCCTCGTCCATCGAGTCGCTGCAACCATGGTGGTTCATCTTACAGACGGTTACCGGTCCCACCCGCTCGCCGACAAGTCCTTCGTAGTTGACCTCGCCGCCCCCCTTGACCTTGAACCGGCGGCCGACGTCGCCGCCTGCGTAGTAGCGGAACTTGCCGTACTGCATGACGAACGCCAACGACAGCTCGTTCTGGGGTATCCTCCCCTTCTTCGTGACGGCCACGTGTTCCGCCGCGTAATCGTGCATGCCGCCCTTCCCGTCCCACAGGACGCCGTTCGCGCAGATGTTGCGGACGGAGAACACGTCCTTGTAACGCGCGGGATCGCGCTGGAGCGCAATCTGGTTGAGCGCGCCGACCTTGAACGGCTCGACGATCAAGCCCTTCTTCTTCTGTTGTTCCTCGACCCACGGCGCGAGTAGCTTCATGGACGTATCCTGCGAATTATACGTGCCACGGGCGGGATATTGGTGGTCGAAGTAGCGCTTGAAGTTGAAATCCTCCGCCACACAGAGAAAGCCGTTGATCTTGCGCCCGTCCGCCGTCGTGCGGTAGCGGAAGTTGGCCCCAGGCGTTTCCTTGCGGTCGTATGTGGCATGGCCGATGTGGTCGCTGTGCCAGTGGGAGAAAATGGCGTAGTCAATTGTCTTTTCCGGGTACACGCGATGCAGATAGCGCGTCATCCACTCGCCGCCGAGACGGTCAGGCGAAGGAAGCAACGGGACTTGTTCAAGGTCACGGGGACGGTAGAAATCTCCCGTGTCGTTCAGAATGGCCGTTCCGTCAGGGAGCCGGTAGAAAATGTTTTCGCCACACCCCGTGTAGACGAAATGGAGATCCATTTCGCCTGGTTTCCAGCCCGGATAGGCTTTGCCAACCTCAGGGGATTCGCCCTTCACAATTCCCGTGGCGGCAAGCGCACCAAACGCAGTCGCGTTTTTAAGGAAGTCGCGTCGATTCAGAATCAGCATGATCTACTCCTTTCTCGGGCGTTGTGCCCTTCCGGTTTCAGATTGGATAATGGAAAAGATCGTGTCCGTCCCAGTAGCCGAACGTGCGGCCCTGTCCGCCCTTCGGAAGCGAGACCGAGCCAGGATTGAAGATCGTGATGCCGCACGCAAGTTTCTTCTTTTCGGCGATGTGCGTGTGGCCGTGCGCGAGGATCGTGCCCATGCCGATGGGCGGGAGGTCGTACTCGTTCCAGCGGTGTCCATGCGTGAGGAAGAAACGCTCGCCGTCCGCATCCAGTTCGGCGTAGTCCGACATCATCGGGAAATCAAGCATGAGCTGGTCGACTTCCGCATCGCAGTTCCCGCGCACGGCGAGGATCTTGTCTTTGTGCGCGTTGAGGATTTCGGCAACTTTCGGGGTGTCGTAGAGATCGGGCACGCCGTTGCGGGGGCCATGGTAGAGCAGGTCCCCGAGCAGCACGAGGCGGTCGTATCCGAGGCGCTCGCCCTGCTCAAGCGCGGCTGACAATGTGGACGGTACGCCGTGGATGTCGCTGATGAAGAGAATGCGCATGGCCACCTTTCCATCACGCCTGTTGCCGACGCGCGCGGAGAATCGCCTCGATGCGCACGGCGTCCTCTGGCGTGTCCACGCCCACGCCTTCGTCCGCCGTGCGGATCACCGCAATTTTCGCGCCCATCCAGAGCGCGCGGAGCTGCTCAAGCTTCTCAGTCTTTTCCAAGTCGCAAGGTGGCTCGGAGATGTACTTCTTCAGGAACGCGCCCCGATAGGCGTAGATGCCGAGGTGGCGCACCCAGAGTCCGTTCGCGATGTCGGGCTCATGGTCGCGGTCGCACGGAATCGGCGCACGTGAGAAGTAGAGCGCGCCGTCGTCACGGTCGAGCACGACCTTGACGACCGTTTTGGCATTCAGGTCGTCCAGCGACTTAAGGGGCGTCACGGCTGTCGCCATGTCCCACTTCGTCCCTTCCTTCATCCGGCCGACGAGCGCGTCAATGAGGTCGGGCGAAATGAGCGGTTCGTCGCCCTGGATGTTGACGAGAATGTCATCGTCTGCGAAATCGCCCGCCGCGCAGGCGATGCGGTCCGTGCCGCTTGGCAGTTCGCTTGGCGTCATCACCGCCCTTCCACCGTGCGCCTCGACGGCCGCGACGATGCGGTCGTCATCCGTCGCCACGATCACGTCGTCGAGCGACTTGGCCTTCTTGACGGCCTCGACGACCCATGCGACGAGCGGCTTGCCGCAGAGGGGATGGATCGGCTTGCCGGGAAAACGGCTGGAGCCGTAGCGCGAGGGAATGATGCCGAGAATCTTCATTTGGGGAGTCCGGGGAAATCGAGGGTTGCAAAATAGTCCGCGAGGGTTTCCGCGCGGCGGATCTGCACGACGGAACCGTCGGGCTTGAGCAGGAGCTCCGCGCTGCGGAGCTTGCCGTTGTACTGGAAGCCCATCGCGTGGCCATGCGCGCCGGCGTCGTGGATCACCACGAGGTCGCCGGGATGGAGTTCGGGCAGCTCGCGCTGGATGGCGAACTTGTCGTTGTTCTCGCAGAGCGATCCCGTCACGTCGTAGACGGCGCGGGGCGCGTCCGGCGCAGCGCCGGGCACGGTGATGTGGTGGTAGGCGCCGTAAAGCGCGGGACGCATGAGGTTCGCCATGCAGGCGTCGAGTCCGGCGTATTTGCGGTAAGTGTCCTTGATGTGCAGGACGCGCGAGACGAGATAGCCGTAGGGCCCCGTGATGCAGCGTCCGCACTCCGTGTAGAGGCGGAGGTCGGGATGTCCCTGCGCGAGCAGATGGGTCTGGTACGCCGCCTCGATCCCCTTCCCGACGCGTTCGAGGTCCATCGCCTGCTGGTCGGGACGGTACGGGATGCCGATGCCGCCGCCGATGTTGATGAACTCGAACGTGATGCCGACTTCGCGGGAGATCTCGACGACAAGGTCGAAGAGAAGAGTTGCCGTGTCGATGATGTACTGCGGGTCGAGTTCGTTCGAGGCGACCATCGTGTGGAGGCCGAAGCGCTTCACGCCCTTCTCCTTCATGCGGCGGTAGGCCTCGAAGAGCTGGGGCTTCGTGAAGCCGTATTTCGCCTCCTCGGGCTTGCCGATGATGGCGTTGCCGCCCTTCAGCGGACCGGGGTTCCAACGGCAGCAGAGGCGATCGGGGAGATGGCCGTCCAGCGCCTGCTCGAGGAAATCAAGGTGGGTGATGTCGTCGAGGTTGATGATCGCGCCGATCGCGGCCGCTTTTTGGAACTCGGCGGCAGGCGTGTCGTTCGACGTGAACATCACGTCTTCCCCGACGTTTCCGACGGCCTCGGCGAGAACCAACTCCGCCATCGACGAGCAGTCGCTGCCGAAACCTTCCTTTCGGAGCAGCGCCATGAGGTGCGGGTTGGGCGCGGCCTTGACGGCGAAGTACTCGTGGAAACCCTTGTTCCAGGCGAAGGCGGCTTTCAGGCGGCGCGCGTTCGCGACGATCGCAGCCGCGTCGTAGATGTGGAACGGCGTGGGCCAGCGCTCGGCAATGGTCTCAAGCTGTTCACGTGTAAACGGGAGTTCTTTCATATTCTTACTTTCCTTGGGCGGCGGCGTGCGGACACTTCCCGCCGCAGGGACAGCCGCCCTTCTCCGAAACGTCCTTGCCCGTCCAGCAATACGTGCAGAGCTTTTCCTTCGGCAGGCCGATGGCGGAGACTAGGTCGTCGAGGCGCTGGAACGCGAGTGTCGTGAGGCCGAGGTCGTTGCGGATCTTATCCACCATCTTCTTGTACGGCTCGCCGTCGGGGTCGAGGTACTTCTCCACGGCCTTCGGGTCGTCCCCCTCGACGTCGCGGATGTAGCGGCGCGTGGCGAGGTCGTAGACGGACTTCGACCGCGAAAAGTTGATGAACTTGCAGCCGTAGACGAGCGGCGGACAGGCGATGCGCATGTGGATCTCCTTCGCGCCGTCGCCCCAGAGGCGCTTCGCCTGCTGGCGCAGCTGCGTGCCGCGAACGATCGAGTCGTCGCAGAAGACGAGTCGCTTGTCTTTGATGAGGCCGGGAATCGGGATGAGCTTCATGTGCGCGATGAGGTCGCGCTGGCGCTGGTCCGGCGGCATGAACGAACGCGGCCACGTGGGCGTGTACTTCACGAACGGGCGCGCGTAGCGCGTGCCGCACTCCTGCGAGTAGCCGAGGGCGTGCGCGACGCCCGAGTCGGGCACGCCGCCCACGCTGTCCGCCTCCACGGGATTGCGCCGCGCGAGGTAGCCGCCGCAGCGGTAGCGCGCCATCTCTACGTTGCGCCCCTCGTAGGTCGATGCGGGATAGCCGTAGTAGACCCAGAGGAACGAGCAGATCGCCATGTCCGTGCCGGGCTCGATGAGCGTGGTGAGGCCGTCGGGCGTCGCCTCCACCATCTCGCCGGGGCCAATGTCGCGCAGATGCTCGTAGCCGAGGTTCGGGAAGATGCAGCTTTCCTGGGTGGCGATGAGCGAGCCGTCCTTCTTGCCGAAGATGATCGGCGTACGTCCATAGCGGTCGCGCGCCGCGTAGAAACGGCCCTCCTCCGTGAGGATCATCAGC
>JAFRSR010000192.1 GCA_017427485.1 Kiritimatiellia bacterium
CTTCAACTTATGGAAACAACAGCCTCGTTGAAACGTCCGCCACAAAACGAAATCCGTTCATTTCTAGAGGCGAAACCAATGTCAAACCAGTCTTTAGATGCGTTTACTTTCAGAACGTGCGTTTACTTTTGGCCGGGGCGCAAAATTTCGCTGTCCGCATCAAACGCGCTTGCTCTGGACGTCTCGCTCGTACTTGAGCACGTCCGCCATCCATGTCTCGTTCGCCGGCAGCTTCGCGCGGGAGCAGAACTCCTCCCACACGGCGGCGAAGGGATAGCTCTTGAGCTCCTCCTGGAGCACGAGCTGCTCGGTGAACTGCTCGCCGTCCTGGAGCGCCTTCAGCGTCGCGGCCGGCTCGAGGAGCGCCTCGAGGAGCGCCTTCTGCATGTTACGCATGCCGAGCACCCACGCGGCGACGCGGTTGATCGAGGCGTCGAAGTAGTCGAGCGCCACGATGAAGTTCTCCGGTCCCATCCGCACGATCTCGTGCGCGGCGTTGCGCAGGTCGTCGTTCACGCGGATCACGTGGTCGGAGTCCCAGCGCACGGGACGCGAGATGTGGAACGCGACCTTGCCGAAGAACATGAGGAACGAGCTGATCTTGTCCGCCACGTTCTCGGACAGGTGGAAGTGGCCCATGTCAAGAAGCGCGAGGATGCCCTTCTTCATCGCGTAGCCCATCACGAACTCGTGCGAGTTCACGGTGTAGCTCTCGAGGCCGATGCCGAAGAGCTTCGACTCGAAGGTCGGGATCACGTACTTCTTGTTGTACTTGTACTTGAAGATCTTGTCGAGCGAGTCGGCCATGCGCTGGCGCGGCCCGAGGCGGTCGCTCGGCTCGTCCTTGTAGCCGTCGGGGCACCAGAAGTTGACCGCGCAGGGCGTGCCGAGTTCCTTGCCGAAGTACTCCGCGATCTTGAGGCACTGGATGCCGTGACGCACCCAGAACGCGCGTACCTTCGGGTCGGGGCTCGAGAGCGTGAGTCCGTTCGCCGCGAGGGGATGCGAGAAGAACGTGGGGTTGAAGTCGAGGCCGATGCCGCGCTTCTTCGCCCAGGCGACCCACGGCGCGAAGTGCTTGGGCTCGATCTTGTCGCGGTCCGCCACCTTGCCCTCGTGGATGCCGTAGCAGGCGTGCAGGTTGAGGCGGTGCTTGCCGGGGATGAGCTTGAACGCGAAGTCGGCGTCCGCCATCAGCTCCTGCGGCGTGCGCGCCTTGCCCGGATAGTTGCCGGTCGTCTGGATGCCGCCGGACGCGCCGCCCGTCGTCTCGAACCCGCCGACGTCGTCGCCCTGCCAGCAGTGCATCGAAATGCTGATCTTCTTCAGCGTCTTGATCGCCTTCTCGGTGTCAACGCCGAGTTTCTTGTACTGGGCCTTCGCGGCCTCGTAGGTAGCTTTGCTCATCGCTTCTCCTTGTTGTTTGCAGGCACCGTGCCTGAAATGGTTGCAGTCAGTATATCAAAAATCCGGGCCTTTGCGGAAAAACTCTTTCCGGTTTTGTTTTCACCGCGACAAAAACTCTTTGGCTGGGCGTGGCACATAGGGCCGCCCATCACGAGCACGCCCTTCCCGCGCAGCGCAAGCAGCGTACGATGCGTCATTGCACGATCTCCTGTGCCAACAACTTGAGCGCGTGGCGGACAGCGAGGCGCAAGGGGGTGGGCGTGGATGGCGCATCTACAAGGGATGAGAGCGGGGCACGAGCGGCGGCGACACGCCGCTCGCCGCAGAGGGTCTGACCCCATTGGTGGAGTAAGAGTGGTGGAGTAACTTCATGCCAATGCCCTCCAACCCTTCGCAGTCAGGCGATACGTTCGCTGCGGCGCATGGGTGGCCCCCTCGGACGCAATGAAGCCCGCCGCCGCAAGAGGCGTCAGGTAGCGCGAGGTGAAGTAGTTTGGGCTGGAAACCCCCAGTTCCCTGCGAAGGTCTGCCGGGCGCTTCGGACCGTCTGCAAGAACCGCGAGGAGATAGCGCGCCACCTAGTTGCTGCCGCGTGGCAGCAGACACGGCACGTGTGCCGGGCAAGTCGGCGAGCCGCGCGCCGGCGTAAAGCGCCTGTACGCGCGCAAGAACCTCGTCCCCGCACAGTTCGCGCGGAGCCGGCACGTACACGAGCACGTGGAAATGGTTGCTCATGACGCAATACGCCAGGATCTCGACGCACGAGAAATACGCCACGCGGCGCATGCGCTCGACGAACCGCGTGCGCTCATCCTCGTCCAGGTAAAAGGCGCGGTGGGCCACCCGGCTTATCAGGTGGTAGCATCTGTCCGTTTGAAAGTTCCTTGGCCGTCGCATGGCAGACAGTTTACCAAAAATTCAGTCACTCCACCACTCTTACTCTTGGCGTACCACCAATGGGGTCTGACCCTCGGACTCCCCTTAGGCGACGCTCCATTCTTGTCAGTAGGTTCTTCGGGGTATGTCCCAAACTGGTCCTTTTTGTCTCGAACGTGGAAAGTCGGGCTAATCACGGCCTATCCTCGCCGGTTCCTTGTCATTCAGGTACTCACCTTCATGGATTCAGGTAATAACCCTTCTTGACCATTGCATGCAGTTATTTGAAAAAAGATTCCATTTCAGGTGCGCCTCTTCCAAAGAACGTCGTCTGCTTTCTTCCCTTTCGTCAATAATAAGCAGTCATTTCATTCTTCTCCAGGCGCCGCTTACCATCAGGAGCAAACAACATGCCATCAACGCATACGCTGGACATTCCTAGACATCGATAAAACCATACTTGCACTATCAAATACGACGCTTTCCGGCCAAGACACCCTCGCCAATAAGCTACAAGGAACGGACCTCTCTTTTTGTCAGAGTAATTGGGCAAGAGCGAAATCATAGAAAAATCAAGTCCATTGATCGTCCTCATTTCAAGATCAAGAATTTTCTGCATCACTTTTGCTATCCGACTCATATCAGTACCCCCACAACCTTAAATCAATATGGAGAAGAGAGAGGGTCTGACCCCATTGGTGGAGTAGGAGTGGTGGAGTAACTTCATGCCAGCGCCTTCCTGCCCTTCGCCGTGAGGCGGTACGTTCGCTGCGGTGAATGAGGGGCACCCTCGGCCGCGATGAAGCCCGCCGCCGCAAGGGGCGTCAGGTAGCACGAGGTGAAGTAATTCGGACTGGCGACCCCCAGTTCCCTGCGAAGTTCGGCTGGACGCTTCGGGCCATCTGCAAGAACCGCAAGGAGATCGCGCGCCACTTTGTTGTCGCCACGCGACAGCAGGCGCGGCACGTGTGCCGGGAAAGACGGCTCGACCTCCGCCCAGCGGCGCTCCCTCATCGAATCCAGTTTCTCCGCCGTGACCGAAAGACTGTCCCCGCCATGGCTACCGTCCGCAGACCGTGCCTCCGGGTCGTCTTCCAGCTCCCTGAGCGCCAGGCCGATGGAGATTTCATGCAGCTTCCGGGCACGCGCCCAGTCGACCGGCCCGAACGTGTAGATGAACCTGTATCCCTCCTGCGACCGCACGTCCCCCGCGCATGCGGCGGCGAAACCGCACCATTTATAGGCGTCAGGCCACGTGACGATCCCCGCCTTGACCGGATTGCGGTCGATGTACCCCGCCACCTTCATCAGTTCCGCCTTCTCGTCGGGCATGACCGCACGGGCGCGGAAGCGCGCCTCCCACATCGTCCCGGCATGCTTGCGACGCGCGTTGAACGACTGGCTCGTGGCCTGCTTCAGTGTCTTCATGAACTCACTCGCGCCCCACATGCGCCGCACGTACCTGCCGAGGAAGGCCTTGCGCCGGGCCGCCGCGCCGCTCTCGACGATTGCGTCCCACTCCTTCATGACGTCGGCGAGCCGCGTGCCGGCGTAAAGCGCCCGAACGCGCGCAAGAACCTCCTCCTCGCCCAGTTCGCGCGGAGCCGGCACATACACGAGAACGTGGAAATGGTTGCCCATGACGCAATACGCCAAGACCTCGACGCACGAGAAATACGCCACGCGGCGTATGCGCTCGACGAACCGCGTGCGCTCCTCCTCGGTCAGGTAAAAGGCCCGATGCGCCACCCGGCTTATCAGGTGGTAGCACATGTCCGTCTGGAAATTCCTCGGTGGTCGCATGGCTAACAGTTTACCAAAGATTCAGTTACTCCACCACTCCTACTCGTGGAGTAGGGCGGAGCGTCCCTTGCCGGGTACGCCCGCCCCCTCATCAAACCGTACGTGCGGTTTTCCCGCATACGGCTTCCCGTGTGAAACTGTCATTGCCGATACCTCTTTCGAGTCAA
>JAFRSR010000193.1 GCA_017427485.1 Kiritimatiellia bacterium
CCTGCCGAGTTCATGATCGAGAGCAACAGCGGCACGCGTCGGCTTACGCTGGGCGCGAGCCTCGTCGGCGGAAACGACGCGATGGTCCGTTTCCGCTGCTACAAGAAGGGGCCTGCGGCCACGGACACCTTCTCCGGCGGCAAGTTCGTCATCAACGGCGACAACTCCGCCTATAAGGGCAAGATTGCAATCCACCAGAGCCACGTCGTCGCGGAGTTCGCGAACGAGACGGCGCTCGGCGGGCCGGCCGACGCCTTCGCCGCCGACCGCCTCATCCTCTCCAGCAACGGCACGTTCTGCTGCAACTCCACGTACACGCTTTCCGACCCGACGCGCGGCATCACCTTCCTGCCTCCTGACAACCCTGCAAACTTCACTTACGGCGGGGGCACATTCCAAGTGACGGAGGGGAATACGCTGACGATCCAGAACGTAATTTCTGGAGATGGCTCGCTCCGCAAGGCCGGCGAGGGGACGCTCGTGCTGGACGCCGTCAACACGATCTCCGGGGTCATCCAGCTCAAAGAAGGCAAACTGGTTGCCCGCAACGCGCAGGCGCTTGGCACAGGACAAATCAAGCTCTTCGCGCCTGGCACGCTGCGCATCGAGACGATGGACGGCGTGACGCTCGCACCCGCGTTGCCGTTCATCACGAATGAAGTCTCGGCGCTAAACGTCGAGCTCTCTGCCTTCGACGCGCCGGTTGCCGGAAAAACTGAGGCGAACGTTTTCACGTTGCCGAACGCGGAGTCGTTCGACGTCTCCTCCGTCAACGTCGTCGCGCCCAACCTGGGCGGCAACTACAAGATCGAAGTCCAGACGAAGGAGACCGCGGCCGGCCTCGTGGTCTTTGCCACGGCGACGCCCAAGGGCCTCACCATCCTCTTCCGCTAAGGCGTTGTCCAAGAATAACTTTTACACTAACCGATAGGGGAGCGCATCTGCATGATTCGAGCAATGCCTGCGGCGCTGAACACGGAGATTGGGAGAAGGCACGGAGACACGGAGATCTTTTTGGAGGTGTGTTTCACGCAATAGAATGACTCACACTCTCAATTTGCTAGATGTTGTTGTTGAATTGTGCGAAGCACATTCTCCATAACAATCTCCCTGTCTCCGTGAAAACTCCGTGAACTCCGTGTTGCCGTCGGCAGACATGTGCCGCAAGAGCCGCGCCCCCAACCGCTGACCGGTTACGACCGCGCTTGCCAAGCGGGGGCGGAATGTGCTAGAATTCCGCCATGAAAACAAATGCTTCCCTTTGGGTTGCGGCGCTTGCCGCCGGCCTTTCATGTGCGCTCATGGCCGAGGACTGGCCGGGCGCGGGGATCTTCACGGCGTCCGCCCCGGCGGACTTCGTGAACGCGGACGACGCATCGCTCCCGTTCGTCATGGGCGAAGGGCGGCTCGACTGGACGGGCGGCGACGCCACCGTGGCGCGCGACCTCTCCTTCTGGGCGCCGGACTACCGCGCGAACGCGTTCAACGTGGCGGACTCCTCCGCCACGCTCACGCTCGCCGGCAAGTTTACGCAGACGAACGGCTGCTTCGTCAAGACCGGCCCCGGTACGCTCGCGCTCACGTATCCCGGCTGGCAGCAGCTCGGCAAGGGCCCGCAGGACGCGAATGCGCTCAGCCGTGACGTCAAGTGGGACGCGCAGACCGGCGCCATCACGAACGGCGGATTCTCGCACGTCACCGTCGATCAGGGGCGCCTCGTGATGGGTACGCCGGGCGCGACGAACTACGTGCGCGGCATGGTGTTCATCGGCAATCGGACGCAGGCGCACGCCGTGCTGGACCTGACGAACGGCGTCTTCAAGCAGGAAGGCAACTGGTTCTGCATCGCGCGCGGCACGGGGCAGACCTCGAACGACGCGCGCGCCGAGGTGTTCGTGCGGAAGGACGCGGTACTTGATGCCGCCTCGCTGAACGTCGGTTACGCCAACGGCATGAGCAGCGCCTTCCCGCGCGCGTCGCTCGTCGTGGACGGCGGGATCGTCACGTCCTACAGCCAGATTTACACGCTTGAGTCGGGTAGCGGCGAGGCGCGCGTCGTGGTCACGAACGGCGGCACGTTCGTCAACGACAACTGGAACGGCATGGCGGCCGGCTGGCAGATGAAGAACGGCTCGGGCGGTACGGCCACCGTCGACATCTCGGCGTCGTCCACGGGCAGCGCGTACTACGTGAGCCTGAACAAGAACGGATTCCTGAACGTGAGGGGGCAGTCGCGCCTGGAATTCGACCGCACGATGCCGAACGGCGTCAACAACGGGCGCGGGCGCGTGGCGTTCGACGACTCGACGCTCGGCTCGCGCATGGCGGGGATCGACCCGCTCTGGTTCTACGGCTACGGCACGAATTGCTTCTTCGTGGGGCCGCGCGGCATGACGTTCGACGTGCAGGAGGGGAACGACGCGGCGCTCTACCCGCCGGTGTGCGTGGATGGCTCGACGGCGCGCGCGAACGCGCCGCTGAAGAAGACGGGCCCCGGTTCGCTCGCGCTCGTGCTGCCGTACCAGCATCCGCTCGTGGTGGAGGAGGGCGACCTGCGCCTGCGCAACCTCTCGCACAACTGGGAGCAGATGCCGTCCCAGACGCCCACGCTGGCGGCCGGTTCGCACGTGATCGCGGCAGGCGAGGGCGCGCTCGGACGCCTTACGGTCCCGGCGGGCACGCCGCTCGTCCTCCGCGCGCAGGGCCTTGAGACGAGCCAGCATTCGTGCTGGCACTGCATGGGCTGGGCGGCGGTGCGTCCCGACGGATTCCTCTCGCTCACGGACGGACGCGCCACGGCCTACGGCAGCGCGCACCTCAAGAACAAGGTGGACGTGTCGAAGTCCTTCACGCTCTCGTTCGACGTGGTGCCGCGCGCGTTCTACCGCAACGCCGGCACGCTCTACGGCGGCTTCATGGTGGCGCTCAACTCGGCCAACTACAACCTCCTCGGCGCGGGCGGCCGCGACTACCTGGGCTATCGGTACGGCACGTTCACCAATGCCGCGAACAAGTCCGTGGCGATGGGCCTCGACGCGGCGAACCGCCGCCTCATGACGGGCGCGAACGGCGCGTTCGGCGCGACGACGGCCAGCCTCGGCGTCTCGGTCCTCACGCTGCTGACCTCGCTCGACGCGCCGCACCACTGCACGCTCGCGTACGACAAGGACGCCGAGACGCTCACGCTCACGTTCCGCACGCGCGACGGGTTCGAGCGGTCGATTGCGCAGAGCGTCGACCTCCAGACGGCGCTGGGCGCGACGACGGCCTATCTCGGCTTCACGGCCGCGTCGCACATCGACTCGCCGGTCGACTACCTCATCTCCAACGTGGCGTTCGCCGATCCGGCGACCCCGGCTGCGATGCGCGTGGGCGGCCTGGCGACGGCATCCTCCGCCGTGCCGCTCTCCGCCGAACTGGTCGCCTCGCCCGACTCGCCCGCGTTCGTGATGGACAAGCTCACCTACTCAGACGGCGCGGTGCTCGACGTCTCGCAGGCCGAGACCGGCGGCAAGGCCGTGGCGTGGTCCGCCGAACCGCTGACGGAGACGAACGCCTGGACGCTCGCGGGCGGCGCGCACTGGCGCGCGGACGGTTCGCTCGCCACGTCGTGGGAGAAGCAGGATCCTGCGTCCTCCTCCCACTGGAAGGGTTACGCGTGGTACCGCAAGCCCTTGCCCGTGGGGCAGGACTGGACGATCGACTACGACTTCGATTTCGGCGAGAAGGGGGGCGGCGTGCGCGCGGACTGCCTCAACCTCGCCATCGTCTCGGACACGCGCAACGGCAACGAAGTGCCCGACACCGGGTTCAACATGAACGTGCGCTACTATTCCACGGCGAGCGGATGGCCGCAGCCGACGCACCTTTACCTCTACGGCAGGGGGACGCGCTTCGTGGCGGTGGAGGACTGCTCGCCCGTGCGGTACTACGATTCGCAGGGCGGACACATGAAGCTCGTCCACGAGTCGGCGGCGCAGCGTCTGACGATCGTCCTTTCGGACAGCTTCGGCGCCTACACGAACGTGGTGGAGAACTTCGACCTGTCCGCCATGCTCGGCGGCGCGTCGCAAGGCTACCTGCGCTTCTACGGGAACGTGGGCGGCAGCTGGACGGAGAACGTCGTCTCCAATCTCCGCTTCGAGACGGAACGCGCGCCCGCGTACGCGACGGCGGGCCTCGGCTTCGACACGTGGAACGGCTCGGGCACGCTCGTGAAGCGCGGCGACGGCGCGCTCGCGGTCGTCTCCACGAACGCGTCGCACGTCGCGGTGCGCGTGGAGGAAGGCGGGCTCCTGCTCGCGAAGGAACTCGTCAACGACCATCGCGACACGGGACGCGGCGGCTTCATCTTCTCCGACCCGTCGGGCACGGTCGGCGAGAAGGGCGGTTTCGTGGTAGGCGAGACGAAGCCGAGCAACATCAACGACGCCCACCTGAACCACAAGGTTCGCGCGGGCGGCAGCTGGCGCTTCTCGGCCGACCTCTACATGAAATGCTGGTCTGATTGGTACAACGGCAACCTGGGCGGCGAGAGCGACTGGGGCGCGGACGCCATCTCGCTCTACTTCCACAACGACCCGCGCGGCACGCAGTACCGCGGCTGGAACAATTACCGCGGCGGGTTCGGCAACAACATCCAGAAGGGGTGGGGACTCGGCTTCTACACGTATACCGGCGCGAACCAGCAGCGGATGACATGGGGTACGACCGATTTCAACTTTACGGGCGCGAACTCTGCTCCGTACACGCCGATCGCGCTCAAGAACAAGACGACGACGCACTTCGACATCGTCTACGACGCGTCGGCGCATACGCTCAAGGTGATCCTCACGCAGGGCGCGAACTGCGTGACGAACGACTTCACGGGCATCGACATCGCTTCGGCCGTGGGCGGCGACTACGCCTGGTTCGGCCTCGGGTCCGGCGGCGGTGGCGCGCACGCGCTCTGCAACTGGCACAACGTGCGCTTCGTGCAGGTCGGCGGCGCGGACGACTTCGCGACGGAAGATTTCCTGAAGCATGTCGACTTCGTTGCGGACGAATCCACGGTGCAGCTGGATTCCCGCTACGCGGGCGGCGTGTTCCGTCTTGCGGAGACGGCCACGCTGGCGGGCGGCTCGACGCTCCGCGCCGCAACGGTGGCGCTGCCGGCCGTTCTTTCCGTCGGCGCGCTCTCGATCGGCGAGACGGCCGGTTTTGCGGCGGACGACGGCGCGACCATCAAGCTTGATTCTGTGAGCGGTGTGCCTTCTTCCGTCACGCTCGACGGCGGCACGTTCGAATTGGGCGCCTTGCCGGAGAACAAGTCCTGGGCGTTTGCCGAGCTGCGTCTCACGCACGGCGCGAAGGTGCGCCTGCCGTCCGGCGGCAGCCTGCGCGTCCACGACGTCTATCTGGACGGCGTGAAGCAGACGAGCACCGTCTTCGAGTCGGGCGATGCGCCCTGGTTGCTGTCCGGCAAGGTGGTCACGCGCGAAGGCACGGTCTTCCTCTTGCGGTAGCGGCGGCGCGGAAGGCGGCCGTGAGCTGCCAGGCCATGAATGAAACGATCACGACCTTCTGCATGGACGGCACGGCCGGCGAGAACGGAATGACCTTGAGCGCGTGGAGGAGGGTGGCGAGTCCGAAGAGGAGTGCGCCCGGGAGAAGGCAGAAAAGCGCGCGGCGGCCCGGGGACGTGTTGGCGAGCGCGAGCAGCATCGCGAGTCCGCCGAGGAAGGCGATCCAGCAGCCGGCGTTGTGTCCGAACATGTTCACGTTTTCGGGCACGCTGGCGATGAGGAGAAGACCACCCGCGCATGCGGCGGCGCCCCAGCTGACGGTCGCGCGGCGGCGCGGCGTGGTCGCCTCGGCGCGGAAGTAGGGCGCGAAGTAGAGCGTGGCGGCGGCGCCCACGGCCATGCCGAGCGTGAAGAGGTAGTGTGAAAGCGGGTAGTAGACGTCCTTGATCGCCGTGCGGCCGAGATAGCTGAGCATCCGCATGAGGGGGTTGTAGTTGCCACCGGGGCAGACGAGCATCGCGGCGAGGAAGAGTCCGGCGCAGAGCGCGCCGAGGACGAGTACGACGGGGAGCGGGTTCTTACCGCCTCCATCGCGGAAACGCGGCTCGCGGTCGCGCGTGAAGAGCGACACGGCCATGCAGACGAGCGCGAGGACGTAGACGGGCCCCGTGAGCTTGTGCCAGAAGGGGGCGCGAATCCAGCCGCAGACGATGAACACGTCCGACACCACGAGGCAGCCGATGCCGAGCGCGTAGAACACGCGCCGCGATCCGACGGCCGCCGCGAGCGAGACGGCGGAGACCGCAGTATAGGCCGACGCCGCGAGCAGCGGCGGGAAGGGGACGCGATACGCGGCGCGCGCGGCGAGGAGCCCCATGACGGGTGGCACCACCACGGCGAGGGCGCGCCAGTCGGGGCGCACGCCGTGTCGGTTCGCGGCCGCCCACAGAATGTGCGCGCACGAAAACGCGAGGACGCCGAACAGGAAGCCCGTCGTCCGCACGCCGCAGCGCATGAACACGAGCAACGCGTCGCCGCAGAACGCGGCGGCGAATCCAAGCGTCATGAGGAGCGTGCGTTGTTTCATGTCGATGTCGGGATTGTATCATTCGTGCGGACGGTGAATCAAGCGCAATCTTGCGAAAATCGCTTTTCAAACCCTGGTCTTGTGCCACCAGCCGGGATGTGCTAAAATGCCCTCATGAAGAAAATGATGCTTGTCATGTTTGCGTGGTCCGCCGCGCTTGCGGGAGGAGAGGTGCCGTTGCAGCGCGGGCGCAACGCGGAGTTGCCGAACGACGCCTTCACCGCCGCGATCGACGTCACGCCGGAGCCGACGCGCGGGGGCGGCATCCCCGGCATGGTCGCGTGGTTCGGCAACGGATGGGACTACGGTTTCCGTCTGAGGATGTCACCGAAGGACCACGGATTCGTGCCGTCCCTTGAAATCAGCAAGGGGCCGCGTAACGGCTCGTACGTGCTCGAGGCACGCGACGCGATCATGCCGGCGGGCCTGAAGACACATCTGTCGGCGACGTGGGACGGCAAGACGGCGCGGATCTACGTGAACGGGAAATGCGTGGCCGAGGGCCGGCACGAGAAGCCGCTCGTGCGGGCAAAAGGCCTGAACTGGGGCATCGGCGGTCCCTCGTACGGTCTGTGGGGATATCCGTTCGCGACCTCCGGCGTGCGCCTGTGGGATTCGGCGCTCTCCGCCGCGGACGTGGCCGAACTCGCGAAGCGCGTGCCGGTGGTCCCGGAGGCGGAGGTGGCCGCTTTCGTGGGGCAGCCGATTGATACATGCGTGCGGCAGATTCTCGAGGGCACGGTCGATCCGCGGTTCGAGGGCCTTGCGAAGCAGCGCGTGTACAATGCGATCTTCTCGGGGCGCGACCTCCAGCTGTCGCGGGAACTGCTGCGTTCGTTCGCGGGCTCCGTGACCAACTTGGGTACGGCGGTGGCGCAGGACTTCCGTCTGCGCCTCGCATCCGCCGCGTTGCGGGAGAACGACGTCGCCGGGGCCGAAAAGGAGTATGCGGCGCTCTGGGACGACGCATGCTCCGCCGACGCGGTGTATGCGCCGATTGCGGGAATGGCATACGCGAACGTGCTGGAACGGAAGGGAGACAAGGCGAAGGCGGCGGAGGTACGTGCTGCTGCGGCGGCGCGTGCGCGTCCGTTCCTCAAACCGGAGTGTTCCGGCGAAGGCGTGCCGCCCGCGTCGACTTGCGTTGAACCGCTCCCGGGCCGACCTGCTGTCGAGGTCCATGTGGCGCCGGACGGAGATGACAAGGGCGACGGCAGCGCGGCGCGGCCGTTCGCGTCGCTCGTTCGCGCGCGCGACGCCGTGCGCGCTCTGAAGAAGAAGGGGGCTCTGCCTCCAGGCGGCGTCGCCGTGATGCTGCACGGGGGCACGTATCGGATGGCCGCCACGCTCGAGCTGGGGCCGGAGGATTCCGGCGAGCCGGGCGCGCCGGTCGTCTGGCGGGCGTGGAAGGACGAACGGCCGCTTCTCACCGGCGCGCTGGACGTGCCGCGTTTCGACACCCCGCTCGATCCCGAGGTCGTGCGCCGCCTGCCACCCGAGGCGCGCGGACACGTGGTCTGCGCCGACGTGCGGGCCCTTGGCTATACTGATACGTCGCCGCTCCATTCGTACGGATTCCATCGCGGCGAAGTGGGCGGCGGACGTCCCATGACGGACGTTTACGCGGATGCCGAACGCCTCACGCTCGCCCGTTTCCCCAACGAGGGCTGGCTACACATCGGTGAGATCCTCGACGATTCCACCAACCGGGTGTTCAAGGCGGACATCGACCTCACGCCCTGGGCGGACGAACCCGCCCTCATGCTCACCGGCTTCTGGCGGCACTACTGGGCCGACCTCACCGAGGCGCCGGAGAAGCTCGATCCCGCCACGGGGCTCGTGACGCTCGGCAAGCGCTTCAACATGGTGATCCAGTCCAAGCGCCCGTGGTTCATCGTCAACGCCATCCACGCGCTGGACCGTCCCGGCGAATGGTGGCTGGACCGTCCGAACGGCAAGCTCTACCTCTGGCCGCCGAAAGATGCGCGCCGCTTTGCGCTGTCGTTCTTCGACAAGCCGTTTTTCTCGCTCAACGGCGTGCGGCACTTCGCCGTGGCGGGGCTGGTGATGGAACGCGGGCGTTCGGCGGCCGTCATGGCCAGGAACTGCGGGGACTTCCATTTCACGGGCAACGTGGTGCGCGACTTCGGCGGCGAGGGCGTGGTGCTGGAGAACGCACGCAACGCCTCCGTGCGCGGCAACGTGCTGCGCGGCTTCGGACTGGGCGCGCTGCGGATCTCGGGCGGCGACAGGAAGACGCTGACCGCGAGCGGCGTGGTGGTGAGCGACAACGACATCTCCTGGGTGGAGCGCTGGAAGCGCACGTACGCCCCCGGCCTGCACCTTTCGGGCTGCGGCACGGAGGTGGCGCACAACCATTTCCACGACATGCTCTCCAGCGCGATGCGCATCGAGGGCAACGACCACCACGTGGTCTCGAACATCGTCGAGCGCGTCGTGACGGAGTCCGACGACCAGGGCGGCATCGACATCTACGCCAACCCGTCCTACGCCGGCATCTACATCGCGTTCAACGTCTGGCGCGACATCGGCTGCGGCGGCGAGAACGCGCCGTGCGGGCAGGCGGGCGTCCGGTTCGATGACGCCGTCTCCTCGATGACCGTCTATTGCAACTACTTTGAGAACTGCTCCTTCGGCCACTTCGGCTGCGTGCAGATGAACGGCGGACGCAACAACACGATCGACAACAACCTGTTCGTGAACTCGCCCAAGGGGGTTTCCGCGGGGCAGTGGGGACAGGACCGCTGGATCGCCTACTTCAAGCGCCCGAACGTGGTGCGGTGGACCGAGGAGGAGACGCCCATCCGCAAGCCGCCGTATTCCGAGAAGTACCCCGGAATCGCCCAGTTGCCGGAGATGGGACCGGTGAACTACCTCACGCGCAACGTCGTGGTGGGGCCGGGCCGCCTCTTCACCGGATCGCCCCAGACGGTGACGTACGCGAATCGGTCCTTCGACGAGATGCCGTCCGCGGCGCGCCTCGCGGAGGAGCCGTCGTTCCGTCCGCTGCCGCCGGAGTCGGCGCTCGGTCCGCGCGACGTGCCGTCCTACCGCCGCGCCTGCGCGAACGACGTTGAAATATTGTAATTGCCGCAATCGCCGCCCGTGTGGTATGATATGCGCGAAGAAACGGCAAGATTTTGCCGTCGGTCGATTTGAAGGAGAAAGAAAGATGAAAGCGAAAGTGTGGCGCCTTTACGGCGCGAAGGCCATCGTAATGTCAATCGCCGCGCTACTCGCAGGCGTGGTGATTGCAAATGAGGGAGATGGGGCGATTCCTGTCGTGGCGGAAAAGGCCGGCCCGATCGAAGTGCGTGTCGACCCGAACTTTGAGCTGATCGCAATGGTCTGTCATCTGGCCGGATACGAGGAATACGCCTTGTCACTCCACAAGGAAAAGGACCGGAAACTCATCAAGGACAGGTTCGGTTCGTTGACGAACCATCCGGCCGTAAAGGCGTTTAAAAACTATCGGAAGAAAGCGGGGATCTCGTATGACGCGCCCACATCTCTGTCCGTCCATCTCAAGCCAGACCTTTCAGGATACCTCGTCCCTCTTGATCCCTGGCCGGAAAGGCTTGACACCAGGTGGAAGAAGATTGACCTTGAAGAAGTCAGGCGGCAGCTGGTTGATTTTAGGTCTGCATCACGATTTGACGAATGGTATGCGGCGCGGGCTGAGGCGAACAGGACGATTGTTGGCGAGGCCATCAAGAAGATCAGTGATATGCACTTGCCCGAATGGCTTGGCAGATACTACGGTCCGCAGAAACGCAGGATGTCGTTGCGAGTCGTCTTGTCGTTGATGACGAGTGGCGGCAATTACGGATGCTCAATTGATCTTTCAGACGAAGAAACCTTGTACACTCCCATTGTGGGACACAGCGAATGGGGAATTGTCCAGGTATTGCCTCACGAGTTCTCGCACCCGTTCAACCGTGCTCCTGACAGGCGAATTCTCCGTGAAGTCGAGAGGAAAAGCCCCCAAGCGCTCGCTGGCCTGAAAAAGGAGTTCGAGAAGGTGAAGGGGAAGATGAGCCGGCAGTCCTATGGCAACTTCCACACCTGGTGGGGCGAGACGTTCAACCGCGCGAACGAGTTGCGTTACTTCCGTTCGTACTTGCCGGAGTATGAAGACAGGTCGACGAAATACGTTGTCGTTAAGTTTACGGACATGGTGATGTATCGGCTCGAGTCCTTTGAAGCGAAGGGTTTTGCGCTGGTGCGTCCGCTCTACAACCTGCTGGACAAGTACGAGGCGGATCGGGAGAAATACAAGACACTCGACGACTTCGTGCCGGTTATTGTCGACTTTCTCGTCGAACGCTACTCGCATGAAGGGCGGGAAGGTCCACGACATCGCGCGCGACCTCGCCTTCCGCAACGGGAAGAAGGGGAAAAGCGATGAGAGCAAGTTCGATGACAAACGCGGTTCATGGTGGATGACGCCGCCGAAACGGCGGTTCCCTATGCGGCGGCGCGGGATTGTCAGGCGGTTGCGGGCGCGGCCCATGCCGCCGGGCGGTGGATCGTTCGGCCATGCATTCCGACGGGGATCACATCGGGAAGCTGACATTTCGTCGGAAGGTCGCGTGGGATGTGCTTGTAGTAGGTTGACACAGCTCGAAGCTCTTCGCTGGGGCGTTCATGGGGATTAAACACGATGATGGACTTGCCCGTGCGCTTCTTGAGATAGTGCAGCGGCGCAATGAGGTCGGTATCGCCGGAGATGAGTACGATGCAATCGTAGTCGGTCTCGATGTGGTCGATGAACATTTGGGAGGCGATGTTCACGTCAGAGCGCTTCTCCTCGGTTTTCCATACGGTTGCGCACGGAACCTTCCCACAGGATTTGCAGGGCTCTTTCGCAAAAGGATAGCGGGCGCGGAAACGTTTGTAGTAGCCTTCGATGATCTTCAGTTCTGGATGATACGCCGCAAGGGCGGAGAGGTAAACGGACTGTCGCATTTGTGCGGTCGGTTCCGCAGGGTCGTAGTTGACGCGGGCCGTGAAATACTTGACGGCCATGATTTCATGTTCAGCCAGACGGGGCAGAAGGGATTTGGCGAACATGACGACATCCAGCCATTTGTTCTGCGAGAATCGAAGCAACCCGTAGTACAGGTTGAATCCATCAATATACACGATAGTCTTTTTCATCATCATCTACCAAAAAGGCAAGGGCCGGACTCTCGCCCGGCCCTGCACCGCATTGCCGAGGCTCAGCGGTCGGTTAACAACCCATCAAGGGGTTCGGCGTGCATTGTACCAAATCACGTTACGTGAAACAAGTGGAAAATTGAACTGGGCGGGCATTCTTTCTATTACGGTGTGCTTCGCCCGCACAACAAGATGGTTTTTTGGTATACTTTTTGCACGTTCTGGTGTTGTGGAATGAAACTATTTCCTCAAACAGGGCGGCGTCATCTGTGACGGTTGAACTTCAGGAGAAAAGCGATGAGAATAAGATTGATTCTGTTTTGCGTGGTGGCCGGCCTCGTTTCGGTTTCGCCCCTCTACGGCGCGGTGACCGTCGACTTTACGCGCGATGTCGGTGCGATGAAGCCCCTGCACGGCGTCAACAATTCCCCGAACAGGCTGAAGGGCGCGTTGCCTGAATTCGCCGTCGCCGGGATCCCCTACGCGCGCCTGCACGACACGTGCGGTCCGTTCGGCGGGGCGCATTACGTGGACGTGCCCAACGTGTTCCCGGATTTCGACGCGGACGAGAACGACCCGAAGTCATACGACTTCGCGTTCACGGACGCATACCTCAAGCCCATCGTCGCCTCGGGCTGCAAGCCGTTCTACCGTCTCGGCGTGACCATCGAGAACTCCGCCGGGCTCAAGGCGTACAACGTCTATCCGCCGAAGGATTTCGCGAAGTGGGCGAGAATCTGCGAACACATCATCCGCCACTACAACGAAGGCTGGGCGAAAGGATTCCGCTGGGGGATCGAGTACTGGGAGATCTGGAACGAGCCGGAGAGCAACACGATGTGGCGCGGCAGCACGCGCGAGGCCTTCTTCGAGCTCTACCGCACTGCGGCACTCCATCTCAAGGCGAAGTTCCCGGGCATCAAGGTGGGCGGCTACGGATCGACCGGTTTCCTGTACGCCGACCACGAGGGCATCGCGGAATGGACGCCGGACCGCGAGCGGATGACGAAGCGGTGGCTCGACTGGTTCGAGGCGTTCTGCGATTACGTCTCCGCGCCCGAAACGCGCGCGCCCGTCGACTTCTTCTCGTGGCACCTCTACCTGCGCGAGGGGTCCGGCACCGGTCCGGAGCTGATCGCGCGCCACGCCGAACTGGCGCGAAAGGCGCTGGACGCGCACGGCATGGAAAAGACGGAAAGCATCCTTGACGAGTGGAACTGGCGTCCCCGGCATTTCTGGGACGAGATGAAGGGGAACGTGGGCGCCGCCTGCGTGGCCGCCTCGTTCTGCGTGATGCAGCGCGCGCCGGTGGACAAGGCGATGTACTACGACGCCTATCCGCAGCGCAGGTATTGCGGCCTGTTCTACTGGCCGAGCGAACGCACCACGCCGTGCTACGAGGCGTTCGTGGCGTACAACAGGCTGTTTGTGCTGGGACGGTGCGCGGAAACGAAATCGGACGAGGCCGGCGTGCATGCGTGCGCCGCCACGGACGGCTCGAAACGGGTGTTGCTGCTCGTGAACAACACCGGGGAGCGCAAGATCGTGCGTCCTTCCATCACGCTGCCCAAAGGCGTGGGAGGCACGTTCGCGGGCCGGATCGTGCATGAGACGAGCCCCGTGCCTTCGCCGATAGATCCCTTTGTTTCCGGAGATCCCGTGGTGATGCCGCCGTATTCGTTCGTCATCGCCGAAAACTGAACCGAATAACAAACCACAAGCAGAAACAGAGGAGAAGTAGCCATGACAACGAAGTCGAAGGTTCTGAGATGCGCCGTCGCCGCGCTGGCGTTCGCTTTGCCCGCTTTCGGCGAGGATGCCTACATCGAATCGGACGGTACGACGTTCATCAACCTTGGCCATTGCGTAGGCCCCAAAACAAAGATCGAACTTGACTTCCAGATGGTCGAGGTGTCCAATGGCATTCGGATGTTGGGGTCTGTGGGAGACGCCTCGAATCCGCGCTGCCGATTCTATGTCGGCACGGCCAGCGGCGGAACTGTCTGCTTTTCGTTCACCACGTCAAAGGCTGACGGCACCGAAAAGGGCTGCAATCTCAAGGAAGCCGTCGCCGACACAAGGCGTCATACGCTGATCATGGACTACGCCGCCTCGTCCAAGCAGTTCAAGATCGTGACGGCCGGCGAGGCCGTCGACTCCGGCACCGAATTTGTCTCCTTCCCGGAGAACACCTCCCAATATCCGATAGGGCTTTTCGCCGAAAACCGATCCACGTACGGCGGCCTTTCGTCCACGCCTTCAGGTTCGACGTTCTACCAGCCGGTGAAAATGAAAGTGTACGGGCTCAAGATATACGAGAACGGATTGGAGGAGAAGAACTTCGTTCCGTGCGTGAAGGGCGGATGCGCGGGCCTCTACGAGTCGCATTCCGGTCTTTTCCACCAAGGCGAAACCTACGACGCGATTTCCGCCGGCGGCGACGTCATGACGATCAAGGACGACCCGTACATCTGGTCGCCCCGAAACGTTCTTGGCACGGGTGCCGAAAAGAACATCTTCATCGACACGGGCTACACTGTGTTGCCCACGACGCGCATTGAACTTGACTACGCGATGATGACGAACAGCGTGGAAGGAATCACGTGGACTGACGGCTATTGTCCGTATCTCATCAGTGCACAGAGCAAGAATAGCAACAAGAACTACACCATTGCGCTATGCGTTGCGAACACGACGGTAGGTTCTACCGTCATAACTCCGGGCAACATGGTTTACAGGCTCGGCGAAACGGCATTGAGGCCTATCACTTATTTCACGATAACGAACGCCTTCGACATCAGGCGCACGGTCGTAATGGACAGCAACACCGTCAGTTTCGTGACTGCGGGCTGGACGAACACGACGCTCAGCGCCGGTCAGTACGGAATGCCGTCGGGCGTCGATACGCAGGTCAGGTCGCTTAAGATCGGTGCGAACTTCGCCGGGGACGGCCGCTATCTTCCAATGAAGGTATACGGGCTCAAGATCTACGAGTCGAACAATCTCGTCAAGGATTACGTGCCGTTCATCGAGAATGGCGTCGGCGGGCTCAAGAACAGCCTCGACGCTTCGGATGTTCTTCTCTCCAAGACCAGGACAAGCTATTCGGGCACGGTCAGCGACGGCGTGAAGACGAATGTCGTATTCGATGTCGGAGGTAACGTCGCGTGTACAGATGGCGACGACGAGGCGTATCTTGAATTCGACGGCACGAACACGCGCGGGCACTATGTTCTTACCGACTACATTCTCACGAAGGATTCGCGCGTTGACGTGGATTTCTCGCTGTGGAACACTAAACCCAACAGTACAAGCAGCCCCGCTCAGCGCATCTTCGACCAGTCAACCGCCAACCGCTCCAACTGTATTCTGGCTCGCCTGTACATCAATTCAGCTTGGGGTTGGTCGGTGATGTATGGCGACAACCATGCATCGGCACCCAGTGGCATAGTGACGGTTCCAATAGACAACAATCGCCTGAAGTTCACGATCGACAGCTACAACAGCAGACTTGCCGTCACGAACGCCGGCGTGGAGGTGTACAACCAGGCGATAACGACTTCCCGCACATGGGAGACCGGCGTCACGAACCTCTGGATCGGCGGCAGCTATGGCGGAGCGACCGCCGCCGCTTCGATGCGTCTCTACAGCTTCAGGATCTACAAGAAAGGCGTGCTGGACCGAAACTACGTTCCCTGCGTGAGGAACGGAGTCGCCGGCCTCTACGAGACATGCGGGAACAAGTTCCTCCAGGTTCTTGGCGGCAAGGTGAGCGGGGCGATGCTGAAGGGCGAGGCGTTCCAGATCGCGCCGCAGCCGGCGAAGCTCACGAGCAACAGCGGCAGAAACACCGCCACGCTGACCTGCCTCGCCGCGGGCGCGCAGTCCTACGAGTGGTACGAGAACGGCGTCCTCCTGCCGGGCGAGGCATCGGATGCGCTGACGCTGGCCTGGACGAACGAGGAGCCGCATGTGCGCACCTATTCCGTTGTCCCGGTCTACACGGTCTTCAACGAAACGGTCAAGGGCGATCCCGTCACCGCGGAGGTGGAGTATGCGCCGATGGGGGTCACGATCGTCATCCGGTAGGCGCCGGCGCATCGCATGTGACCCGGTCCGGAAAGATTCGGTACAGGAGAGAGAGGAACATGAACAAGATCATCTTCGGAATTGCCCTCGTGGCCACGGCGTTCAACTTGGGCGCGGCGCAGCCGTCGCCGCCGATCCCGCCGAACTGGGAGCCGATCTTGACGCGCCCCGGCGCGCTCGCGAAGGGCAGCGGGCACGTGCAGGGCTTTTGCGTGACGTCCAACGCGATCTACGCGACGCTCCACGACGGGCTGTACAAGTTTGACTGGTACGGGCATCTGCTGATGCACGTCTCGGCCGACAAGCACCAGGGTGACATCTGCTGCTGGAACGGCAGGCTCTACACGGCGGTGTGCATCCCGAAGGACGTGCCGAAGCGCGGGCGCATCGACGTGTGGGACGAGAACCTGAAGAAGATCGGCACGACCGAGTTCGTGCGTTCCGCCGACGGCATCGCGTGCATGGACGGCGTGCTGTACGTGGGCCTCGGCCCGGCGCGCGATCCGGACAAGCCGTTCCGCGGCAACTATTTCGGCAAGTTCGACGTCGAGACGCTCCAGCCGCTCTGCGAGCCGTTCCTCGTCGACCACGGCTTCGACGTGACCGCCGGCGTCCAGAACATCGCGACGGACGGCGAGAGGCTCTACGTCAACTTCTACACGCCGGAAGAGGACTATCCCTGCTTCTTCGTGTTCGACAAAGACTTCAACGTGCTGCAGTCGCACGTCTTTGGATGGCGTCACGGCCTTGACCTCGTCGGCGGCGGCGAGCCGGGCGCGGTGAGGCTCATCTATGCCCTCACGATCAACTGCTGGTCGCAGGCGAGCAAGCAGAAGCTCGACCCGGCTCCGTCGCAGAATCTCTTCAGATACGCTGAGCTGAAGGACGGGAAGATCAATGACATCACGCGTTACATCAGCTTCCGCAACGAGAAGAAACGGTAAAAAAGAATGCACGATTTCCGACAAGCAACTGTAACGGCGCATCTGGTCACGGTTTGTTTTCTTGTGCTGGCGGGATTTGGCGCGGTGCAGCCGGCGCCATCCAATCCGTCCGTCCTTGACGAGCTGATGCCGCGGCCGGTGAAGGTGGAGACGGCGGCAACGGGCGAGACGCCCGTTGTCCCAGCGGCGGCGCTTGCGAACGTGACCGTGATCCGGGGACCGGTGCCTGGAGCGCCAGCGGCGACGGCAGACGAGGCGTATATTTTGGAGATCGGATCCAATGGCGCGAAGATCACGGCGGAAAGTCCATTCGGCGAATGCTGGGCACGCGTGACGCTTGACCAGATCGTGCGGCTCTCGGAAGGCGGGGAGGGCGGTCACGCGGGACGCGTGACCCTACCGTGCTGCCGCATCGTCGATTGGCCGCGTCTCAAATGGCGCGGGTTCATGCTCGATTCGGTGCGCAACTACCTGCCGCCGCAGTGCGTGAAGGACGTCATCGACATGATGGCGCGCTACAAGCTCAACCTCTTCCACTGGCATCTCACCGAGAACTACGCCTGGCGCCTTGAGTCGAAGCGCTTCCCGGAGCTGCAGTCGGAGCGGGCGTTCCTGCATCGGCACAAAGGCAAGTTCTACACGCAGGAGGAGTTCAGGGAGATCGTCGATTACGCCTACGCGCGGGGCGTGCGCGTGATGCCCGAGTTCGACTTCCCGGGACACGCGCTCGCGTTCCGCCGCGCGTTCGGGTTCAAGACGATGTCCGACCCGGGCGTGGCGGAAAAGGCCGCCGCGCTCTTCGAGGAACTGTGCGCGCTCGCGCCACGGGAGAAGATGCCGTTCATCCACATGGGGACCGACGAGGTGTGGAAGCGCGACGTGGAGGGCGCACCGCGCGAGACGTTGGAGCGCATGGCGAAGGCCATTGCCGACGGTGGACGCACGATGGTGAGCTGGGTGCCGGGCGAGACATACAACAGTCCCGGGTCGCGCATCAACATGCTGTGGACGGACAAGGTTTCGCCGGAGAGGAACCCCGGCGCCTACTTCGACGCGATCGGCATGTACATCGAGGACTTCGATCCGTTCGAGCTGCTTTCCGTGGCCGTCTACCACAAGGCCGCGCGCTGGCATGACGCGGGCGATCTCAACCAGGGCGCGATCTTCTGCGCGTGGCACGACGGGTTTGTCGGGCTGCCGTATGAAAACCTGCTACGCAACCAGCCCGTGTTCCCGTCGTGCGTCCTCTTCGGCGACGCCTACTGGCGCGGACGCGACAACGACCTTCCGCAATTCCGCAAGCGTCTGCCCCGCGGCGGCGATCCGCTGCTCGCCGAGGCCGCGGACGTCGAGCGTCGCGTTATGGCGCAGCGCGACCGCGCTCTCCGCGACCTGAAGCACCCGTTCCACTTCCTCCGCCAGACGGACATGCGCTGGCGGTTGACGCAGGCGGACGGTACGCTGATTGCAACCGATATCGCGCAGGCGACCATTTCTCCGGGACGCGAAGGTTGCGGCGCGTCCAACGGAACGGTTGTGGCCGAGACGTGGATCAAGTCGCCCAAGGATCAGACCGTCGGCGCGTGGATCGGCTTCACCAACATCTCGCGCGACCACGGCCTGGTGTACTCGGCGCCGCTGCCGGGCGTCGGGGAATGGAACCGCTTTGGGGCCTCCGTCGAGCTGAATGGGGAGAAGATCGCGCCGCCGAAGTGGAAACGGCCGGGGCTCAAGAAGGGCAATCCGATCGCGGACTGGACGCCTGCGTGGACGCTTTGGGAGGCGGACGAGGAGCCGTTCACGGATCAGGAATACGTGATGCGCGAACCGACGCCGATCCATCTGCGCAAGGGATGGAACCATGTGAAGCTCACGCTGCCCAACCCATCGGCGAAGGAGAAGACGAAGCATCGCTGGGTCGGCACGTTCATCCCCGTAGCCGGAACGACAGACCATCCGCATGAGGTGCCGGACCTTGAATACGCCGCCAATCCGCCAGCCGTGGACGAATGCGTGGCGAATCTGTTCTCGCGCATTGTCTGCGATGTCGGCGCGTTGCCGCCGGAACGGAAGTTCGTGGCGGAGTTGCTGTCCGACCGCATCGAAGCGCGTACGGTTCCCTCGGACAAGGCCCGGACCTTGACCGTGCGGTTCGTGCTGGACGCGGCGGTCCCGGACGGGAATGCCATGGTCAAGGTCGCTGGCGGACGGGCAGACATTTCGGCGGCGCGCTTCCTCGGCCTTGTGCATGGCGCGGGATTGCTGCTGAGGCGCATACGGTATGGGGCGGACTCGTTCCGCATTGATGACGGCACGTATGCGTTTGCGCCGAAGAAGGGGCTGCGTATGGCGTATTTCGCACGGCACTTCCACAACTGGTACCACCATGCCTCTGCGAAGGAGCTGACGGAATACATTGACGACCTCGCGCTTTCGGGGCACAATGCGTTCAAGTTCCAGTACGAGTATCCAACGGCGGACCGGGCAGCGGACGCGGAACCCGAAAAGCGGTTGTTCGCCGATATTTCCGCGAAGGCGCTTGCCCGCGTGAAGGCGCTGGATTGCGGTTTCTGCGGAAGCGGCGGCAACAACCAGGCGCCGCTTGATTCGCCAGAGGCGCTACGGGGCGTTCCCAACTCGGATCCCAAGCGCGGCAATCTCGGGTTCAACGTGTGCCCGTCCAGGCCGGGCGGCATGGAGTATCTGTGCGAATACCGGAAGCGCCAGCTGAAGGAGATGGCGGGCGGCAATGTGGATTATTTCATCTACTGGCCGTTTGACGAGGGCGGATGCGAGTGCGAACAGTGCAAGCCATGGGGCGGCAACGGATTCCTCAGGCTGATCGAACGCTATGAGACCCTGAACAAGGCCGCCGCACCCGGCGCGAAGACCATTATCAGCACCTGGGTATTCCACGATGACGACTGGGCCGGACTCTACAAGTGGCTCGAGACACACGACGGGGTCGATTACATACTCGCCGATTCCCACACGGACTTCCCGAAGTATCCGCTGGAGCATCGTGTCCCGAAGAACATACCCGTGATCACCTTCCCCGAGATCAGCATGTGGGGACGTTCGCCCTGGGGAGGTTACGGGGCAATTGCGATGCCGCGGCGTTTTGAACGTCTCTTTCGTCAGGCCGAACGCATCTCCGGCGGGTTCATGTGCTATTCGGAAGGACTGTACGAGGACGTAAACAAGGAGGTCGTCAACGGCCTCTACATCGATCCTTCCGCCTCGGTGGACGACCTGCTGCGTTCCTATGCGGAATACTACCTGCCCGGGGCGGACCCCGAAGACTTCGTGAAGCTCTGCGACATCTTCGAGGCGAACCACAAGTTTCCGGGCAATCATTCCCGTCCGCGCTTTGAGAACGTGTCGGAAGGTGATGCGGAGCTCGCTGCCTACCGGCAGCGCGCCGATGACGCATGTCGGATCGTCTTGCGCATGAACCGCAAGATGTTTCAGCCGTTCAGCCAGTCGTGGCGCTGGCGGCTTCTCTTCCTGCGCGCGATGATCGACCGCGAGGTTCTGGCCTCGCGCGAAGCGGCTCCGGAGTCCGCGCGCCCGTATTTTGACGAGCTTGTGAAAATATACCACGCCGAACGCCAGCTAAAAGACTGGCGCCGGACCGGCAAGGCCGGGTACACCGCGCCGCACTATCCGGCGCTAAAGAGCGCCCCTTGCCATGGGGAAGGGGACATGGTAAAATAACGGCGTCAGCGATTTTAGAGGAAGCGAAACATGAAGATTCTCATTGTCGGAAGCGGCGGACGCGAACACGCGATCACGTGGCGTCTCGCCCAGGATGAAACGAAGCACGAGCTCTACTGCGCGCCCGGCAACGCCGGGACGGCCGCGCTCGCCACGAACCTCGCCATCGGCGCGGAGGACGTGGCGGCCGTCGCGGCGTGGGCGGAGGCGAACCGCCCCGACCTCGTGGTGGTGGGCCCCGAGGCGCCGCTCTGCAAGGGACTCGTCGACGCGCTCGAGAAGATCGGCGTGAAGGCGTTCGGTCCCGTCGCGGCGGGCGCGCGCATGGAAGGGTCCAAGCGCTTTGCGAAGGAGGTCATGGACGCGGCGGGCGTGCCCACGGGCCGCGCGCGCACGTTCACGGACGCGGCGGCGGCGAAGGCCGCGCTCGCGGCGTACGGCCTTCCCGTCGTGATCAAGGCGGACGGCCTCGCCGCGGGGAAGGGCGTGGTGGTGGCCGAGACGACGGAGCAGGCCGAGGCAGCGATCGACGACATGCTCGTGGGCAACAAGTTCGGCGCGGCCGGCGCCGAGGTGCTCGTGGAGGAGTTCCTCCACGGCGAGGAGTGCTCGATCCTCGCGCTCGTGGACGGCGAGCGCGCCGTGCTGCTGCCGAGCTCGCAGGACCACAAGCGCGTGTTCGACGGCGACAAGGGGCCGAACACCGGCGGCATGGGCGCCTACTCGCCCGCGCCCGTGGTGACGGACGCGATGC
>JAFRSR010000194.1 GCA_017427485.1 Kiritimatiellia bacterium
AGCCAGAGAATCTTGTCTGACGGCTTGCGCATCCAGCGGTAGGAGAGCAGGAACACGGCCATCAGGAAGAGGGCGTTGAGCGAGTAGATCTCGACGATCGTCGACTGCGACCACTCGACAGGCGAGAACGCGAAGATGAGCGCGCCGCCGAGACCGCCCGCGAAGCTCATGAGCGCATTGCGCCGGGACGCCTCCGCGGGAGGGACGCGCTCCAGCGCGTCCGCCGCGCCGTCCGACGCCATCGAGTCCAGCATGTCGCTGCCGGAGCGGCAGATGAGCATCGCCGTGCAGCCGGCCGCGAACGCGCCCGCGACGGCGGAGAAGAGCGACACCGCCCAGGCGGGCGTGGGCTGGCCCATGTACGTGACGAAGGAGAACACGCGGCAGAAGATCCAGCAGCAGAGCGTCCAGAAGGGATAGCCCGGAGGATGCGGCACGCCGAGGTGGTCGGCCGCCGTGGCGAGCTCGCCGGAGTCCTCGAGGCCCACCGACGGGCCGAGGGTGAAGAAGTAGACGAGGAAGGAGATCGCCGTGGCGCTCCAGAACGCCGTCCAGTCGATGCGGCGGAAAAACGCGTCGGGTTTCGTTTCGGTGGAGAACAGTTTCTTCAGCATGGCTTATTTTGTCCTTGGTTTTGAAATGGATCGGAGGAGTTCGGAGACGACGAGCGCGTCGTCGGCGACCGAGGAGACGAGCTTTTCGCGCGCGGCGAGCATGCGGTAGCGTGCGACGCGAAGTTCGGTCATCGAGAAGGGGAGTGCGCGCCGGACGGCGTTCTTGACGGCCCAGGCGTTTTTCGCCGTGGAGGGTCCGAAGCCGGCGGCGTCAAGCGCCTCGCGCGCGGAGGGGGACATTTTGTCGGACCAGCGTCCCCACTTGTCGAGCCAGCCGCGGTCGAGCGCGTCGCGGCAGACGATCGCCTCGCGGAAGTACTTCTCCATGACCGTGGCGATGAGGATGCCCGAACCGTCCTTCTCGTATGGGGCGACGGCCTTCAGGAGCGCGGCGGGGCTGCGCTGCGAGACGGCGTCGTGGATCGCCCAGAGCTCCGGCTCGTCGCCGCCCACGGACGTGACGGCGGCGACGTCCGCCGTCGTCACCTCGTTGCGCTCCGTGCCGAGGTAGGCCCGCATTTTCTGGAGTTCGGAGACGATCGTGCGCGTGTCGGACCCGACTTTCGCGAGGAACGCCAAATCGGCGCCCGGCGCGAACGTGAGGTTCTCCGCGTCCGCGAGGTCGGGCAGGCGCAGCAGCGCGCCCTGCGCGCGTTCCTTTCCCTTGCCGCCGCCGCCGAACTCCACGACGTGGGCGATCGTCTTGAGGCGCTTCGCGAAGACGCTGGTCATGAGGAGCTTCGTCGCGGTGATCACGAGCACCTGGTTGTCGGGCAGGTGGGAGGCGACGAGGCTCTCGGAAAACTTGTCGAGCGCGGCCTTGACGTCTTCGGAGAGACGCCCCCCCACGCCGCCGCCGGGGAGGAACGTCACGCCGCGCCACCACGTAAGCTTCACGGGGTCGAGGAAGGGCGGCGTCTGGACCGAGGCGGTGCATTCCCGCAGCGACGCGAGCTGCGCGTCCATGTTCTCCGCCTCGCCCGACACCGTCTCGACGGCCGTCGCGCGCAGTTCGGACGGCACGGCCGCCTCGATGACGCGGCGCGCGGCCGCCTCGACGAGGTAGGAGTCCTCGCCGACGAAAAGGTGGATGTTCGGATTGGCCGCCATGAAGGGATGATGTCCTGTCAGATCACGTTCGGGCGGATCGTCGTGCAGCCGATCGCGGCGAGCGCCTCCGCGAGGCGCGCGTACTGCGCGTCGTCCTCGTAGGTGCCCACGATCGCGCCGCCCGAACCGGCGAACTTGGCGGAGACGCCCGCGCCGCGGGCGGTCATCACCATGCGGCGGTTGGCGGCGGCGACGTTGAAGATGCGGTCGCGCAGGTCGAAGTTCGCGTTGACGAGCGCGGGCAATGCGTCCTTCCGCCCGGCGACGAGCGCGTCGCGTCCCTGCTGCGCGATGTCCGCGAACTCCGACATCGCGGCGACGATGTCCGGCTTCTTCTCCTCGAAGAGGACGCGGAGCTTCTTATGGTAAGTGCCCGAGACCTCCGCGCGGTTCGGGTCGTAGGCGATGTAGAGGTTGGGCAGGAGCGCCGGGGCGAGCCGCTCGTAGCGTCCGTATCCCTTTGACTCCACGAGCGCCTTGTCGAAGTCCATGAACACGCACCCGCCGTACATCTGGATCACGCGGTCCTGAAGTCCACACTGGATGTCCAGCTCGTCGCGCTCCGCCTCGAGGCAGAGCGTGGGTGCGTATTCGAGCGGCACCTCCACGCCGTAGAACTGCTGGAGCGCCTTGAGCATGGCGGTGCAGATCGCCGACGAGCCCGAGAGCCCCACGAGGCGGGGGATGTTCGAGGTGTAGCGCACCGTGAAGTTCTTCTGCGGCACGGCGATGCCGTGGTCGCGGCAGTAGAGGAAGAAGAGCTTCGTGACGGCCTTGAGCAGGCGGATGCCGCCGTAGTAGCCGAAGAGCTGGATGTCCTTGAGAAGATCGTCCGGCGAGTCGAAGGTGGAGTCGTCCACGTCGCCCGGCACGAAGCCGAGTTCAGGCGTCTCGTACAGCGTCACGTCCGCGGAGAATTCGCTGAAGGCGAACGAAATCGTCTTCCCGAAGTAACCGTCGGACGGGTTGCCGAGAAGTCCCGCGCGCGCGTGGGATCTGGTGCGAATGAGCATATCGTTCCTTATTTGTTCAACAAGTCCGCATATTATACCATATTTTCGCGCGCGCGCGACCTGTTAATTGCTCGCGAAGATGGTCCTCCCTGGTTAAGAGGCTAAATCTCGCAAATGCCCCCCTTGTCATCGAATCGCACCTATCCTATAATATGAGCGATCCAAATCGGCAGATACGGATTGATTCTTATCATCATCTGACGGATACGGCATTCGTAAACAACAGACAGGCAAGACAAGAAAAAGAGGGCGAAATAGTTATGGACAGACGTGATTTCATAAAGGGCGCGGCGGCGGCCGCGACCGTTGTCGCGGCGATGCGTGGCGAGGCGGGATCGTTCACGGTTCCCAAGGGCGAGAAGATACGTTCCGCTCTTCTGCACCTCGGCATGAACATGTGGGGCGGCTACCGCGCGCCGGGGGAGGCTGTGGACAAGGACCTCAAATACGGCAAGGAGAAGTGCACCACCGATCGCGAGTTGTGGCGTAAACTGACCGCACACATGCAGAAGAGGCGCTTCAACCACGTGGTCATCGACCTCGGCGGCGGCGTGGTGTTCCAGAGCCATCCCGAAATAACCCTGCCCGGTTCGTTCACCCCGCAGGAGATGAGGGACGAAGTCAAGCGCCTCGCCTCGATGGGCATAGAGGCCATTCCGAAGATCAACTTCTCGGCGTGCCACGACGCGTGGCTCGGCATCTACGGGCGCATGCTTTCGACGCCGAAATACTACGAGGTGGTCCGGGACGTCATAGCCGACGCATGCGAGATGTTCGGCGGCCCGCGCTATGTGCACATCGGGCTTGACGAGGAGAACCTTGTACATTCCGAGAAGAACCCGATGACAATCATACGCCGCGGCGAGCTGTGGTGGCATGACTTCGACTTCTACGTGAAGACGCTCGAGAAGCACGGTGCGCAGCCGATGTTCTTCCCCACCAGCTCCTGGGGCAAGGACCAGGAGATTTTCTACCGCCGCGTACCGAAGACGGCGATCATGAACGTCGGCTTCTACGGCAGCTTCACGACGCGCGAAGAGTTCATGGAGAAATACGCGAAAAGGACTGGCCCCACGAAGTACAAGCGGCGCGTGCCCTACATGTTCAAGGAGCTGTCGGAGCGCGGTTACGGCATAGTCACCTGCGTGAGCAACTGGGTGTACACGGGCGACAAGAAGAAATATCCGACGATACCGACCGGCAAGGATTTCCCGCGCGACCGCGAGTCGATAGCCTGGGCGCAGAGGTACATATCTTCGGAGACCGTCCCGGAGTTCATGCTTGGCGGCATGGTGGCGCCATGGGCCAGTGTGGTCCGCGCGCACGAGGACTTCTGGATAGACGGACTCAACAACTTCGCCGACTCCTGCGAAGAGCTCGGCTGGGTCGGGGCCTGAACGAGGAACCGGCAGAACATCGTGTCAAATGCAGTAGGCGATTCCCTTTGCGGCAACAAGTGCACAAAATGCTTCGATTGCCAAGCATGCCACGCGCAATTTGAGTTGTTTCAAAACAACGGCACCGACAAACAGCCCCAGATAACCCACGTATGATAGCGCAACCCACAAAGCCCAAGGCGTAGGAGCTCCACTTCCATAGCCAAACATCAATCCGTGCATACCGGCGACAAATGTAATTGGGCCAACGAACATCCCGACTACTGCCACAACGGGCAGCATGACGATACTGTCTGGATTTGACATTGCCCCTGGATCGCTCATGACAACAAGCGCAACTACGCCAGCCAACCAAAATAACGCAAAGGTTAATACTATTCTTTTAAACATATCGAGGTCACTCGCAACGTTTCAAAGTGGTGGCGGCATGCCGAAGACATCAGGTATTCTCCTTTGCTGTCTTGACGCTGGTGGTGAGAAGTTTGATGAGTTCGGTGCAGTCGGTACAAAGGGAGTCAAATGCAGAGGATGATTCGACAAGTTCGCTGTCGCGAAGAAGTTCAAGCCAGTATTCGGTCTCGGCCGCTTCCTTGAGAGCGATCTGCAGCTTCGACGCAAAGTCTGACTTGCTCTGCGCATAGCGGCTCTCAGCAATGTTTGCGCCGATTGAAGTTCCAGAGCGCAGCATTTGCTTGGCGATGACCGACTCCTTGCGGTCGCGCAGGAACTTGTAAAGGCGAACGACACGCAAGGCAAACGCCTTGGACTTGGTGAGTAAGATGCTGTCTTTCATGTTGTGCTCTTTCACGCTTTCGTGCCTTCGTAGGTTATAGTGATTAGTGAATAGGTAATAGTTTCCACCATTTTAGGGAATAGGCCATAGCCCCTACTCCCACAACCTATTCACTATACACTATCACCTATTCCCTAAAATGGTGGAGGTGGGGGGAGTCGAACCCCCGTCCGAAACGGCTTTGGCCAAACATCTACGCGTGTAGTCCGCCTTTGATCTCGCATCCGGTACGCCGACGAACGGGCTTATCCGGACGCAACCGCTCGATTGTACGTGGCCCAAGCGCGCGAACGGAGCGCCCAAGGGCAAGTCCTGCTAGGTTATGCCGCTACGGCTTAGCAGGCGTCTGCCGCGCGACATCGGGGCCGTTAGTTAGGCCGCGAGAGCGTAATCACTGTTCGCAATTACTGTTTTACCCGTTTTTTAACGAGGCCAACGAGAATCCTCGACGCGCAATCTGGTCTCCACACATCCCGTCGAAACCGGATCACCCCCAAGTTCCCTTGAGGAAAACGGCACGTATTATCCTCTTTTTCGTTCGCAAAGTCAAGGGGGGCGCCGCGTTTTTTAGATGGGACAAAGGGCTGGGACCAAGTTGCCATAGAACACAAGGTGTGCTATACTGATGCCCAATGGACATCGTCGAGCTGAACAGGCGCATCCGCGCCGACATCCCCTCCGTGGGCAACATGCGACTGGAAATCGTCTCCGCCGACGCCGCGCGCGTGGCGGTGCGCATTCCCGCAGACGGAAACGGGAACGACAAGGGCACTCTTTTCGCAGGCGTGCTCTATTCGGGCCTTGTGCTGGCGGGATGGTGCCTCGCGATGGCGCGTGCGCGGGAGAGCGGATTCGTGCATCCCTGGGCGGCAATTGTGGACGCGCAGGTTACGTATGCGAAGCCGCTGCGCGCGGATGCGGAGGCCGTTGCCGTCTTCGCCGAGGAACCGTATCTCGTGCCGGGCGCGCGCAACTGGGCACATGTCACGGTTTCGATCGGCGTCGAGGTCGCGTTCACCGGCCGCTACGCCGTCGGCGAAAAACCGACGGAACAAAGCTGATCCATTAGAAACTACGGGGCGAGGGTGACGGAGATCGTCGCCGTGCCGTCGGCCGCGGCGGGAACCGTGAAGGCGATGCGGCGGAAACCTTTGTTGGAGCAGTCCCACGGATTGACGGGCTTGTCGAGCTCCAGCACCTCCCACTTCACCTGTTCGGGCGCCTCCACGCGCAGGACGAGACACTGGCCTTTCTGCGTCAGCACGAGGCGGTTCGCCTCGCATGACTCGACTGTACCTGAGGTCGCCATCTGCCAACGTAGGGACACACCCCGTGCAAGGCCGGTGAACTCATCGCGTATTGTCGCCGCGCGCGTCGCGGTGTCGAGCATGAAGGTGCGCGTGGCGCTTTTCACGCAAGGTCCGTAGATGGATGCGAGGTCGAGTTGCACGGCGTGGAGTCCGGCCGGCGCGATCTTCGCGAACCCCGCGACCTGCTGGCGGTTCGTGCCGACGACCACGAGGTTGTGGCTGTCAATGCCGAGGCGGAACACGTCCCAGCGAGAGGAGTCCTGCTTCATGTTGAAGAGCGTGAACGTGCCGAGCTTCTCGATCGAGTGGTAGTTCTGCGAGCCGAGGTCCTCGGCCCAGCGCACGCCGTCCGCGTCGAACACGAACGACCCCACGTCCATGTGGCCATGGTTGTACTTCGGCATGCCGCCCTTGACGCCGAGGAAGGAGGCGTTCGGGGCGAAGCCGCTGCGGAGCGTGGCGATGGGGTTCTCGCCCTGCGAGAGGTAGCGGAGCGGCAGGCGGTTGGGCGCGTCCACAAGCGGGAAGCGTCCCCAGAGGAGGACGAGCGCGGGAAAGGAACCGGTGACGTTTTCGATCTTTCCGGACTTTTTCCACTTCGCCGTTGCTTCACGAAGGGCGACGTACTCGCGGGCGAGCCAGTCCGTGCGGCCGGTCTGCGCGGCGAACCACCAGAGCGTGTCGGAGTAGCCGCGGTTGCGCCCGCAGTCGGAATAGTTGAAGAAGTAACCGGATGTTCCGGTGACGGCGTTGATGTACTCCCCGGTGCGGAGGAACCCGGGTGCCTCGGAGAGGCCGAAGTCCGTGCCGAGCGCGGAGCGCCAGGCGGCGAGGAGGTAGACGATGCGTCCCGTGCCGTAGCCCCAGTAGCCGGGCCCTTCGGGGTAGGCGCCCACGGGGGCGTAGGGCGTGAACGTGTTGGGAAGGGCGTGGACGGCCTCGAGGATGAGCGCCTCGGCGCGTGCAGGGTCGTCCTCGGCCGTCGCAAGGGCGGCGGCGGTGACGCCGTTCCAGCAGACCTGTCCCCAGTTGTTGTTCGTCTTGCGCCACCAGCTGCGTTGGCGCTTGATCTCGTCGAATCCCTTGTCTTTCATCGCGGCGCGGATCGTCGCGCGGTCGGCGGGGCTGAGCGCGTCGTAGCACCAGTCGTATCCGATCGCGAGGCCGCGCAGCATTTCGGCCACGCCGAGGTAGTGCGTGGGCACCCAGTCGCTCCAGGTGCAGGCGTGGAGCATCTCCTCGCGGCAGCGGTCGGCGTAGCGGCGGTCGCCGAACATCTGCCAGGCGGTGGAGAGCGCGATGACGCGCGAGGCGAAGGTGTTGCCGCTTGAGAGGCGGCGACCGGTCTGGCGGCGTTCGGTGGGTTTCGTCTTCAGCGCATCGTCTGCTTCCTGGCGGATGTACGCCACGAGGAAGCGCTGCTCGTCGCGCAGGTTCTTGTCGTCGCGGAAGCGCGCGAGGGCGGACGAATTGGTGATGAAGAGCCGCGGGTGCTTCGGCATCGCCGCGAGGCGGGCGCGGACCTGCTGCGCCGTGACCTTGCGCGGATCCTGCGCCTTCTTCTCCTTCGGCGTGGCCGTGGTGACGGCGTCGACTGCGGTTTTCTTCGCGGGCGCGGGCTTTGCGGGGACAGACGTTGCGAGTGGTGTCTCGGGGACAGACGTTGTGAAGGCGCAACCGGTGAGCAGCAGCACCATGAAGATCGTATAAGCTTTTGCGTGCATGCGGCAATTATATCAAAATCCATTCTGTATGACCCAGAAAATTTCTTTGAGCGTTTTCATGAACTGGCTGACGTTGTACATTCGACGTAGATAGCGTGTCCGGTCGGCTTTGTAACGGATTTCTTGCCCGGATTTTTGCCATGCCTCCCACCTTTCCCTCACGGTCTTGGCACGGTTCTCCCCGTTTAATACGGTTATGCGCCGCAGAATCTCCGCGTCATCCAGTTCGCGAGCCTCAGGTACGCGAACAAACAGGTGGATGTGATTGTCCATGATTACATAGGTGCCGAGTTCGACGCCGGAGAAGTCTAGTGATCGATAGAGAAAGTCGATGAAGCGCGACTTCTTCCCGTTGGTTTCGAGGAGGAATTCCCGGTTCGTCACCCGTGCGATGAGGTGGTACCAGGTTGTTGTTGGCAGTTTGACCCTTTTGATGCGTGCCATTGGGTTTTCCTTTCTTGCTGGTGGTTGTTGACGCAGCCAGTATACCTAAAGGGCATGTGAAAATCTTCACATGAACATCACATAATCATCACATGATTATCACGCATGTGATAAGTTTCACGTGCACGTTCTGGGGACAGACCCCAGGGAATTGGGGGACTGACCTTGAATATGTGGGGACAGTCCCCATGGGAAATTGGGGGACAGGCCCCAATGTGTGGGGACAGACCCTGAAGAAGGCACCGAGGAATGTGAGACAAGGGCCAGAGGATGCAGAAAGGGCGTGTATGCATGGGGTGGTTGTGGTATAATGCGAGGCGATGAGCCGCCCTTGGTTGCTGGATGGTCCGGCAGGACGGGGCGTAATCGGAGACTGACATGAATCCATTTTACAAAATCGCGGAATTCCCTGACTTCCCCGCGATGACGCCGGCGGCGGCCGAGGAGGCGCTGCCGAAACTACTGGCAGACGCCCAGGCGTCGGTCGACGCCCTTGAGCGCGACGCGCCGCCCACGTGGGACGGTTTCGTCCGCGCGCTCGACGACGCGACGCATCCGCTGACGCTCGCCTGGGGGATCGTGTCGCATTTCATGAGCGTCCTGAACAGCGAGGCGTGGCGGAAGGTGCACGAGCGCTTCCAGCCTGAGCTGGTGGCGTTCTCGCTGCGCGTCGGACAGAGCCGGCGTTTCTACGAGCTCGCGAAGAAGACGCCGGCGGACACGCCCGTCCGGCGCCGCATCCTCGAGAAGATGGCGCAGGGGGCCGAACTCGCGGGCGTCGCGCTGGACGGCGCGAACCAGAAGCGCTTCAACGAGATCAAGGCCGAGCTCGCCAAGCTGTCCAGCGACTTCCGCAACCACGTGCTCGACGCGACGAAGGCGTTTTCCCTCATGCTCACCACACCGGCCGAGGTCGCGGGTCTGCCCGCGCAGCTGAAGGCGATGATGGCGGGGGACGGCGACGCCGAGAAGGGGCCGTGGAAGGCGACGATCGAGGAGGCCGTGTACTTTCCGTTCATGAAGCACGCGCGGAACCGCCCCGTGCGCGAGGCGCTCCTGCGCGCGCGCGCCACCCGCGCGTCGTCGGGCGCGCTCGACAACACGCCGCTCATCGACCGCATCCTCGCACTGCGAAAGGAGATGGCGGGCCTCCTCGGCTTCAAGGCCTACGCGGATTACTCGCTCGCCACGAAGTGCGCGCCGTCCGTCGCGGCCGTTCAGGCGATGGAGGATAAATTGGCCGCCGCCTCGAAGCCCGTGAAAGCGCACGAGGACGAGGCGCTCGCCGCGTTCGCCCGTGAGAAGATCGAGCCCTGGGACATCGCGTACTGGAGCGAACGCCAGCGCGAGAAGCTCTATTCCTATTCTGAGGAAGAGCTGATGCAGTACTTCAACTTCCCCGATGTGCTGAAGGGGCTCTTCGGCCTTGCCGAGCGTCTCTTCGGCGTGACGATCGAGGAACGCACGGGCGACGTGCCGGTGTGGCACCCCGACGTGCGCTTCTTCCGCGTATGCGAGGAGGGGCTCGCGATCGCGCATTTTTACCTCGACCCCTATTCGCGTCCCGAGACGAAGTCCGGCGGCGCCTGGATGAACGAGTTCCGCACGCGCGAGCGCCGCGCGGACGGCACCGTGGAGCTGCCGCTCGCGCTCATCGTGTGCAACCAGTCGCGTCCCGACGCGAAGGGCCGCGCGCTCATGCGCTTCGGCGAGGTGGAGACGATCTTCCACGAGTTCGGCCACGCGCTCCAGCACATGCTCACGCGCGTGGACGACGCGGGCGCGAGCGGGATCAACCTCATCGAGTGGGACGCCGTGGAGGTGGCCTCGCAGTTCATGGAGAACTGGTGCACGGACGCAAAGACGGTGCGCTCCTTCGCGCGCCACGTCGATACGGGCGAGCCGATCCCCGACGAGCTCCTCGCGCGCGTGCGCGCCGCGAAGAACTACCGCGCCGCGAACGCGATGCTCCGGCAGCTGTCCTTCGGCACGCTGGACATGCTCCTGCACGTCGGCGGTTTCGCGGGCACGCCCGACGACGTGAAGCGGCGCGTGTTCGACGACCTCACGCCCGGCACGTCGGTGCCCGAGGACCGATTCCTCAACGCCTTCTCGCACATCTTCAGCGGCGGCTACGCCGCGGGCTACTACGGCTACAAGTGGAGCGAGGTGATGAGCGCCGACTGCTTCGGCGCGTTCGAGGAGGCGGGCCTCGACGACGAGGAAGCGGTGCGCCGCACGGGACGTCGCTACCGCGACACCGTGCTCGCCCTCGGCGGCGGTACTGATCCAATGGAGGTGTTCCGCCTCTTCCGGGGACGCGCCCCCGAGACGGCGGCGCTTCTGCATCAGTCCGGCCTGTTGCCGGAAAGCAAGTGAAACACGAGGAACAGAACATGAAAGGTCTTTCGATGCGGATGGTCACGGGCGCGCTGGCGCTCGCGGTGATGGTGGCGGGATGCGGCGACGGCGGTAAGAAGCCCGCGGCCGCGGCGAAACCGAAGCCCGCGCGTCCTACGCAACTGGACGAGCCTCCGAAACTCGCGCTGCCCGAGATCCCTGCAGCCGGCGACGCCCACGTGCTGCCCGCCTGGGCCGCGCTCACGAACGCCGCCGCCGTCAAGGCCGCGATCACGACGGGCGAGTCGACCTGGCCGGCCGAGTTCCTCGCGCCCGGCGCGGTCAAGCTGCCCGTCGACTTCACGGCCGCGCCCGCTGCGCGTGCGAGCTGGGACGTGAAGCTTTCCTGCGACCTCCGCGCCGAGCCGGGCCTCCAGTTCGACTTCGTCTGCGGCGACCTCACGCAGTTTACGTCCTTCAGTTGCTACCTTAGGAGCGGGAACGGCTGGTACAGCGCCTCCTTCGCTCCGGAGGAGGACGCCGTGTGGACGCACATACGCATCCCGAAGGGGCAGTTCCGCACCGAGGGCGCGCCCGAGGGCTGGGAGAAGATTTCGACGATGCGCATCAGCGGCTGGCGGGCCGGCACGAACAGCACGGTGTGCGCGATCGCGAACGTCGCGACATCCGGCACCACGCCGGACGTGGCGATCGTCTACGCGGAGTCGCTGGCCGCGAAGGGCGGGGCGGAGTCAAAGGGCTACATGCAGTTCGCCGCGAATGTCTCCGCGTCCCTCGACGCGCTGGGCGTGGGCTCCGCGATCATCGCCGACACGGACCTCACCCCCGAGCTGCTCGCGCCGATGAAGGCCGTCGTGCTGCCGTACAACCCGTCCGTGCCCACGAACGCGTTCACGGCGATCCGCTCGTTCGTGCTGGGCGGCCGCAAGCTGCTCGCCTGCTATTCGCTACCGAAGGAGGTGGCGGATCTCCTCGGCGTCGAGCTGAAAGGCACGGTGTGTCCAACGGACCGCGGCGAGGCGTCGATCGCCGGGTTCCTGCGCGTGGGAACGGGGCTCCCGCACCAGCCGGAGTTCGCGCCGCAGCAGTCTTGGATTACGAGCGTGGTGCGCCCGGGCAAGGGCACGACGGCCGTGGCGATGTGGGGCACGGGCAAGAAGGGTGCGATGAAATATCCCGCGCTCGTGCGCGCCTCGACGGGCGTCTACATGGCGCACGTGTGGCTTGGCGGCACGTCGGGCGCGCAGGCCCAGCTCATGCGCGCGATCGTGGGCGAACTCGCCCCCGAGCTCGGCGCGCGCATCGCCGCGCGCGAGAAAGCGCGGGAGGAGCGACGCCTCGCCATCCGCGCCTGGCTGGCGGACTGTCCGTCGAAGGCCGGCGAGCACCGCGCGTTCTGGTGCCACAGCGCGCGCGGACTCGGCGGCGACCACAACTGGGACTCATCCATCAGCTTCCTGAAGAAGACGGGCTTCAACGCGATTCTGCCGAACCTGTGCTGGGGCGGCGTGGCGTTTTACGACTCGCAGGTGCTGCCCGTCTCGCCCGACGTGGCCACGCGCGGCGACGCGCTGAAGGAGTGTCTCGCCGCCTGCCGCAAGTACGGCGTGAAGTGCCATGTGTGGAAGGTGTGCTGGAACATGGGCTCGCACACCGCACAGGCGTTCGCCGACCGGATGGCGGCGACGAACCGCGTACAGGTGGGCTTCAATGGCGCGGTGAAGGGACGCTGGCTGTGTCCGTCCAACCCCGACAACCAGCAGCTGGAGATCGACGCGATGTGCGAGCTCGCGCGCAAGGGCGTGGACGGCATCCACTTCGACTACATCCGCTACCCCGACCTCAACCACTGCTTCTGCGCGGGCTGCCGCACGCGCTTCGAGGCGTTTGCGGGCGTGTCCCTCACGAACTGGCCGGCGCAGGTCCGCGCGGACGAGGCGCTCAAGCTCAAGTGGGCCGAGTTCCGCGCGTCGAACATCACGAAGGTCGTGAAGACCGTCGCCGAACGCGTCCGCGCCGAGTCGCCGGGCGTGCAGATCTCCGCCGCCGTGTTCCGCAACCCGGCGACCGACGCCGACACGGTGGGGCAGGACTGGTCGCGCTGGTGCCGCGAGGGCTGGCTCGACTTCGTCTGCCCGATGGACTACGTCGACTCCGCCGCCATGTTCAAGAGCCAGGCCCGCATGCAGAACGAGGCCGTCGGCAAGGCGAAGCTCTATCCCGGCATCGGCCTCTCCTGCTGGACGAACGACGGCGAGGACGCCGTGCGCCTCGCGAAGCAGATCCAGGCCGTGCGTGACCTCGGTCTCGGCGGCTTCACCGTGTTCAACTTCGACCGCCGCGCGGAAGCGGTTCTGCCGCTCATGCGCCTCGGCGTCACGAAGGAGGACTGATGCAGGGGGCATGAGCCCTGAGACAAGAGACTCTGGGTTTGCCCAAGGCGCGGCGATATGGTATAATGCCCCCCAAACAACTTAGAGGAGCCTTGTACATGAAGAGATCCGTCTTGCTCGTTTCCGCGCTCGGCGCGCTGCTGTGCGCGGGCGGCGTCAAATACGTGGATGAATTCGACCTCTCCGCCGCGACGTGCGGCGCGGGGAAGAAGGTCGCGGCGCGGCAGTCCGTTGACGGCCATCCGATCACGCTGTCCGGCAAGGTCTACGCGCGCGGCATCGGCACGCACCCCGAGGGCTGTGTCGCGTTCGCCGCGAACGGGAAGGTGACCGCGTTCGAGGCCATGGTGGGCATCGACGACGACGCAAAGAACGCGGGTTCCGGCAAGAGCTACGGCAAGCCCACGGCCGAGTTCCGCGTGTGGGCGGACGGCAAGGTCGTGTGGCGCTCCGGCGAGCGCAAGCTCGGCCAGGACCCGGTTCCCGTGAACGTGACGCTCGCCGGCGCGCGGGAGATCCTGCTCGAGACGATCGGCGGCGGTGTGTGGACCGCCTTTGACGCCGCGAACTGCGGCTGGGGCGACGCGCGCTTCACGTGCGAGGACGGCGCGGAGCTGCGTCCGATCACCGACCCCGCCCGCGCCGCGCAGCTCGGCATCCTCACCCCGCCCGAGAAGCCGGAGCCGCAGATCAACGGCGCGGACATCTGGGGCGTGCGGCCCGGCCATCCCGTGATCTTCCGCGTCGCCACGTCCGGCGTGCGCCCGATGACGTTCACGGCGGAGGGCCTGCCGCCCGGCGTGACGCTCGACCCCGCGAAGGGAATCCTCGGCGGCGTCGCCCCGAAGGAGAAGGGCGCCTACGACATCACCGTCACGGCCTCGAACGCGAAGGGTTCGGCCACGCGCGTGATCCGCCTCGCGGTGGGCGACGTGATCGCGCTCACCCCGCCGATGGGCTGGAACAGCTGGAACGTGTGGTGCTACCGCCTCACCGACGAATACGCGCGCTCCTCCGCGAAGGCGATGGACGCCTCGGGCCTCGGCGACCACGGCTGGGCCTACATCAACCTCGACGACTGGTGGGAGATGAACAACTCCGGCTGCCCGCGCATCAAGGCGCGCCAGGAGTACTTCAACCGCGAGGACGTGATCGGCCCGGCGCGCGACGCCGCGGGGCGCATCATCCCGAACCGCTCCTTCCCCGACATGAAGGCCCTCACCGACTACATCCACTCCTTCGGCTTCAAGGCGGGCCTCTACTCGAGCCCCGGCCCCGTCACGTGCGGACAGTGCGAGGGCAGCTACCAGCACGAGATGCAGGACGCCACGAGCTGGGCCGAGTGGGGCTTCGACTACGTGAAGTACGACTGGTGCAGCTACGGCAAGGTGTTCAACGAGGAGCTGAAGGCGTCCGGCCAGAAGCATCCGGCTCGCGCGGGCGAGCGCCATCCCGGCTACGAGAAGCCGTACCGCCTCATGGGCGAG
>JAFRSR010000195.1 GCA_017427485.1 Kiritimatiellia bacterium
AAGATGAAAGTGTGCAAATTCGGCGGCAGCTCGCTTGCGGACGCAGGCCAGCTGACCAAAGTGATTGACATCGTGCTGTCCGACCCGCAGCGCCGCATCGTGGTGGTGTCGGCGCCCGGCAAGCGCAACAAGGGCGATACGAAGGTCACCGACCTCCTGATCGCGCTTGCGCAGTGCGCCCTCGACGGCAAGAACACGGCGCCCGCGCTGGACGCCGTCGTCGCGCGCTACGCGGAGATCGCCAAGGGACTCGACCTCGGCGACGAGATCGTGCAGGCCATCAGGGACGACCTCCAGTCGCGCCTCGCGCAGGTCCCAAAGGACGGCGGCGACGCCGGCGGCTTCATGGATCTCCTGAAGGCGGCGGGCGAGGACAACAACGCCAAGCTCACGACCGTCGCGTTCCAGAAGCGCGGCAAGAAGGCGCGCTACGCCTCCCCGAAGGACACGGGCATGATCCTCGAGGGCGAGGCCGGCAACGCCACGCTCAACCCCGAATCGTACAAGAAACTCGCGCGCGCGTTTGCGGACTTCGACGGCATCGTCGTGTATCCCGGCTTCTTCGGCTACCGCGCGGACGGCACGGTGGCCACGTTCCCGCGCGGCGGCAGCGACATCACGGGCTCGATCCTCGCGGCGGCCGTGCGCGCCGACGTGTACGAGAACTTCACCGACGTGGACAGCGTCTACCCCGTCGACCCCCGCATCGTGCCCGAGGTGAAGACCGGCATCGACACGATGACCTACCGCGAGATGCGCGAACTCTCCTACGCCGGCTTCGGCGTGTTCAACGACGAGGCGATCTTCCCCGCCGTGCAGGCGCGCATCCCGATCAACGTGCGCAACACGAACCATCCCGCCGAGCCGGGCACGATGATCGTGCAGACGCGCCGCGTGATGCCGGGCACCGTCACCGGCATTGCCGCCGCGAACGGCTTCACCAACATCATCATCGACAAGTATTTGATGAACCGCCAGATCGGCTTCACGCGCCGCCTGCTCGCCATCCTCGAGGAGGAGGGCGTGAGCTACGAGCACATCCCGAGCGGCATCGACTCCATCTCCGTGATCATCCGCTGCGAGAAGTTCGACCCCGCCCTTGAGAAGCGGACACTCGCGCGCATCAAGCGCGAGCTCTCGCCGGACAGCGTGATCGTGTCGCACGACTACGCCGTCCTGATGGTCGTCGGCGAGGGCATGTGCTACTCCGCCGGCATGCTCGCGCGCGCCACGACGGCGCTCGCCCGCGCCGGCATCAACATCTCCATGGTCAACCAGGGCGCGAGCGAGGTGTCGTTCATGATCGGCATCAGGTCCGCCGACCACGACCGCGCCGTGCGCGCCCTCTACAACGAATTCTTTGGCGCGTGACGCCGCAGGGAGGAAGGCATGAAAAAGAAACAGGAAAACGTGACGGCGGTGATCGAGCTCAAGATCACCCCGGCGAAGGACACGGGCTTCGCGAAGATCGCGCAGAAGATCGCGAAGTTCCCGCAGGTGGAGGCGTGCTTCCTCATGAGCGGCGCGTACGACCTGCTCGTGTTCGTGAACGGCGCGTCGCTGCAGGAGGTGGCGCTGTTCGTGAGCGGCCAGCTCTCGACGATCGAGGGCGTGCTGTCCACGGCCACGCACTTCATGCTCAAGACGTACAAGGCCAAGGGCCTGCTGGCGGACTTCGCGCCGGACCGCCGGCTCCCCGTCGTCTGAGCAGGGGTCCGGTCCGGTCATGCGCAGAACGTTCATAGCCCCCCATGTGGCGGAACTGCCCAAAAGCGGCATCCGCGCGTTCTTCGACATCGTCGCCCAGCGGAAGGACGTCATTTCGCTCGGCGTCGGCGAACCGGACTTCGACACGCCCTGGCACGTCTCCCGCGCGGCCGTCACCGCCCTCGAGAACGGCCAGACGCACTACACCTCCAACCTCGGCACGCCCGAACTGCGGCAGGCCATCGCCGCCTACCTGAAGCGCCGCTTCAACGCACCCTACGACTGGCGCCGCCAGATCCTCGTGACGGTCGGCGTCTCGGAGGCGATCGACCTCGCCATCCGCGCCGTCACCTCGCCCGGCGACGAAATCCTCTACCACGAGCCCTGCTTCGTGAGCTACGCCGCCACGATCCGCCTCGCCCACGGCACGCCGATCGCCGTCGAGACGCGCGTGGAGGACGACTTCCGCCTCACCGTGGAGGCGCTCGAGCGGAAGGTCTCGCCGCGCACGAAGGCGCTCCTCCTCAACTTCCCCTGCAACCCCACGGGGGCCACGCTCTCCCGCGCGGACATGAAGGCCATCGCGAGGTTCGTCTTGAAACACGACCTGCTGCTCCTCGCGGACGAGGTCTACTCCGAGTTGATCTATCCCCCGAAGGGCATGTCCGCCAAGCCGCTCAGCTTCGCGTCGCTGCCGGAATTGAAGGACCACCTCATCCTCCTGAACGGATTTTCGAAGTCCTGGGCGATGACGGGCTACCGCCTCGGCTACGCCTGCGGTCCGCACGACGTGGTGGACGCGATGATGAAGATTCACCAGTACGGCATCATGAGCGCGCCCACGCTCTCGCAGGCCGCCGGCGTGGAGGCGATGGAACACGGCGACGAGGACGTGGCGCGGATGCGCGCCGAATACCGCCGCCGCCGCGACTTCCTCGTCGCCGCGCTCAACGCCGCAGGACTGAAGACCCTCCTGCCTGCCGGTGCGTTCTACCTCTTTACAGACATCACCTCCACGGGACTCACCTCGCAGGAGTTCGCCGTGCGCCTCTTGGAGGAGAAGTCCGTCGCCTGCGTGCCGGGAACGGCGTTCGGTTCCTGCGGCGAGGGCTTCGTGCGCCTGAGTTACGCGACTTCGTACGAGAAGATCCAGGAGGCCGCCGCGCGCATCGCCGCGTTCGCGAAGGACTGCCGGAAAAGGAGGAGAGCATGAGCATGAAGGCAATCTATATTAGCCGTCTGTCCGAACGCGGGCAGGTCTCGGTGCCCATCGCCATCCGCAACGCCTTGGGGTTGACCCCCAGCAGTTTGATCGCGTGGACGCTCGACGCCGTAACCGGCACCGCGACTCTTTCGCCCGTGCGGACCCCGCAGAAGGGCGGGGCACAGGCCGCGCTCGGTTTTGCCGCCCGCTTCCGCAAGACGCGCCGGACGGCCGACTGGCTGCGCGGCGTGGACGACACGGAGCTCATGGATCCACAGGGGAGGGCGAAGCGATGAAGGCCGCCTACGTTGTCGACACGCCGATTCTCCTGGACATCCTGGAGAACGATCCCGAGTACGGGGCCTCTTCCGCCGCGCTGCTCGACCGCTATGCGGACGCGACGCTCCACATATCCTTGATCACTTATTTCGAGCTTGCGCCCGCGTTTGAAGGCAAGCGGTCGTTGCAGGACGAATTCCTCGGACAGCTCGGCGTCGTTCTTTCCCACCAGAACGTGCGGGAGACGGGTCCGCTCGTCTACCGCGCGTGGGCGCGCTATTACCGGCGCGTGAAGGCCTCCGGCGGGCAGGGATTCCCGTTCGTCCCCTGCCTTCTCGGCACCCTCGCCTGCTGTTACGACGGCATCATCACGCGGCGCGGCGCGCTCTACCGGGCGATTTTCCCCGAACTCAACGTGATTACGGAGTAGCGCATGGCGCAGGAATGGAACATCAGGAGCCGCGGACACGTCTGCTCCATCTGCACGAAACCCCTCGTCGACAAGGCACCGGTCATTTCCGTCCTGAAGGAGCTGCCGGACGGCTACGAGCGCTTGGACTGCCACCCCGAATGCTGGAAGACCTCCCCGCGCGACTGGGAGCCGTTCAGCTCCTGGGAGGGCGTGTACCTCGCGCCCCCGCCGCCCGACGCGAAGAAGGAGCCGCTCAAGAAGGAGACGGCTGACGACCTGCTGCGCCACCTGATCGCGCTCGAGGACCCGGCGATGAAGAACGTCGTGTACGTGCTCGCCGTGATGCTGGAGCGCTCGAAGATCCTCATCGAACGCGACGCACGCGAGCAGGAGGACCACACGATCCTCCGCGTGTACGAGCACCGCCGCACGGGCGAGTCGTTCGTCGTGCTTGACCCGCGCCTGCGTCTGGAGAACCTCGCGGAGGTCCAGCAGCAGGTCGTGGCCCTCCTGTCCGGAACGAAGACGCTCGGCGAAGTCTCCGCCGCCGAGGAAGGTGCCGCGTCATGACCGCCGGCGTCCTGCTCGCCGCCGCGGCGCTCGCGTGGCCGGAACCGACCCGCGACGCGAAGCCGTGGGTCTACAACTGGTGGATGGGATCGGCCGTGGACGCGGCCGGACTTGAGTACCAATGCACGGAGCTGGAAAAGGCCGGATTCGGCGGTTTCCACGTGATTCCCATCTACGGCGCGAAGGGCTACGAAAAGCTATGGCGCGAGTTCCTTACCCCCGCGTGGGCGGAGGGCTGGTCGCTCGCCAACTCGACGGCTGCCCGGCACAACCTCGGCGTGGACCTCACGATGGGTAGCGGCTGGTGCTTCGGCGGACCGCAGTTGACGAAGGAGCAGGGCGTGCGCGCCCTCTGCGTCGTCACAAACCGTGCCGCCCTCCCTCGCGGTGCTGAAATCCTCTGGGAGGGTCGCGACCGCATCCTCGCCCAATGCCTCACGGGCCAATCCGTCAAGCGTGCGGGCCCGGGCGGGAAGGGTCCGATGATGGACCCGTTCTCCACGGACGCGATAGACGCCTTTCTCCGTCCCTACTCAGCGTTCTTCGACCAGTCCGGCGTCCCCAAACCCAGCCACCTCTACCACGACTCCTACGAGTACTTCAAGAGCGGCTGGACGCCCGCGCTCCTCGACGCGTTCCGCGCGAAACGCGGCTACGACCTGCGCGACCACCTCGCCGAGCTCGCGGGCGTGGGCGACCGCGAGGCGGTCTGCCGCGTCAAGTGCGACTACCGCGAGACGCTGAGCGACCTGATCATCGAGGACGTCTTTCCGCGCTGGACGGCGTGGTGCCGCGCGCGCGGCATCTGCACGCGCAACGAGGCGCACGGCGCGCCCGCGAACCTGCTCGACTTCTACGCGCTTGCGGACGTGCCCGAGACGGAGATGTTCGGGAAGGGCGACCGCAGCATCCTTATTTCGAAGTTCGCCTCCTCCGCCGCGCACGTGACGGGCAAGCCGCTCGTCTCGTCCGAATCCTGCACGTGGATCAACGAGCATTTCAACGAGACGCTGGCCGAGGCGAAGGTGTTCCTCGATCGTCTGTTCCTCGCGGGCGTGAACCATGTGTTCTTCCACGGGTTCTGCTATTCGCCCGTGGAGGCCGTCTGGCCGGGCTGGTGCTTCTACGCGTCGCTCCAGATGAACCCGCGCAACCCGATCTGGCACGACGTGCCGGCGCTCGCCGCGTACATCACGCGGTGTCAGAGCATTTTCCAGACGTGGACGCCGGACGAGGACGTTCTCGTCTACTGGCCCATCCACGACCTCTGGTGGGACGCCGAGGGTTTCGAGCAGCAATTGACGGTCCATCGTCGTGCCTGGTTCGAGGAGCAGCCCATCGGTCGGCTCTGCCAGGTGCTGTACGACAAGGGGTACGCGTTCGACTACATTTCCGACCGCATGCTCCAGCGCGCGGCGGCGGGCGCGCCCCTCCCGTCGCGCTACCGCGTGCTCGTGGTGCCGCCTTGCCGTCATATGCCGAAGGCGACGGCGCGCGCGATCGCCGCATTGGAGGCGAAGGGCCTTTGCGTGGTGCGGGAAGAAGGGGTGGCCGAAAGCTGCCAAGATGGCGGCTTCCCATCATGGGGGGGGGCGCTTGTCGCGGCGGGGGCGGTGCGGATGCCGTTCAACGCGTCAGACGGTCTGCTCGCCACGCGGTTCGCGAAGGATGGCGTGCGAATCCATTTTGTTGCCAATCAAGGCAAGAGCGCAAAAACGATTACATCCGAGCGCCCATTCACGGTCATGGATCCGATGACCGGCTCGATCCGCACCGTAATCTCACTTGATCTTCCCCCCGGCCATTCCGTCTTCGTGACCATTCCCCCAGTGGGGGAAGCGGCGGCGTCTTGCCGCTTCGAACATACGCTCGGCGTGAGCGTCCTACCCCTGGGGGAAGCGGCGTCTCGCCGCTTCAAAACGCAGGTGGCCGGCCCCTGGCGCCTCACCCCCGTTTGCGGCGGCCCCACGCTCCCGCCCGCCACCAACCTCGCCTCCCTCGCTGCATGGTCCACCTTCGATCCTGCGTTCTGCGGTACGATGCGCTATACAACCACTTTCGACGCCCCGGCGTACGCGGTCTCGCAACTCGACCTCGGCGACGTGCGCGAATCGGCGCGCGTGCGGCTCAACGGCGTGGACCTCGGCTGTCGCATCCTGCCGCCGTATACCTTTGACATCCCGGCGGGAACCCTCAAGCCGCA
>JAFRSR010000196.1 GCA_017427485.1 Kiritimatiellia bacterium
CCCGCCGGACGCGCCATGACGCGCGCCGGACGCGCTCCCGCGCCCGGACGCACCACGGCTTTCAGCTGGACGGGAGTGCGCACGGACTTGATTCGCCGCACCATGTCCTGGGCGTCCGTCTCGGCAAAACCGCCCAGCCGCCCGCCGATCGCCTCCGCCGCATCGTAGTCTTTTTCCCGCAACAGTGCCTCTGCCAACTGAATCAATGCCGTGCGCTGTTTCTCCAAGTCGCCCAACTGCTCGTATGCAACGGAAAGAAACTCGAGCGTCGTGCGATCGCCCGGCATCACTTTCAGCATTTTCTCGAAATAGGCTATGCCTTCGAGCAACTTAGAGTTCGCTTGTTCAGCCATTTGTCCGTTTCTCCAACCGTATTATAGCAAAATTCGTGCCGACAGGTGGCACGGATTATGCTAAAATATTGAATATGCTTTTGAAACCGATTAAGAAGGCTCAGTCCAACACGCACTTCGGGAACTTCTCCGAGGCGTTGTTGGCCTGCAAGGTGCTGGAGGCGGAACAGCTCAAGGAAGTCGCGCGGCAGGCGGCCGAGGCGAAAACGCCGTTGGAGCAGTACCTCGTGCAGAAGGATCTCGTCGACCCGGCGGCGTTCACGTTGGCGGCGGCAACGTATTTCAACATGGCGCCGTTGGCGCTTCCGGACAACTTCACCGTCAACCAGGACTTGCTCTGCGGCAAATCCGAGGATTTCTGGATCAAGGCGAAGGCCGTGCCAATCGCCAAGCTTGGCGGTCGCCTCACGATTGCCCTAGCCGATCCGTTCAATCTCCCATCTTTGGAAGAGGTCACGCGCGCGGCCGGCGGACACATCTGGTCGTGCGTGGCGCCTGAAAAGCAGATTTCCGATGCGCTCGCGCGTCTGAAGGCCGCGCGGGACGCCTCCAACCCCGCCCTCGCGATGGAATCCATCATGAAGGGGGACGAATCGGAGCTCGAGGTCCTTTCCGAGATGAAGACGGACGTCCTCGACGCCTCCCTCACGTCGGACGAGGACGCGCCCGTCATCCGCATGGTCAACTCCATGATGATCGAGGCGCTGAAGACGAAGTCGTCGGATATCCACTTCGAGGCGCTGGAACACGCCTCGCGTCTCCGCTACCGCATCGACGGCGAGCTCGTGGAGCGTCCCGCCCCGCCGAAGGCCCTTCACAACGCCGTCGTGAGCCGCATCAAGATCATGAGCGCGCTCGACATCGCCGAGCGCCGCAAGCCCCAGGACGGCCGCTTCAAGATCAAGGCCATCGGCAAGGAGGTGGACGTGCGCGTCTCGATCCTCCCCACGGTGCATGGCGAAAAAGTGGTGATGCGTATTCTCGACAAGGCGAACCTTGCGCCCGGCCTCGCGTCGCTCGGCCTCGACGAGTACGCCTACAAGGCGATGAAGTACGCCATTGAGCAGCCGCACGGCATCATCCTCGTGACCGGCCCGACCGGTTCCGGAAAGACCACCACGCTGTATTCCTGCCTTCAGGACCTCAACAAGCCCAACGTGAACATCATCACGGCCGAGGACCCCGTCGAATATGAACTCGCGGGCGTCAACCAAGTGCATGTGAACGCGGCGGTGGGCCTCACGTTCGCCGGTGTGCTCCGTAGCGTGCTGCGCCAGGACCCGGACATCGTGCTCGTGGGCGAAATCCGCGACGGCGAGACGGCGGACATCGCCGTAAAGGCCGCCTTGACGGGCCACCTCGTGCTCTCCACGCTCCACACGAACGACGCCGTGGGCGTGGTGGCGCGTCTCTTCGACATGCAGATCGCCCCGTTCATGCTCGCGAGCTCGCTCATCCTCGCGCAGGCGCAGCGACTCTTCCGCAAACTCTGCCCGTTCTGCAAGAAGCCCGTTGAGATCAACGCCGAGCTGCTGCAGGCGAACAAGGTGGATCCGGCCCCGTTCGAGGGCGTGACGGTCTACGGGCCGGGAGGTTGCCCCAAGTGCCGCGGATCGGGCTACAAGGGACGCGGCGCGTTCATGGAGGTGCTGCCGATTTCGCCGAAGATCCGCGGTCTCATCGAGCGGGGCGGCGATGCGGAAAAGCTGAAGGCCTTCGCACTGGAGGAAGGCATGGTCACCTTGAAGGAGGCCGGCATGCGCAAGGTGCGCGCAGGAGTCACCTCGCTAGAGGCGGCTTTTGAAGTGACAGGAGGCGAATGATGATGATGGGAAAGCCGATCAAGGTCAGGGGCGCCAAGCGCCTCCGCAACAAGGAAGTCATCCCGTTTACGCGGCAGCTTGCGTCGATGCTCGGCGCGGGCATGACGATCCTCGCGTCGATTCAGACGCTCGGCGAGCAGTGCGCTGACCAGGAATTCAAGAAGGTTCTCCAGCACCTCAGCGACGTCATCGAGGGCGGCGCGCCGCTCTCAAACGGATTGGCGGATTTCCCGCAGCTGTTTGACGAAATGTACGTGAACATGGTCATCGCGGGCGAGCAGTCCGGCGAGTTCGCCGGCATCATGAAGCGCCTGGCCGCAATCCTCCAGTCGTCCTCTCGCCTGAGGAAGAAGGTCAAGAGCGCCATGACCTACCCCACGGTGATCGTCAGCATCGCCCTCCTCCTCGCGGCCGGGCTGATCCAGTTCGTCGTGCCGGTGTTCGCGGAAATGTTCAGCGGATTCGGGAAGGAACTGCCCTGGCTCACGCAGAAGCTCGTGGATGTGTCCGAGTTCGTGAAGAACTGGTGGTACGTCATTGCCGGCGCCCTGGTCGCCGGAGTAGTCGTCTTCAAGCGGTGGAAGGCCACGCAGGCCGGACATCTCGCGTTTGACCGCTGGAAACTGAAGTTGCCCGTGTTCGGCATCCTGAACCAGAAGGCGGCGATCGGACGCTTCTGCCGCCTGCTCGCGCAGATGGTCGCGGCGGGCGTGCCCATCCTCAAGTCACTGGAGGTCGTGGCGGGGTCGTTGGACAACTACGTGCTCGAGAACTCCGTCCTCGCCGCGCGAAAGGAAGTCGAACAGGGCAACCAGCTGAGCCCGTCGCTCCAGGGCAAGCCGTTCATGCCCATTCTCATGGTCCGCATGCTCGCCGCCGGCGAGAAGGCCGGCAAGGTGGAGGACATGCTCGAATCGGTGGCCGACTCCTACGACGAGGAGGTGGAGGTGATGCTCGCCACGCTCACCTCGCTCATGGAGCCCTTCCTCATGGTCTTCCTTGGCACCATCATCGGCACGATCGTCACGGCCATGTTCCTGCCGATCTTCAACCTCGGCTCCCTCGCCTCCTGACATGAAAGAAAGGATCAAATGAAAACGACCATTCTCGCCTGCGCGGCGCTCGCCTGCGCAGCCTTCCCCGCCGTAGCCGGCGAACGCGGCATCTTCGGACTCTACGGCGACACGCCCGACGCCAAGCACGCCTGGGCCATACACGACTTCAACCGACCCTACCCCAAGCAGGTCGAGACGCCGCCGGGCAAGCCGCCGTCCGACGCGATCGTCCTCTTCGACGGCACGCAGAAAAGCGTGGACGAAAACTGGTGCGACGCGAAAGGCCAGCCCACGAAGTGGCGCGTGAAGGACGGCTTGTTCGTCTGCACGCCGCGCTCCGGCGTCGCCTGCACGAAGCGCGCGTTCGGCGACGCCCAGTTCCACGTCGAATGGCTCAGCCCCCTCGAGGACGCGAAGAAGCACGGACAGCTCGGCGGCAACTCGGGCGTGATCCCGATGGGTCAGTACGAGATCCAGATCCTCAACTCCTACGACCCCGACCCCAACGCCAAAGTCGAGCGCAACTACCCCGACGGCATCGCGGCGTCGGTCTACGCGCAGAACCCGCCCCTCGTCAATGCGAGCCGTCCCGCCGGCGTGTGGCAGACATACGACATCATCTTCCACCAGCCCATCTGGAAGGACGGCAAGGTCCTCCATCCCGGCACCGTCACCGTGTTCCACAACGGCGTGCTCGTGCAGGACGCCTGGGAACTCGAGGGCATGGGTACGCACCGCGTGAAACGTCCGCTCGTCCGACACGCCACGAAACTCCCGTGGCGACTCCAAGACCACGGCGATCCCGTGCCCTTCCGCAACATCTGGATCCGCGAAATCCCCTCTCGTTGGGACAACACGACGCACTCCGAGATGTCCGCGAAGGAAGAGGACGTGCGCGCCCTCCGCGAACAGACAGCCGCCAAGCTCTTCGCCAAGATCGACGTGAAGGTCCCCGACGCCAAGAACGTCAACGGCATACTCGAAATCCTGTCCTACTCGAAGAAGCCCGTCTACCTCGACGCCGCGAAGTCGCTCTGCGCCGGCTACGACGCCTGGCTGAAGTCGCTCTCCCCGAAGGACCTCGCCGCGAACCGCACCTACATCGCCGGCACCCTCAAGGGCTTCGACGTCCTCATCCGCAACAAAGTCATCGGAGCCGACGACTACCCGCTCCGCGCCACGCTTGAACAGCTTAACAAGAAGAAATAAGGAATCCCCCATGAAAACCTCTCGTCGTTCGTTCCTCGCCTCCGCCACCGCCGCCGCCGGGCTCTCCCCGTTTGTCGGCTTCCCGGCCGTCGTCTCGCGCCGCAGTCCCAACTCTGTCCTCTCGCACGCCTGTGTCGGCACGGGCAACATGGCGTTCGGCGACTTCAACGGACTCCGCAGCCACCCTGACATCCATATCACCGCGCTCTGCGACGTGGACGCCAATTACCTCGCTAAGGCCAAGAAGATCTGCCCCGACGCGCGCACCTACCGCAACGCGCACGAGATGCTTGAGAAGGAGGGCAACCGCATCGACTCGGTCAACGTCTCGACACCCGACCACTCGCACGCCGGGTACATCCTCGACGCGCTCGCGCGCGGGCTCAACGTCTACGGACAGAAACCCCTCTGCCACGACATTGCCGATTGCCGCAAGATCGAGAGCCTCGCCGCCGAGAAGAAGGCCGTCACGCAGATGGGCACGCAGATCGCCGCATGGCCGTGCGACCGCCAGACGGTCGCGTTCCTCAAGAGCGGCCTCATCGGCGAGCTCCGCCACATCTGGGTGTTCTCGAACCGCGGGGGACAGACCACGGCCGACCACACGTGGCCGCTCCCCGAAGCGCCCGTGCCCGAAACGCTCAACTGGAAGACATGGCTTGACGGCGCGCCGTTCCGTCCGTTCGTGCCGAAAGTCTACCACCCGTGCGCTTGGCGCCGCTGGCGCGACTTCGGCACGTCATGGCTCGGCGACCTAGGGTTGCACCTGCTCAGCCCGGTCTGGATCGGCCTCGGGCTCGGCACGGCCGGTCCCACGTCCGTCACCGCCGAGGTGCCGGTGGAGCCGGAACCGCAGCGCACGCAGTTCTGGCCGCGCATGTCGCATATCACGTGGGAGATGCCCGGCTGCGCGGCGTCCGGCGGCAAGCCTTTCCCCATCGAGTGGTGCGACGGCAACCTCGTGGATCCGAAGGTGACGGCGGCGACGCCCGCAAACTACCTGCCGCGTCCGGAGTTCAAGGAGCTGTTCGCGAAGAGCTCGATCGGCAAACAGCCCCTGCAGGGCCGCGTGGTGGAGGGAACCGAAGGATGGCTCCTCTCGGTTCACTACGACAAGCCGCCGGCCATCGTGTTCAAGAACGGCGCCGCCGCGCCCGCGCTGCCGGACGTCGGCAAGGTGCCCTCGCACTGGCACGAGTACATCAACGCCTGCCTGAAGGGAGGGACGACCACCAGTTCCTTCTCCTGGGCCGGCCGCCTCTCGGAGATGGTGCTGATCGGCAACGCCGCGATGTCGAAACCCGGCGAGAGACTCGCCTGGAACGCCGCCTGCGGCACCTTCGCCTGATACAAACCTGAAATTCCAGTTGCAGAACGGCATGGAGAAAGTGTATACTTTCCCCCATGTCAAAGGTCCTTCTAGTCGATGACGAGCCGCGGATTCTCCTGCTGCTCCAGAGTCTGTTGAAAACGAACAAGTACGAGGTCGATACTGCGCGCGATGGAAACGCCGCGCTCGACATCGTACGCGCGGGTGGCATTGACATCATGATCACCGACCTGCGCATGACGCCGATGGACGGCATGACGCTCTTCCAGGAGGTGCACAAGCTCCATCCGTCCATGCCCGTGATCCTGCTCACCGCCTACGCCTCCGTGGAGACGGCGATCGAGGCGATGAAGCAGGGCATGTTCGACTACCTCACGAAGCCCTTCAAGGTCGACGACATCCTCGCCTGTCTCGCGCGCGCCGAGGAGAAGGTGAAGAAACACGAGTCCGTGGCGCTCTCGATGGACATCGACACGCCGCTCAAGTACCGCTTCGAGAACCTCATCGGCTCGTCGCCCCTCATGACGCAGGTGTGCGACATGATCCAGAAGGTCGCCCCCACCGCCGCAACTGTGCTGATCAACGGCGAATCCGGCACGGGCAAGGAAGTGATCGCGAAGACCATCCACAAGAACTCCCCGCGCGCCAACAAGCCGTGGGTGGCCGTCAACTGCGCCGCCCTGCCCGAGAACCTGCTCGAGAGCGAGATGTTCGGCCACATGAAGGGATCCTTCACGGGCGCCTATTCCGACAAGCAGGGCCTCTTCGAGGTCGCAAATGGCGGCACGCTCTTCCTCGACGAAATCTCCTCCATGCCCCTCCTGCTCCAGGGCAAGCTCCTGCGCGTCCTGCAGGAACGCGAAATCCGCCGCGTGGGCGGCACGAAGAACATCCCCGTGGACGTGCGTGTGATCGCCGCGTCCAACACGAACCTCGAGCAGGCCGTGGTGAAGGGCACGTTCCGCAGCGACCTCTACTACCGCTTCGCGGTGATCACGATCGACATCCCGCCGCTGCGCGAGCGCAAGGTCGACATCATCCCGCTCGCCCGCCACTTCATCCGCCTGGAGACGCCCGAAGGCTCGCCGATTCCCACCATTGCGGCGGACACGGCCGAGTCCCTCATGGCCTATTCCTGGCCCGGAAACGTCCGCGAACTTGAGAACGCCATCAAGCATGCCCTCACCTTCCTGAGCGAAGGGGACATCACGCCCGACCTCCTCCCGCCGAAGATCCTGCAGCACGCGCGCGCCGCCACAGCCGCCGCCGCGCCCGCCGATTCCGCCACGGCCGGGAACGCCTCGCTCAAGAGCTTCCTGAAGCAAAAAGAAAAGGAATACATCGAGCACATTCTCGTTGCCGCCGGCGGCGACAAGGCAAAAGCCGCCGATGCGCTCAAGGTGAACCTCTCCACGCTCTACCGGAAGCTGTCGGACGACCCCAAAGAGGGTTGATGTTACCCTCGGATAGCCAGCGCCACGCGCTTGCCGCTGAAACCGATGCCGTACTTGAGTACGGCGATGCCCGCCGCCTCCATCTCGGCCGCGTAGCGCTTCTCGTCGATCTGCTCCCGCGCCTTCTTCGCGGCGGAAGCCAAGAGCGCATCGATGCGCTTCTGCGAGGCACGGGCTGGAACCGCCGGAGACTTCAATTCCAGAATCACGCCAGGCAGGGTCACGCCCGGACGCGGCTTCATGAGGATGTCGGGGCGACCGTCGCCGCCCTCGCGGTTCGACGCGATCTCGAACGTGTCGCGCCCGAGGGCAAGCAGCCCGAGGAGCAAGCCGTGGAAGAAATCCTCTTTCGCAGTGTCGAAATAGCTCGCGGAAGAGACGAGGAACGCCTCGAGCGACGTGCGGAACTTTTCTGTCTCTCCGCTCGTCAACGAATCGAGAATGTCCCGGAGGTCGTCGCCCACCTTCGGCGTGCATGTGATCGAATCAAGGATGTCGTCGCGGAACACGCGGACGAGTTCCCGATTCGGGAACGCCAGAAGCGCCTGGTTGTGTTCATTGGGACCGGACAGCACTTTGAGGTATCCCGTATGCACGAGCAGCGACCAGATGATCTGCGGGTTGTTCTGGATCGTCCCGTACTTTCCAAGTTCAACGGAACACGGAACGGACGCCTTCTTCTTCTCGAAGAAATCCGCAAGATCCCCGCGCATTCTCGGCGTCATGCGCGCCATCGCCTCCGAGACGAGGTCGTTGCTGCTGGTGCTTGTCCAGTAGGGCCTCGGCTTGAATCCGTCATCCACGTAGTTAAGGAGCGACCACGGGTTGTAGATCTCCTGCCCCCCGAACAGATAGCCGTCGTACCAGTCCTTCGCCTCGCCGATCCTCTCCGGATGGCCGAAGGTAGCGAGCATCGCGCGCACCTCGTCCTCGGTGAAACCGAAACAGTCGGAGAACGCCTCGTCGAAGACGGAATAGACTTTCAGGTTGTTGAGGCCGGAGAGGACGCCCTCCTTCGCGACGCGCAGGATGCCGGTGATCACGCCAAGGCGGCAATGTTCGCCGTCCTTCATCGCGCCGGAGAGGAAATTGCGGAAGAACTGCAGCGCCTCCTCGCCGAAACCGTGCGTGGCGGCATGGTTGATGGGCGAGTCGTATTCGTCGATCAGGATGACGGGACGCTCCCCGTGATGGGCGTGAAGCGCGGCGGCGAGAATGCCGAGAGCCCTCTGAAGGTTTCGCGGCGTGACCACCTCTTCGCACAACTGGTAATGAAACTGGCGCGCAGTCGCAAGGCACCCTTCTGACATGAACGCCGCACGATGCCGGTCGTATTCGTCGCGCACGGCATCCGCGATCATCTCGCGCGTCTCCGCCCAGTCCGAACCTTTCGCATCCTTGAACGTGATGAAGATCACGGGATACTTGCCCTGCTCGGCGCGATGCGCGGCGTTCCGCCACACCTTCGTATCCCTGAAAAGATCTGCGTTGCTCTTCTCCGTCTTCTCAAAAAAGGACTTGAGCATGCGCATCGCGAAGGTCTTGCCGAAGCGGCGCGGGCGCGTGAAAAGCGAGACCGTGGCCTTCTTGTCAAGAAGCCCCGATATGAGCTGCGTCTTGTCTGCAGACCAGTACTCGGCCTTGACCTCGGCCCAGTTGCTGTTGCCCACCGGAAGCGCAGGGAGTTTTGCACCGCTCTGGGAGTTCTTCTTTGCCATGCCGGTATTCTATCACATCGCCGCGCAGGGCGCAATTGCAAACCACCTCTGGACTATCCCAAGCCGCAAAACGACTGACAAGGCGACCCCGCGCCGAGCAGTCGCGCAAGCAGGGTCGAGAAAACGCAATTTATGAGGTAGCGCGCACGGCCTACCCTGCTCTAGGACACGCCTCTTCCCTCCCTAGACATTGGACAAGTCATAGTTATGACCTGAGAAAGTCATAGTTATGACTTCCCAGAGTCATAGTTATGACTTCCCAGAGTCATAGTTATGACTTCCCAGAGTCATAGTTATGACTTGACGAAGTCATAGGGATGACTTTTGCAGGTCATAGGGATGACTTTTGCAGGTCATAGGGATGACTTTTGCAGGTCATAGGGATGACTTTTACAGGTCATAGGGATGACTTTCGCAAGTCATACCTATGAGTTGTGCTCGTCTTAGGCGGAGGTCACGCTTGTCTTAGGCGAGGGGCGCGCTCGTCCTAGGTGGCTGCTTCAGTCAGACGGCCCAGCGGTACCCCATGCGAATTTCGCGGATTCCGACGGAATCTGGCAAAGCCCTCGAACCGCGAAACGACGGCAAAACGCTTATAATCCGCAGGAAACCGCACTGTTTGTCGATTATCTCGCGTCATCCCGCGTCCCTCGATGAAAAATGGGGAAAGTCCAGCAAAACACCCGCCGCTGACGCCCAACTGGCGCTGCACACGTACTTCTCACGCTCGCCCTGTGCTAACCGGAACTGTTCTGATCGACCGTTGAGGAAGATTGTCTGGAACTGGCGTTCAAATAACCAAGGCTCCTACGGCATCTTCTCCATTTGGGTCGCCCCGCAACCGCCGTCACTGCTTCCGCACACCAGAACCGGCTCGCGCACTGCACGGGAGGAATGTGCACAAAAACAGGTTTGACGTGTTTTCGCATGACAGCAAGCGACAGGAGCGTACTGACCGCGATTGTACGTCGGGCAGTAGACTACCAGATAGTGTCGTCATGCCCCCGCTCCTTTGAGTAACGGGTACTACGGAACAGATTCATGAGCATGACTGTCTATTTTTCCGTCAAGGACAGTTTCGGGCGTGGCTTGCCAGTTATTGATAGTTTCTTTTGCGGCTTGCCAGTTATTGATATCTTAGATTTTTGCTTTGCTTCTAATAACTGCTCACCCCAAAACGAAGGTTGCCATTTCTTCTTCTTTTCGTCTTCTTCATACTCCTCAAATCGATTTTTACGGATTTGGCTTAATTGATATTCACTTATATCCTTCTCGTAATCAGTTCTGTAATCCGTAAGTCTGGTACTGCGCGGCCTATGGCGAGGCCTTTTCTGCATACTATCGTCTAAGTCTTCGGGAATCTGCATAGGAAGAGGTGGTAATGTTACCGCTGTCCCCATAAATTGTTCGATGGCGGAGAACAACAGTTTCTCATGCCTCGCCTCCAATTCCTTGCGAAGCTTGGCTGTCTCTACTTTATCGTACTGTCCCTGTTTGGCCTCCGTCAACAATGTTACCACATCCGAAAGATATGCTTGTAGCGCTTTTACATACTGTATCATCTTCTTACGAAGCGGGTCAGAAAAAGCCTGTACCCAATACCATTCATCGTCTATAAACAAAATGCAAACCTCACCTTCCCCAATTGAGAACTCAAACGTACTATCCTTCAGAAACTCATTGACGTGATGCATAATGTCTTTTATGACACCATTCCGATTGACCAATGCTGCTCTCGCTCGAATATCTATAGGGTATGGCACTCTCTCATCTGAAATCGTTCCCAAGGCTTTTTTGAGTTTGTTGTATTCATCTCGTGACTTGACAGACCCATACGGAGTCCTAGGTGAGGATACCCCTGTTTCTTTTAACACGACCTTCACGATCCACTTATAGTTGAGAATTGCACGATACGCATTTGCGATGCTTTCTTTATCAGGAAACTTATCAAACGGTGTCAAACTGTCGTCGTCTTTGGCGGCGCTACGAATAATGTTTATCATTTTTAGCCAATCCTGTTTGGATTGAGCTTCTTTGAGCTGACTCCACCGCCTATCGGTTATTTGGGCCGAAATAATAGACCGCCTAAGACGTTTTTGGCAGAACATATAACGTGATGAGTCGAAACAGATTGACGAAAAGAGCGGTTCCGCATATTTAAGCCTGGCCGCCTGTTCGATTCGTTCTTCCTCTTCTGGGGTAATGTAGAACTTACTTCCCTTGAATGCGGTATCAATGCTTTGAATTTGTTTCTGGAATTCGGCTTCCTTTTTCTCCAAATTACGATATGCCTTGAATATATACTCGGCATCTTCTTCAGGTAGCCACGAGGGATACGTAAATCCACCTCTCAAACCTTCTCTGATAAAACCATCAACACTGTCCGTCAAGCGACCAACATGTATTGCCAGGCCAGGACTTTCTATCCGCAATGCCCAGTATCCAGCTCTCTTTAGTTCATCCTCTAGTTTAGCGGTCGCCTTTCCTACACCAAATTCTTTTCGCAGCCGCCTCTTCCATTCTTTTCCCGTTAACCGTTTACCTCCGCAAATCTTGATAATGACATCTTGAACATTGGCAGAAGATGCAGCAATGTCATGATC
>JAFRSR010000197.1 GCA_017427485.1 Kiritimatiellia bacterium
GTCCGACTCCCTTGCCGTCAAGCGCGTGAACCCCGACAAGTACTACGTCGTGGACACCGGCCTCATTCGCGCGATGAGCGTGAAGAACGACGCGGAAAGGGGATGGCTTCTGGAGAACCTCGTGTTCATGGCCCTTCGGCGCGGAATGAACAAGATCGAATACGTCACCAACCCGGATGGAACGGAAGTCGATTTCCATGTCGTCGACATGGTGACGAAGAAACGCCGGCTCGTGCAGGTGGCGTGGACGATGCAGGATCGGTCGACGATGGTGCGGGAGACGTCGGCGCTGGAGTTGGCACGACGGAACCTGCACGTGGACGACTGCACGGTCGTGACATGGGACGACGAAGCCGATCTTGATTCAGGCGTGAAGATCGTGCCGGTCTGGAAATGGCTTCTTCAGGAAAACAGTCGTTGACACAGTGAGGGCGAAGGAGGAAAACTATGAGAAGAACAGCAGTCATCATTGCTACGCTTGCCGCGCTGGAGGCGGCGGCGGGAAACCTGTACGTGGAATGCGAAAGCTTCCGCGATCTCGGCGGGTGGATCGTCGACCCGCATTCCATGCGGCAGATCGGCTCCAGCTACGTGATGGCGCACGGTTACGGCACGCCGGTGAAGGACGCCGTGACGACGGCGAAGTTCCCTGCGGAAGGGCGTTACGCCGTGTGGGCGCGCACGCGCAACTGGAACGCGGTCTGGACGAAAGGCGCGGCCGGGCGCTTCCAGGTGGTCGTGGACGGCAAGACCTTGCCGGCCGAACTCGGCACGCTCGGCAAGGAGTGGGATTGGCAGCTCGCGGGACACGTCGACCTCAAGGCGGGCGTGCCCGTCGAGATTCGCCTGCGCGACCTCACCGGCTTCAACGGGCGCTGCGACGCCCTCTGGTTCACGACGGAGTCCAAGGCACTGCCGCCGAACGAACCGGGGGCGCTGCGCGACTGGAAGAAGGCGCGCGGTGCGCTCCGTTTCCGCGACGCGCAGAGGAGCTGGGACCTCGTGGTTATCGGCGGCGGCATCTCCGGCATCTGCGTGGCGCAGACGGCGGCGCGCTACGGCGTGAAGACGCTGCTGCTCCAGGACCGTCCCGTGCTGGGCGGCTGTAACTCGTCGGAAATCCGCGTCTCGGCGGGCGGCGGCATCAACTTGGGACCCTATCCCGCGCTCGGCAACGTCCTGCGCGAGATCATGCCCGTCCACGGCGACTATGTTCCGCTTCCCGCCAAGTTCTACGAGGACGACCGCAAGGAGATGGCGTTCCGCACGCATGGATTGCCGGTCCTTGCCCTGCTCAACCAGTCCGTGTACGGCGTCGAGAAGGGCGAGGACGGGCGCATCACGGCTGTCCTCTACCGCGACACGCGCACGGGCGAGGAAATCCGCGTGAAGGCGCCGCTCTTCTGCGACGCCACGGGCGACGGCGTGATCGCGCGTCTCGCGGGATGCGCCACGATGTACGGACGCGAGGGACGCGACGCCTACCACGAGCCGAACGCGCCCGAGAAGGCGGACCGCCAGGTAATGGGTCACTCGATCCAGTGGATCACGCGCGTGGACGCGAAGCCCGTCGACTTCCTCGACATCGACTGGGGCCTCCCCATCACGGAGGAGACCGTCAACTACGTGACGGGCGGCGCATGGTGGCAGGAGGCGGGCCAGTACCGCGACATGGCGGACGACACGGAGTCAATCCGCGACTACGGGCTTCTCGCGATCTTCTCGAACTGGAGCTTCCTCAAGAACCACGCGGAACGCAAGGCCAAATGGCGGAACCGCGCCTTCGAGTGGATCTCGCCCGTCGGCGGCAAGCGCGAGAGCTACCGCGTGGTCGGCGACTACGTGCTGACGCAGCTCGACCTGGAGGGACAGAAGAAGTTCGACGACGGCACGGCGGTGATCACGTGGGACGTCGACCTCCACTTCCCCGATCCGCGCAACGAGAAGGCGTTCGGCGAGCCGTTCCGGTCCTGCGCGCTCCACCGCGGCTACGGCGATCCCGTGGCCGTGCCGTACCGCTGCCTCTACGCGCGGGACTGTCCGAACCTCTTCCTCGCGGGACGCGATATCAGCTGCTCGCACGTAGCCTTCGCGGCCGTGCGCGTGCAGAAGACGCTCGGCATGCTGGGCGAGGTCGTGGGCATGGCCGCCGGCATCTGCAAGGAGAAGGGGTGCACGCCCCGTGCCGTTTACGCCGAGCACCTGCAACTCCTGAAGGAGCGCATGACGAAGGGCGCGCCGTCCCGCGCGCAGTACTGTGCGTTCTGGGGCGGGCTGCACGAGAAGTACCATTTCCCTGACTTGGGGTTCATCCCCATCTGGCCGCATCCGGCGACCAATCTTACGCCGCAGACCGTCGAGGCGATCCGTGCGCTCAAGATGGACCATCGGCACAAGCACCCGCTCATCGACACGGTGCCCACAGCACGGTAATCGGCGAAGGGTGGGCTTTAAATTAGTCGCAACGTTGATGCGCTTTCTCGCGTTCTGAACGTCAGGTGCCGTTGCGGCACCTGATTTTTTTGCATTTCCTTGTTGCACCGCACGGCAGGCCTGTGCTATAATACGGGCTATTTCACGCA
>JAFRSR010000026.1 GCA_017427485.1 Kiritimatiellia bacterium
ACCGAGCACGCCTACTGGACGGGCATGCGCGACTACCTGCAGAAGGACCTCGGCCTCGAGGCGCCCGTCTCCGCCACCCAGCTTGGCTACTCGCCGCCGCACCTGCAGGCGGAGATGGACTACGTGGACAACCACGCCTACTGGTGCCACCCGAGCGTGAACAAGAACTGGTCGATCCGCAACAAGGCGATGGTGAACGCGCGTGGCGGCTGCATCCTCGGCCTCGCGGGAGAGCGCGTGGCGGGCAAACCCTACACGATCAGCGAGTACAACCATCCCTATCCGATCTACTATGGCGCGGAGGGACAGCCGATGCTACGCGCATACGGCGCGCTGCAGGGCTGGGACGGCGTGTTCGAGTATTCCTACAACAACCGCCAGAACGCGGAGCCCGACCACAACGAGTACTTCTTCAGCATCGCGGCGCGCACGGACGTGCTCGCGCATTTCCCCGCCTGCGCGGCGATCTACCTGCGCGGCGACGTGAAGGAGAGCGCCACGCAGGTGGTGGCGAACCTGCCCTACGCGGAGTACTTCGATCGGCTGGTGAAGGGACGCCACGTGAACCAGGGCATCACGCAGGCTTCCGGTGGCAAACTGCCCTCGGAGCTGGGCCTCGTGCACCACGTGGCCGTAGACGTGACGGGCCGGACGAAAGAGGCAGGGCGCGATGACCCCATCGCGCCACAGAAATCCGTCATCGTGAGCGACACGGGCGAGCTCACGTGGAACTGCGAGATCCCCGAGGCGGGCGTGTGGACGGTCGACACGCCGAACACGAAGCTCTTCACGGGCTTCCCGAAGGGTCGCACGTTCGACCTCGGCGGCGTGAAGCTGGCGGTGGGCGAGACGAAGCTCGGCTGGGCGACCATCTCGCTGACCTCGCACGACGCGACGGGTTTCGGCGCGGAAGGGCGTCCCGCCCGCATCCTCCTGGCGGCGACGGGCCTCTCGCACAACGGCGGCGCGAAGTTCACCGACCACGGCAACGGCGCGATCTCCTGCCGCGACGGCGACTGGGGACACGGCGCGACCGTGAACGAGGGCATCCCCGCCACGATCACCTTGCCCGCGCCGGCGGCGAAGACGACCTGCCGCGCTCTTGACGAACGCGGCGAGCCGAAGGCGGAGGTGCCCGTCACGGCCGACGCGGCGGGCCATGCCGTCATCGCGATCGGCCCCGCCTATCGCACCGTGTGGTACGAGATCATCGTGAATCCGTAGCCAGAAGATGAGAAATGTAGACAGGATTACAGGATTAACAAGATTTCTAAATCGCAGAATCCTGTAAATCCTGATAATCTTGTAATCCTGTCTAAAATGAGGAGCATGAGTATGAAGTTCGTTCAAGTGATTGGAGTCGTGTTTGCTTTTTGCGGGGTGGCGTTCGGCGCGGCTTTGCCCCCCGGCAACTGGTACGAGCCGGTGCACGCCGCATTGCAGCGGGCGATTGACCGGCGCGCCGGCGATCCGGACGCCTACGCCGTGTTCGACTTCGACAACACCATCCCCATCGGCGACGGCGAGCAGGTGGCGCTCGGCTACGTCATCGACAACCTGCTCTTCGCGTTCTCGCCCGACGAGGCGCCGGCCATCTTCCTCGACGGCGTGCCCGACCCCGACCGTCCGATCGAGCCCGGCCACCCCACGGCCACGACGCGGAACGTGGTGCTGGACTGCGCGGACCTCCACCGCGAGCTGCTCGCCCTCGCCGCGCGCCAGCCGCTCGCGGAGGTGCGGAAGACGGACGCCTTCGCCGCGTTCGCGGCGAAGGTCCGCTACCTGCGCAAGCGCATCTCCCGCACCTTCGGAAACGCGTTCGGCTATCCGTGGAACAAGCGGTTCTACTGCCGCATGACGCCCGCGCAGTACCGCGCCACGATGCACGCAGCGCTTGACGAGGCGTTCGCCGACGGACGGTTCATCCGCGGCATCTGGCGCACGCCCGCCTCGCGTCCCGGCCGCGCCGGCTGCGTGGAGCTGCCGATGCTCCGCGGTTTCTGCATCCCGCAGGAAGTCAAGGACCTCATCCGCACGCTCCAGAAGAGCGGCGTCGACGTCTACATCGTGAGCGGCTCCTTCCTCGACGCGATCGTGCCGAGCGTCGACGGACGCTACGGCGTGGACATCCCGGAGGCGAACGTGTACGCCATCCACATGCAGACGGACGCGCAGGGACGTCTCGCGGGCTGGGCCGACGAGCGTTTCCCGTTCCCGTGGGCGGAGAGCAAGCCGGACGTCATCCGCAAGCACATTGCGGTTCGGTACCACGGCAAGGGCCCGATGCTCGTGGCGGGCGACGCCGACGGCGACTACGCGATGCTGACCTCGTTTGCGGACATGGACGTGGGACTCGTCTTCGACACGCGTCCGAAGCCCGACACGCCGCTCGGCAAGCTGATTTCCTCCGTGCGCGCGGGCACGGCCGACAAGCGCTTTCTCGTGCAGGGACGCGACGAGACGGCGCCCGGGCTGCGCAAGTCGTCCGAATCCATCATCGCCCCGTTCACGATCTTCGGAGCGCCGCCTCGTCCCTAGCCATCGGCGCGGGATTGTGGTAAACTAAGGTCGCCATGAACATCAACAAAGTCAATCCAGCGACCCTCAAGATCACGGACGTTCGCTTCGCGGACATCGACGGCGCGCCGAAGCGCTGCACGCTGATGAAGGTCTTCACGAACCAGGGCCTCGTCGGCTACGGCGAGGTGCGCGATGCCTCGAGCCGCACGTACGCGGCGATGCTCAAGAGCCGTATCCTCGGCGAGAACCCCTGCAACGTCGAGAAGGTCTTCCGCCGCATCAAGCAGTTCGGCGGCGACTCGCGCCAGGCCGGCGGCGTGTGCGCGGTGGAGCTCGCGTGCTGGGACATCTGCGGCAAGGCGTGGGGCGTGCCGGTGTGGCAGCTCCTCGGCGGACGCTGGCGCGACGAGATCCGCTGCTACTGCGACACGGATTCCGAAGGCGGCGGGCGCGACATGGGCGCGGCCCTCAAGGCGCGCATGAAGATGGGGTTCACTTTTCTCAAGATGGACCTCGGCATCGAGCTGCTCATGGGCGTGAAGGGCGCGCTCATCGCCCCGCTCGGGTATCTCGACTACATGAAGAAGATGAAGCACGTGGTGCAGACGCCCCACGGTTCCATCGACCCGCGGGCGATGCGCGGCGAGGCGTACGACCTCTTCAACACCGCCCATCCTTTCACCGGCATCCACATCACGGAGAAGGGCCTCGACTACCTCGAGAAGTACATGGCCGACGTCCGCAAGGTGATCGGCTGGGAGGTGCCGATTGCGATCGACCACCTCGGCCACATCCCCTACGAAGACGCCGTGCAGCTCCTGCGGAGGCTGGAGAAGTACCATCTCTCGTGGGCGGAGGACGTGCTGCCGTGGCAGATGACGGACGCCTGGAAGCGTCTCCACGCCGCCACCACCACGCCGCTCGGGACGGGCGAGGACATCTATCTCAAGGAGAACTTCATGCCGTTGCTGGAGTCCGGAGCGCTTGCGGTGGTCCATCCCGACCTCCTCACGGCGGGCGGCGTGCTGGAGACGAAGAAGGTGGGCGACCTTGCGGAAGAGCATGGCGTGCAGATGAACCTCCACATGGCCGAGAGCCCGATCGCCTGCCTTGCGGCCGTCCACGTGGCGGCGGCCACGCGCAACTTCATGGCGCTTGAGCTCCATTCGGTCGACGTGCCGTGGTGGGGCGACCTCGTGAAGCCGGCGCTCTCGTATGCGGGCGGGTTCATCAAGGTACCCGTGAAGCCCGGCTTCGGCATCGACGAGCTGAACGAAAAGCTGATCGAGAAGCACATCTGCAAGGACTTCCCCGCCGCCTGGGCGCCGACCGACGACTGGGACCGCGAATGGGCCAACGACCGTCGCTGGTCGTGAACAAGCGCCGCGAGTGCGGTGCGGGTTGAAAAAAGGAGGACGAAAAAATGAAGAAAATAGCATGTATTGCAGTTGCGGCGGCGTGCATCGGCGCGGTTGGTGCCGTGGAGCTGACGCACCGCTGGAGCTTCAATGCCGCCGACGACTACACGGATTCGGTCGGCGGCGTGGTCGCCGCGAAGATGGGCACGGCGCTCCACATCGCCGACGGGAAGGTGGTGTTGAACGACACCGGCGCGAGCGTCTCCGGCGCGAAGGAGGGCTCGCTCAACCTCGGCACCAATCTGCTGGACGCCGACGGCGCGACCATCGAGATCTGGGCCACTGAGAACGCGGTGCGGAATTCGGCGCGGATTTTCGACTACGGCACCGACAGTACGCACTACTTCATGCTGGAATGGTCGCATGGTACGGACTCCCACCAGTCCTGGGCGATGGCATGCACGCCCGGCGCGGTGACGAACGTCTACACGCCCACGGGGGCCTTCATCCTGGGCACGCCGTACCACCTGGCCGTGACGTTCAAGAAGAACTCCAGCGGCAAGACGGACATCCGCTGGACCAAGCGCCTTGCGCAGACCGGCGGCCTGCCCATCGCGCACGAGCTCACCACGAAGGAGGCGCTGTCGACGTTCTCGAATCCGCGTCTCTACCTGGGCGCGTCGCAGTCCGACAACGTGGACGCGAGCGCGAGCTACGACGAAGTTCGCATCTGGAAGGGCGTGCTCAGCGAGGAGCAGCTGGCCGCGAACGCCATCGCCGGGCCGAACGCGGTGGCCACGAACGGCGTGCCCGCCGCCGGCACGGCAGGCTTCTGCATCGCGCCGAACACGCGGTTCGTGATCGGCTCGTCCGCGCAGGGCTCTTTCCTCCGCAGCGACCTTACCGGACGGTTCCTCACCAAGGGCACCGTGAAGATCGGCTCGGGCGCGAAGATAGTGTTCGACACCTCCGAGCACCGCGTCCCCTCTCTCAGCTTCAGTGCCGCGGGCTTCACGCTCCCGAGCGACGCCCCGGCGGGCGCGACGGTCCTCGACTACGTGGAGGTGACCGACACCGTGAACTACGGCGCGCCGACGTTCTCCGGCAACACGATCACAGTCTCCCTCGTCTCCGGCATGCCCGCCACGGCGTACTGGACCGGCGGGCGTCCGGCGTCCGGCGACGACTTCGCCAACGCCGCGAACTGGAAGTGCTACGACGCCGCCGGCAACCTGATGAACGGCGCCGTGCCGGGAGCGGCGACGACGGTGGTAATCACCAACGCCACGACGGCGTTCACGGTCCCCAGCGGCGTGACGCCGGCCTGGAAGCGCATTCGGGTCGGTGCGGAGCGGACCGTCTCCCAGTGGGGCAAGAAGCGCTACGGCGTGAACCGCTACACGAACTACGGCATGTACGGCACGGAATGGATGCTGCCGCTGAGCGACTACACGTGCCGTGGCACGCTCAGCGACCCCAACACGCCGATTCCCGCAAAGGAAGTGGAGAAGTCGCAGCTGCGCATGGACGGCTGGTTCTACGTGCCCGCGGCGAACGCCGGCGACTGGAAGTTCTACCAGAGCTCGTCTTCGTTTGACGACTACTTCGCCTTCGCCATCGACGGAGATTGGGTGTTCCACAACACCGGCTACCGCTTCAGGCTGTCGTCCTACTGCAACGTGGCGGAAGGCTGGCACCGCTACACCGTGATCTGCGGCGACACGTTCGGCGGCTATACCTCTACCGACCTCCGGCTGTAGATGACGCGTCCCAAGTCGGGCGGCGGCACCGAAAGCGTGCAGTTCAAGCCGTCTAGCAGCTTCACGCTCGGCAGTGCGGCGAGCTCCAAGATCAAGCTGACGGACGACTGCAACTGGGGCGCGTTCGGCGTGGTGACGCTCTCGAACGGCACGGTGCTCGACCTGAACGGACACAGCCTCGTCGTGGCGGACGTCGACTCCGACTACGTCGGCACGACGATCACGAACAGCGCCACGTCGCTGGCCACGCTCTACACCGACTTCGAGCCGGCGCAGTCGGGCGTGTCGAACCTCTGCGTCGCCGCGAGGATCACGGTGGCCAAGAGCTCCGCGTACGTCTGGACGGGCGCGGGCGGGGACGCGAAGTTCTCGACGCTCGCGAACTGGCGGCGCCTGAGCGGCGCCGTGCCGTCCGTGCCGCCCGCGGCCGGCGACCCGCTTGTCTTCGCCGGCGCGGGCGGTGTCGTCTCCAACGACCTCGCGAACCTCGGGCAGGCCGTCGTCCAGTTCGAGCCGGGCGCGGGCGCGTTCACGATCTGCGGCAATCCGTTCACGGGGATTCCGAACGTGGTCAACGGGTCGTCCAGCGTCCAGACCTTCTCCAACGCCGTGACGTTCGCGGGCACCTACCTCGTCGACAATGCGAACGCCGCCGTCCGCTTCCCCGGCGGCGCGATGGCCACGTACCCCGATCCCTCGCTGCGGAGCGACTTCACCGACGTGCGCCGCCGCACGCTCGACGGCACCTTCACGTTTACCCAGGACTGGACGGTGCCGGGGGCGCCGAACAATGCGTGGGAACGCCCATGGGTCATACCTTCCGGGGCTTCCGTGACGGGCAAGAAGTTCACCGGCACGCAAGGGAATTATCTGAGCATCCTGCAGATAGAGGCCGGGGGGCGCGCGCACTTCACGGAGATGGAGATGGGCTGGAACAAGGGCGACTTCGCGTGCAAGGGCACGCTCGTGATCGACGGGCTGTACGTGCACATCGTCAGCCTAAACAACAGCGGGGTATCCCGCCTGGGGCGCTCCGGCAGCACCGGCACGCTGCATGCCAACCGGGTCGAGAAGCGCCGGTACGGCCATCTGTGCGAATACGTCACCACGCTCGTCCTCGGCTCCGGCGGGCTGCTCTTCACCGACACCTCCTACCAGCCCATGACGTTCGACGCCAACACGACGATCCGCGCGGCGGACGACTTCGGCATCCTCACCGACTTCGCGGGCGACGGAACCGACTTCCACGGCCTGAGCCTGAGCGACCGCACGATCACCATCAATACCGAGGACGAGTCCGGGAACGCGCACACCGTCACGTTCGGCACGTCCGTGCGCGCGGCCGGCGGCAAGCTGCGCAAGGTCGGCGCGGGCACGCTCGTGATGCAGGACGGCGACCTCGCCTCCAAGACCGGCTTCGTGAAGAAGTACACCGGCGGCACGGTGGTGGAGGAGGGCACGCTCCGCGTGAAGAGCTCCAACCAGCTGGGCACCGGCCTCGTGGAGCTGCATGCCGGCGCGACGCTGGAGATCGAGGACGGCGTGACGTTCGCAAACGACGCGACGGGCGGCACGTTCCGTGTGAACGGGGCCGTGACCCTCGCCGACGGCGCGAGCTGGCACGCGGGAACCTACGTGTTCGCGGATGGCGCGATCGTCACGGTTGAGCCGCGCACCACGGACGAACGGGTGGTCGCGAAGGGCCTCACGGCGGAAGAGGCCGGCCACTTCACCACCACGGCCGGGCGGCTGGTCCTTTCCGACGACGGCGAGCTTTCCTACGTCGACAGCTTCGTGTGGGTCGGCCCCGACGGCGGCCGGTGGTCGGACGCGGCGAACTGGTCGCACAACGGCACGACAGGCGAATCGGCGCCCGTCTCCACGCCCGGCGCCGTCGTGGAGTTCGCGAACGACGCGGCCCTCTCCGTGACGCTGGACGTGCCGGCGGCGTGCAGCAGCCTCGTGCTCGGCGGCGCGGGCGCGGTGACCGTGGCGAATCCCGACGCGGCGACCACCAACGCGCTCACGCTCTACAGCGTGACGGCCGCAGGCGCGGCCGCGAACCGGTTCGAATGCCGGGTGGAATTCACCGAGGCGTACAACGTGAGCCTGGAAGGCGTGCTGGACTTCGCCGGCGGGGCGACGGCCACGGCGCCCGGCGACGATACGTTCGCGAGTGTCCACAACCGCACGTTCACCGGTAACGTCGCGTTCACGAGCGGCTGGAAGTATCCAAGGCAGGCGGATCGCAACTGGCCGCTCGTCGTCACGCCCGGTAGCACGCTGACGGGCACGTCGTATACCGGCGGACAGACGGGCTGGAACCGCATCCTCGACGTCCAGGACGGTGCGACGGCGCGCTTCAATTCGTTTGAGATCGGATGGGACCGCGGCTTCATCCTCGTCAACGGCACGCTCGAGGTGGCAAACGACTTCACGATCGTCGCGAGCTGGGCGTTGGACAGAGGAACCAACCACATCGGGTGGAGCAGTGCGGACGCGGGAATCCTGCGCGCGGCCGGGCTAGTCAAGACCGCCGCCGGCGCGACCATCCTCTACGTGCCGCGCTATGAGATCGGCGCGCGCGGCGTGCGCAGCCCGGACGGCGCGTATTTCCTCGTGAAGGACAACGCGCCGGTGGCCATTGCGGCGACGGCGAACATGGGCTTCGACAAGGGCACGAACCACGCCGATCGGGTCGTGAACGTGGAGGCCGGTGCGACCCTGACCGTCGAGCCCGGCGGCCACACCGTGACAAACATCAATCTGGTCGGCGGCCCCGGCACGCTCGCCGTCACGGGGACCGGCACGGCGACGTACGACGCCGTGGGCGGCCCGGCCGCGATCTCGGTCGGTAGCGGCGCCACGCTTCGGATTGGTGCGAACGTGGTCGCCACCAACGCGATGGCGCTGGCGGACGGCGCAACGCTCGTGCTGGGGAACGGCGCGCAGGCCGGCATCGTCTCGACGCCGGCAGAGGGTGCGGCCGTCGTGCGCACAACGGGCACCTATGCCAGTCCGCAGTCCGTACCGCTGGGCAAGCTCGCCGCCAACGCCGACGTGAAGCGGCTCGCACTCGATCCTGCGGGCATCACGGTTCCGCAGGGATACCGGGCGTTTCTGAAGCGTTCCGGCGACAACCTCGCCCTGCGCATCGACAAGCTGGGTGCCGCCATCATCATCCGCTAGGGATTGTGGTCAGTTCGGCGGGATTATGGTAAACTAATCCCACCATGAAAACCATTGTTGGAAAATCTGGCGTGTTTTTGCTTCTGACCGCCTGCGCCACGGCCTGGGCGTTCCCCGCGCCGAAGATAACGAACGTGGTCGTGACGCCTGTCGAAGGGCGCAAGGCCAGGGTGAACGTGACGTACTCGCTCAGCGAGCCGGCCATCGTGCTTGCAGACGTGCAGACGAACGTGACGGGCACTGCGGCCGGCGACGAGTACGCCTCGATCGGCCCGGAGCTGCAGGTGACGTTCTCGGGCGACGTCGGCCACAAGGTCGAGGCGGGCTCTTGCAGTTTCGTGTGGTATGCCGGCAAGGACTGGCCGTCGAACCGGCTCCAGTCGGTGAGGATGAAACTTACGGCCTATCCGACGATCAGGCCGCCGCCGTACCTCGTCGTCGACCTTGCCGCCGACGCCGCGGAACGTTCTCGCTACTACGCCTCGGCGGAGGCGATTCCGGGATATCCCGAAAGCGACCTCTACCGCACCCGGAAGCTGGTCATGAGGTTCATCCGCGCCAAGGACATCCCCTGGACCATGGGCGCGATCGGCGAGGACAACAAGACGCGCGAGTCTCCCCATACCGTGCGCCTCCGCTCCAACTACTGGATCGGCGTGTTCGAGCTGACCGTGGGGCAGCATGCCTGGTTCGCCGACGGTTCGGCCACGGCGAAAACCAACCACTACCCCCTCTGCCGAGCCTCCGCATACAACGCCATTCGCGGTTCGGGCAACCTGTATCCCGCCGAGCCGGCCGCCGACTCGTACCTCGGCCTGTTGCATGCGCGCACGGGCATCTGGTTCGAGCTGCCAAGCGAGGCTCAGTGGGAGTATGCCGCGAAGGCCGGACACGGCGGCCACACGTGGGGCAACGGAACGACGATGAGCCTGTTCAACCTCACCAACGGCATCGGCCAGGCCGTGTGCGGCTCTTCCGGCGGCGCCTTGGAGCGAGCAGGATCGCGCTTGCCGAACTCCTGGGGACTCTACGACACGATGGGCAACGTGCGCGAGGCGTGCCTCGACTGGATGCAGACTTCCGTCGTCTGGAACACCAACGGCGTGCCGAATGCCAACGGCGAATACCTCGCCGATGGCGTCACCGTCGGATCGACGCGGGTGATTCGCGGCGGGTACTACGCAACCGCCTGGAAAGACATACGTCCGTCCAACCGCGAATACTCGCAGGATCAAGTCAACTGGTATGACGGGTTCGGACTAAGGCTGGTCACGTCGTTTGGGCTTGAGTGAGAAGGGAGGCGTTGAGTATGAAAATTCGTGTTGTGTTTTTCTCGGTCCTTCTTGCAGCGGTGGCGAATGCGGCGCCGAGGGCCCAGATTCTTTCCGTGTCGGAAAGTGGCGACAGGCTCGTCGTGAACTACAGTCTGGCCGAAGCGGCCATCGTGGTCGCCGACATCCAGACCAACGTCTCGCAGGACGTGTACGCCTCTGTCGGGGGCGAGCATCAGTGGACGCTCGACGGCGACGTCAACAAGTCCGTCGCCGCAGGTTCGCGTTCGCTCACATGGACGCCTTCGAGCGACTTGCCCGACTGCGACATCGACCCTGCCAAGATAAAGGTCGTCCTGACAACCTACCCCGCCGGGGATGCGCCCGACTACATGGTCGTCGACCTCTCGACGGCGAAGGTTGACCGCGTGACGTACTACCCGGGCGCCGCGTGGCTTCCGGGGGGAATATCCAACGGCGACTACCTTTCGACCAAGATCGTCATGCGGCACATAAGGGCCAAGGGGGTCTCCTACCGCATGGGTTCGCTTGGCGAGGGCGGGCGCGGTTCAAACGAGTACGCCCACACCGTCACGCTCACGAACGACTTCTGGATCGGCGTCTTCGAGGCCACTTATGCGCAAATGTACCGTTTCGGCTCGGGCACGCTGTCGGCTTTGCCGATGCGCAACTCGACGTATAACCTCATCCGCGGGTCAACCTCGACATACGACTGGCCGATCAAGCCCGGGCCGTCGTCTTGCATCGGCAGACTTCGGGCCGATACGGGGCTGCCGATCGACTTGCCCTCCGAAGCGCAGTGGGAGTTCGCCTGCCGCGCCGGTTACGGCGAGGGAATGCTCGGCGACGGCTCGCCGATTGCGTCTTTGGTGGATGGTAACATTGTCTACAATGTCAAGTACATGGCGTGCTATGGCAAGGCATGGAGCAGCACGGACTGCAGCGTGCGGGGTGGCTCCTACAAGCCCAACGCCTGGGGGCTCTACGACATGTACGGCAACGAAGACGAATTCTGCGTCGACTGGTACAAGGCGGACATATCCGCCAACGCGTTTGGCGAGGTGGTGACGTCCGGCACGGCAAAGGTGACCCGCGGCGGCTGTTTCACGACGGGCGCGGCCGCGTGCCGTTCGGCACTACGAGGTTCCTATGCCCCCGATGTTTATAAGCACGAGCCTGGCTTCAGGCTGTATTCCCCGTACGGTTTCCAGGACGAGGCGCTTGTGGACGCTGAATGAAAGGAGGAAGATGACATGAAAACGATCATTTCTCTTGCCATGGCATGTTCCGCCGTCGCCGCAACGGCGGCGACCATATCGATAACGGGGCAACCGACCGTCGGTGCGGACGGAATCGTCACCGTCACCTATTCGCTCGATGCCGACGCCATCGTCACGGCAGATTTCAGGGAAAATGGCGTCTCCCTCGGCGGTACGAACCAGTGGTCGTTGGCGGGCGACGTCTTCAAGCTCGTTCCCGCCGGGACAGGCACGATCACGTGGAACGCCGCCAAGGACGTTCCTGGCCGGCAGTTTTCGGCCGTCACCGTGGAGCTGAAGGCGTGGGCGGAGTCGGATGCGCCGGACTATCTCATCGCAGATCTCATGGTCGGTTCGACCTGTCGGCTCCGGTATTATCCGTCCGTGGACTGCATCCCGGGCGGAATCGTCGCCGACGAAGGGTACCGCATGTACTATCTGCCGATGCGCAAGATACGTGCAAGGGGAGTGACGTGGACCATGGGGACGACGAGCGAAAAGGGCCGTTCCACGTCTAACGAGGACGCGCATCAGGTCACGCTGAACGCCAACTACTACATCGGCGTCTTTGAACTGACGCACGCCCAATGCGCGGCATGCGGTGTCTCGCGAGCCGGAAACTTCAACGAGGAATATCGCTGGCGTCTCACGCCACAGAACAGGACGACCTGGAACGGATATCGCGGTACGCAGCCTCCGGCCGCGCCTTCTGACGGTTCGACATTCGGCAAGATAAAAGCCCGAACCGGGCTGCTCGTCGATTTCCCGACCGAGGCTCAGTGGGAGTATGCCGCGCGCGGCGGGTACGGAGAGGGAACATGGGGCGACGGATCGACGATTCTCGCCAGTTCCGGCACGGACGCCAACCTCAGCAAGCTCGCCTGCTACAAGGGCACTAAAAACACCATGATAAGCACAGGGTCGTATCTGCCGAACGGCTACGGTCTCTACGACATGCACGGAAATGTCATTGAGATGTGCCAGGACTGGTACCGTGCAGATATAACGACCTTGAACGGGGTCTGCAACGCCGACGGAGCGCATTATGTCGACGATGAGACTTCAGAACCGACGGTACGTGTTCAGCGCGGCGGCTACTACAGCACCGCTCCATCCAGCTGCAGGGCGTCTAGTCGTGCATCTATAAAGCCGGGAGATTACAAGACGGAGAGCGGATGCCGCGTGATGACTTACGCGAATCTGGGCGAGGAGGTGGCGCCGACAGTCGCGGTCTCTCAGAGCCCGTTCGCGCTCGACACGCGCCGGGATGATCCGCAAGCTGCCGCCACCACCGCGTCGACGGTGGAGCTGCGTTCCAGTCATTCCGTCTTCTCCGTGTCGTTTGCGATTGACATGCTGAAGCAGATCGGCACCCTCATCCTGTTCCAGTGACAGGCACGGCCATGCCTGGATTGCGCTGTTGTTTTTCCGCCGTGCTTCTGGCGTCGGCCGCAGCCGTTGCGGGGGCAGACGGCCCCTTTGCGCGGCGTGCGGTGCAGATCCTTTTCCCCTACACGTCCGACGAACATGTGGAGCAGACGAAGAAGATCGCCAAGACGGCCGGCGCGCACGGGTACAACACTGTGGTCTTCGCGTCGTCCGTCGGCCTCGGCATGAGCCACGTGTGGGACGCTGCGCGGCGCGAGAGGTTCCTTGAGGCGAAGCGCGCGTGCGAGGCGGCGGGGCTGGAGTCTTGCGTGGCGATGTGGTCGATCGGGTATGCGAAGGAGTCGTTCTTCCCGATCGACCCGAACCTCGTCGCCGCGGCCCCGGTGTTCGACACGCACTACGTCGTTTCCAACGGCGTCGCGGTGCTTCGCCGGAAACGTGCGGTCGGCCTTCTGGAGGCTCCTGGCGAAATCCACTCCCCGCGCCGGGAATCGGATGTCGGGGACTTCCATGTGGACGTCGTGCCGGCCCGTTCGTACTGCCTCAGGCTGAAGCTCTCCGCCGTCCCCGGCAAATACGAAAACTGGCCCGTCGTTGTCAGCGTCCGAAGGGCCGGCGCAAAGACCGACTACATCGAGCACCACGTCTGCAAGGTCAAGGCCGACGGCGCGCAGCATGACTTCAACGTGTACTTCTCGTCGCTCGACGAACGCCGGCTCGACATCCGCGTCGCGGGCTACAACAGGACGTTTCCCGGCCATGCGACGCTTGCATCCGCCGAGCTGTTCCAGACCGAGCCGCGGCTCATCGTGCGGCGCCACGGCACGCCGGTCACGGTCCGGAGCGCCGCGACGGGAAAGGTGTATGTGGAGGGGCGCGATTACGCGCCGATCCCGCGCGCGAGGGGGACGTGGCCCGGGCCGTGGAACAAGCCCGCGCAGCTGCCGCTCAGGATTCTGAAGGGCGGAGCCATCGGCGAGGGCGAGGAGCTTGTCCTCGACTGCTACTGCTCGTTCCCGACGTGGGGCAAATGGTGCAGCGCGTGCATGGGTGCGGTGGAGATGGACGAGATCCTCGAGAAGTCCGCCGCGGAGACGATGCGCCTGGTGAACCCGAAGGTGTGGTTCCTCTCCTTCGACGAAGTGCGCACGGGAGGCGGCTGCAGGGACTGCCAGGCCATCGGCGACATGGCGCACGTCTACGCCGCGTTCGTCAAGAAGGCGATGGCCACGGTGCGGCGGCTGCGGCCCGACGCGGAGTTCTACATCTGGAACGATCTCGTCGATCCGTATGCGCTGCAGGACCACGAAAAAAACGCGGGGATGTATTCGTCGATGAAGGGCGTGTGGGACCTCCTCCCGCGCGACCTGGGGATCGGCTACTGGACTTACAAGTGGCGCGAGGAGGGCACCAGGTTCTTCGCGGAGCGAGGGCATCCGCTGCTGCTCTGCGGCTACTACGACGAGAAGGTGCTCAAGAGGAGCCTTGACTGGATGGACCTTGCCGTCCGCACGCCCAACTGCCGCGGCGTGATGTACTGCACCTGGGGGAACCACTGGGACCTGCTGGGCGAGTTCGGCGACAAGATGCTTGAGATGAGCAAGAAAACGGAGAAGGAGTAGAAGATGCAGAACAGACGCGAGTTCATCGGAACGCTGGGCGCGGCGGTTGCGGCCGCGGGAACGGGTCGTGCCGACGGCACGGCCGTCGCAAGGGAGGGCCTCGGCGCCGAGCGGCTGCGCATCGGGCTCCTGGCCGACATACACCTCACCGTGGAGGGGCACCGCGCGTACTTCGAGAAGGCGCTGCGCGACTTCGACAAGTGGAAGTGCGACGGCGTCCTCATTTGCGGCGACATCGCCGACTACGGCCTCCAGCAGCAGCTCAAGTACGTTGCGGACGCCTGGTGGTCCGTGTTTCCGGACGGCAAGGGCTCCGACGGGCGGCCTGTCGCCAATCTCATACACTACGGCGACCACGACTCCGCCACGTGGTACGACAAGCGGCCCGAATACCCGAAGGTGCTGGGCGGCGCCGACGAGCGAGAATCGCTGCTCTTCTACGGGGAGAACCACAAGAAGTACTGGGAGATGTACTTCCACGAGCCGTTCTCGTACTACCAGGTGAAGACGGTGAAGGGCTACACGTTCATCCTGAACCATTTCCGCCGCGGTACGCCGGACAACCGCGAAGGCAATAACGCGCCCGGGCTCGAGGAGCTCGTGGCCGGACTGAAGCTCGACCCCGACAAGCCGTTCTTCTATTCGCAGCACCGTCCCGCCCGCGACACGAACTACCTGCCGGGCACGTGGGGACAGGACGCCGGCGACACGACGCGCATTTTCTCGAAGTACCCGAACGCCGTGTTCCTCTCGGGCCACATACACCGATCCCTGTTCGACGACAGGTCGATGTGGCAGGGCGCATTCAACTCCGTGCAGGTCCCCTCCCTCAGCTACAACTGCACCAGACCCGGGCGCGAGAACTCCTACGCGCCCGAGGACAGGCCCCCGCATGCGCCGTTCCAGACGATGCCCCGGATTCCGGTGCACACCGGCAAGGACCGGCACGGAATCTTCATGACGGTCTACGAAAAGGGCATGGTGTTCAAGCGCTGGAACTTCGCCACGGACGTGAGCCTCGGCGAGGACTGGATCGTGCCGTTCTCGTCTTTCAGGCTGCCGCCGGACAAGAAGCCCTACTCGCCGGAGGTCCGGGCGAAGACATGCCCCGTGCCGCAGTTCGCGCCTGGCGCGGAGGTGTCCGTGGCGTGTACGGAGGGCGAGGACCGCAGCAAGGCGAAACACAGGTTCTTCCAGGTGGAGTTCCCCCCGGCGCAGACGGCCGCGCGGGCGGACGAGTATTCCGTGACGCTCGAACTGCGCAGATGCGACCTGGTGAGGACGCTCGTGGAGAGGCGCGTCTTCGCCCCCGACTACATGACCGGCGTCGTGGATCCCGCCACGCCAGTGACGTGCCGCTTCCCCGAGGCGGACGTGCCCGAGGGGTGGGACCTGCGGTTCGTCGTCCGGCCGATGAACGCCTACGCCGTCGCGGGCGCCGCCATATCGACGCCGTGGGAATACAGGCTCTGGGGTAAGACGGACGAAGAGGCGCGCGCGGCATTCAAGAAGTCGCATCCGTTGCGGTAGCCTTAAACGCAGTGTGGCCTGAATGGATTGAAGAAGTTTCGGGCAAGGGCGGCGGGAATATGGTAAACTAATCGCACCATGAAAACCATTGTTGGAAAATCTGGCGTGTTTTTGCTTCTGGCCGCCTGCGCGGCGTGTGCGCTGTCGGCGCGGGGCGAGGACCGCAAGGAACGCGTCCTCCGCCGCCTGGAGGCGGTGAAGGTCGAGAACGTGCGCCTCGCGTGGGCGGACATGGTGCGGCGCTGGCCGGACCGCTTCGAGGCGGAGCCCGAGTGGCTGCGCACGTTCGAGAAGCGCCGCCAGAAAATCCTTTCCTCGGTCAAGGGCGACTGGGGTCCCTACTACGGCGAGCTGCCGCCCCTCGAGGGCGCGGAGAAGTTCCTCGCCGACCTGCGGGAACACCTGCTTGCGAATCCGCTCCTGGATTGCGACCGCATCCTCGCGGTGCGGCGTCGTCCCGACCGCCTCGGCCTCCACAACAACTGGCAGCAGCCGCGCGACACGCCCGGCTGCACGAACGAGCTCGGCATTATCTCCGGTTTGCGCGGCAAGCCGAAGTTCGCCGTGCTCGAAGCCTCGCCGAACGACGGCTACATCGGCGAGCTCTGTCTGAACTGGGACGGCCGCCGCGTGATGTACACGCGGCGCACGGACCGCGTGGACCATCCGCCGAAGGTCCGCCGCAACCGTCCGACGGAGCGCATCCACCGCGTGTTCGAACGCGACCTCTCCAAGCCGGGCGCGGCCGCGCGCGAACTCGCCTACATCCCCGACGCGGACGTCAACTGCTACGCGGGCTGCTACCTGCCCGACGGCGCGACGATCTTCATCTCCGACGCGTCGATGGTGGGCGTGCCGTGCGTGGTGGGGTCGAGCTGGGTGGGGAGCCTCTACCGGTGCGAGCCGGATGGCGCGATCCGCCGCCTCACGTTCGACCAGGACAACAACTGGTGCCCGAACGTGATGCCGGACGGCCGCGTGATGTTCCTGCACTGGGAATACGCCGACATCACGCACTACTGCTCGCGCATCCTCTTCACGATGAATCCCGACGGCACGCAGCAACGCGCCTGGTACGGCAGCAACAGCTACTGGCCGAACGCGCTCTTCAACGCGCGCGTGTGTCCCGACAACCCCGACCGCTTCACCGCCACCGTCACCGGGCACCACGGCCACCCGCGCTACGGCGAGCTTGTGCTCTTCGACGTGAACCGCGGCCGGCACAAGGCCGACGGCGTGGTGCAGCGTTTCCCCGAGCGCGGGAAGAAGGTGGAGCCCATCGTGCGCGACCGCCTCGCCGACTACTCGTGGCCGAAGTTCTGCCACCCCTTGCCGCTCTCGCAGGACTACGTGATCGTGACGGCGCGTCCCACGGAGAAGGACGGCTGGGGGCTCTACCTCGCCGACTCCTTCGACAACCTCACGCCGATCGTCGAGGAAGCGGATTTCGTCTACTTCGAGGCGACGCCGCTGCAGTCCTCCTCCGTTCCGCCCGTGATCGCATCGAAGGTGCAGACCGGCACGCGTGACGGCTTCATGAAGGTCACCGACGTCTACGACGGCCCCGGACTGAAGGGCGTGCCGCGCGGCACCGTGAAGGCGCTGCGCCTCTACACCTATTCCTTCGCCTACCGCTGGATGGGCGGCGAGACCGACCACCACGGGCTGGACGGTCCGTGGGACATCAAGCGCATCCTCGGCACGGTGCCGGTGGAGGCTGACGGCAGCGCGTATTTCAAGGTGCCGGCGAACGTGCCGATCTCCATCCAGCCGCTCGACGAGAAGGGCCGCGCGCTCCAGCTTATGCGTAGCTGGACGCAGGCGATGCCGGGCGAACTCGCCTCCTGCAGCGGCTGCCACGAGGAGTACGAGGCGAGCGCCGGGCCGAACCGCCGTCTCATCGCCATGGAGCGTCCCCCGAGCGAGATCAAGCCCTGGTACGGACCCGAGCGCGGCTTTGACTTCCGCCGCGAGGTGCAGCCCGTCCTCAACCGCTACTGCGTGCAATGCCACGACGGCAAGGACCAGCCGCCCGCCGGAACGGCGTTCCGCGGCGGGCTCGCGAAGCCGAACCTCACGGATCGTCCCGACATCTGCATCAAGTCGAAGGACGTCTACTACCTGACCGACGGTCTCTTCCCGCCGAGCTACATCGAGCTCTGCTCCTACGTGCGCAGCCACACGCAGGAGGGCGACAACGCGCTCCTTTCGCCGTGCGACGTGGCGGCGGACACGACGGCCCTCGTGCAGATGCTGGAGCGTGGACACCATGGCGTGCGGCTCGACGCGGAGTCGTGGGACCGCATCAACACGTGGATCGACCTCAACCGCATGGGACACGGCACCTGGCACGAGACGGTCGGCACGAACCGCGTGGACCACTTCGCCGCGCGCCGCGCCGACCTCCAGCGCCGCTACGCGAATCTGGAGGAGGACCACGAGCGCACGTACGGCATGGCGCAGATCGCCGCGCCCGCGTTGCCGCGCGACACCGCGGCGCCTCCACCCCGAAGCGGCGTTGGGCGCGTGGACATGGTAGGGCGCGGCCTCCGGACGCGCCGCACGCTCGACCTCGGCGAAGGCGTCTCTCTCACGCTCGTGCGCATCCCCGACGGACGCTACGTAAACGCGTTCGGGCGCGAGGTGGCGTTCGCGCGCGACGCGTGGATGAGTGCGGACGAAATCACGAACGAGCAGTACCGCCGTCTCGTGCCGGGCCATGACAGCCATCTCGAACGCGGCGAGTTCATGCAGTTCACGGAGCAGGAGCGCGGCTACGCACTCAATGAGCCCGACCAGCCGGTTGTGCGCGTGTCGCGCGATGAGGCGGCGGCGTTCTGCGCGGCGCTCGCGAAGAAGACGGGCGCGAAGGTGCGTCTGCCCACGGGCGACGAGTGGGAGTGGGCCGCGCGCGCGGGCTCCACCAACCTTCTCTGGTGGGGCGGACTTGACGACGACTTTTCGAAGAAGGCGAACCTCGCCGACAAGACGTTCCGCCGGCAGGACCGCTTCCGCTCGAACGTGCCGGGCATGGCGGTGCCCGAGTGGCGTCCCGCCGACATCCGCTTCGACGACGGCTACCGCGTGAGCGCGCCCGTGGGCGCGTTCGCGCCGAACGCCTGGGGTCTCCGCAACGTGCACGGCAACGTGTGGGAGTGGACGTCCGACACGGAAGGGGACCGCGCCGTGGCGCGCGGCGGATCGTGCTGGAGCCGTCCGAAGGACGCCACTTTCGCCGCGCGCGTGACCTACCGCGCCTGGCAGAAGGTGCACGACGTCGGTTTCCGCGTGTTCATGGAGGAATGAGATGAAGAAGTTGCTTCTTGCGCTTGTTTGCACAGCGGTGCCACTCGCGCCGGCTGGCGCGCGCACCTTACCCTTGGGGGAAGCGGCGTCTCGCCGCTTTGAGGAGGCTTCCCTGGGGGAAGCGGCGTCTCGCCGCTTCATTGGTACCACGCCCGTTGACCTCGTACGACCTCTCATGGGCACCGACAACACGAAGGAACTTTCCTGCGGGAACCTCTACCCCGCAATCTGCCGTCCGTGGGGCATGAACGTGTGGACGCCGCAGACCGGCAAGATGGGCAACGGCTGGATCTACCTCTATGCCGACCGCCGGATCCGCGGGCTTCGCCAGACGCACCAGCCGAGTCCGTGGATCGGCGACTACGGCCAGTTCGCCGTGATGCCGATCACGGGCAAGACCGTATTCAAGGAAGACGAGCGCGCGAGCTGGTTCTCGCACAAGATCGAACACGCCTCTCCGGCCACCTACCGCGTGTACCTCGCCGAGCATGACGTGACGGTGGAGCTTGCCCCCACCGAGCGCGCCGCGATCTTCCGCGTGACGTATCCCGAGACCGACACGGCGCAGTTCGTGGTGGACGCGTTCGACGAGGGATCGGCGATACAAGTGGATACGGCGCGCCGGCGCGTGAGCGGCTGGAGTTCGAAGCGGAACGTGCGCGGGAACGAGCGCGACGACCCGCCGCGCGTGCTGCGCACCTGGTTCGTGCTGGAGTTCGACCATCCGTTCGCCGCCGCGCCGGTGTGGGCGGACGGCACGTTCCGCGAAGGGCAGACCGCGTGCGAGGCGAAGCACGCGGGCGTGGTGGTGCGCTTCGCGCCGACAAAACGCGGCGAGCAGGTGCACGTGCGCGTGGCCTCAAGCTTCATCAGCGCCGAACAGGCCGAGCGCAACCTGCTTGAGCTCGGCGAAGGAAACTTCGCCGTCATCGCCGCGCGCGGGCGCGCCGCGTGGAACGAGGTCCTCGGACGCATCCGCGTGGAAGGCGGCACGGAGGACCAGCAACGCACGTTCTACACGTGCCTCTACCGCGCGCTCCTCTTCCCGCGTCGGTTCTTCGAGATCGGGGCGGACGGCGCGCCCATGCACCGCAGCCCCATGACGGGCGAGGTGCGTCCGGGGGTGTACTTCTGCGACACGGGTTTCTGGGACACCTTCCGCTCGCTCTTCCCGCTCCTCAACTTCCTCTACCCCGAGATGAACGCGCAGATGATGAAGGGGCTGGAGGCGTGTTACGACGAATGCGGCTGGTTGCCGGAGTGGTCGAGTCCGGGCCTGCGCCACTGCATGATCGGCAACAACTCCGCATCGGTGGTGGCCGACGCGTGGCTCACGGGCGCGGCGAAGGGGTGCGACATCCAGAAACTCTACCAGGCGCTCCTTCACGGCGCGAACGCGGTTCATCCGAAGAACGTGCATGTGGGGCGTCTCGGCTTCGAGGCGTACAACGAGAAAGGGTGGGTGCCGCGCGACGTCGGCATCCGCGAGAGTGCGGCGCGCACGCTTGAGTACGCCTACGACGACTGGTGCATCTGGCGTCTCGGCGTGGCGCTGGGGCGTCCGAAGGAGGAGACGGACCTCTACCTTGCGCGCAGCCGCAACTGGCGCAACGTGTTCAGCCCTGAACATCGTCTCGCCTGCGGACGTGCCGCAGATGGCACGTTCAACCCGACGTTCAACAAGTTCACGTGGGGGGGGGACTTCACGGAGGGCAATTCCCTGCACTACACGTGGAGCGTGTTCCACGACATTGCCGGGCTGATGGAGGCGATGGGGGGGCGCGACGCGTTCAACGCGCAGCTCGACGACGTGTTTGGTCTGCCACCCGTCTTCGACGGCGCGTACTACAACGGCATGACGCACGAGATCCGCGAAATGCAGGTGGTGAACTTCGGACAGTACGCGCACGGCAACCAGCCCGTGCAGCACGCCATCTACCTCTACGCGTGGGGCGGGCAGCCGTGGAAGACGCAGTACTGGGTGAAGGAGGCGCGCGACCGTCTCTACCATCCCACGCCCGACGGCTACTGCGGCGACGAGGACAACGGGCAGACCTCCGCGTGGTACGTGTGGTCGTCGCTTGGGTTCTATCCCGTCTGTCCCGGCTCGGGCGAATACGTGCTCGGCGCCCCAGCCTTCCCGAAGATCACCGTCACCCTCCCCGGCGGCCCCCCGCTCGTGATTACGGCGGTCGCAACAAGTTGCGACACTCCCCTAGGAGAAGCGGCGTCTCGCCGCTTTGAGAAGTCTCCCCTGGGAGAAGCGGCGTCTCGCCGCTTTGAGAAGTCTCCCCTGGGAGAAGCGGCGTCTCGCCGCTTTGAGGTCACAGACAATCGTTACGTGCAAAAACTAATGTTCAACGGCGCTGCCTACGACAAAAACTACCTGAAACTCGACGACCTCCGTGCTGGCGGCACACTTGCATTCGAGATGTCCTCCACACCCAACACGTCACGCGGCACGTCACCTGCCGCTTCCCCCTCGTCCTGGTAGGGCAGCCTCGTCGAGACCGCCATTCATTTGAGCCAGTTGCAAAACCCGCTGTGGCAAGGGCGCCCTCGCCCTTGCGGCAAGGCCGAGGCGGCCTTGCTACATCGTTCATACGTGGTTTTGCAACTACCTCATTTGCTTTCACCCGTTCCGCACCGTAATCTTACCGAAACCTCCCACGTCGGATGCACGCAAAATTTCAATTTCCCCAAATCCCGGCTTGTTTAGGGCAGGGGAATGGGGTATAATTGTCAATGTTTCTGTTGGGGGATTGTGCCCCGAAGCGGTGAAAACTTGTTGTTGCCGTTGACCGTGCGCGGTTGAACCAACGGGAAGCAAAGTGTTCTTTGACATCGGTGGGCGGAAGATGCAGCCCACCACCGGGCCGAAGCTTTATGGAGAGCCGCCGTCTCGGAGGCATGAAGTAATGGCAGAGGCCACAACCTCGGTTACCCGCACGTGAGGATTGCAACTTGTTGCGACCGCTTGGTAGGGCGCGCTCGCCGAGCGCGCCGATCCAAAACCAACCTGCGGTACCCCGAGGAGCTGGGAATCCCGAAAGGACCCCAACACGTACGCAACAGCGTATTACCGCTTTAGACGAAAACTTCGCCAAAGTTGAATAATAACAAAGCGAGATATGAAGTTGCGCTACGTGGACTAGTTCCACGTGGCGTGTCTTCTGATCATGTTTTGTTATGGGCGTTTGGCGACGCCTCCTCTAAGACGTGAGAATGTAAGGCACGCCACTCTTTCTTTCTGCGCCGAGGGTGTCGGGCCTTGGTAAAACAATGGTGCGGGAGAAGGATTGAGAGGGATGATACAACTATTGGGATTCGACATTGGATGTTCGGTGAGTGAAATTGTACAAGGTATGTCCGAACTTATTCTTGCGCTATGCGCAGTTGTAGGGGGATGGCTTGGTTGGAAGAAATGGTCTGACGAAAAAGCATTGAAGAGAAGTAAGGCTATTGATTCGCTTTTGGAGAGGTTCAACAACAACGAACTTCGTAAACTTGTCTGTACAATAGATTCTTCTGGTGGGGCATCAGAGCTCATCAGGGGTGCTATGTCTGAGGCAGAAGGTACCGCTAAACTAAAGGTGGAAGACTCTTTGATGTTTGTAGCTTTACTTTGCCAGCTTAAGTCAAGTGGTGTGATCACATCGGCAGAATTCTTATTGTTCAATGATTCTATTATGAAAATCTTAGATGACGATGATGTGAAGGCTTATATCAGTCAGGCTGTTGCAGATTCTGGGTTGGAAGCAGGAGAAACGCATTATGCGTCATTGATGAAATTTGCCTATGACCATGGTATCAATATGGACATCAAGGTACGAGATGACGATACTTTAAAGGCTGAGTTTATGAAACCGAATGTAGACGAGAGAGCAACACTAAGCCCATCGAGACCTATACATGAGACAGAGTTTGATGTTCCGACGGCAATTATCAAAATCAATCGAAAGTATCGGGAAAATATGAACGATGATGAGGTGCGTAAAGCCGTTGGGGGATGGTGGCGTCTACGAATAGATGTAGCACAGAAAGTCAAACTAGTCCTTGCTGTTGCGAATGGATACGTTAAAGGTGTTTATAGTGTCGAGAAATGGATTCCTGCGTCAGCGCCGGAAGAGGTAGGACGAATTGGCTTTATTGGCCATCCTGCAGATGAAGTGACTCGTAAGAAATTTATGGGTCGTAGCTCAAAGGCTTTGTTTGGTCGGGGCGCTGCAAATCCTGTTCGATATTTTAATGTCAAGTAGAGAGCGTTGATTTTCATGCGGATGAGCCGCACGATACAAACAAAGTAAAGGAAAAACAATGATGAAAACCCGAATCAAGAAGTGCGTTGCTGCGGCGCTTGTCACAGCGGGCATGTGCGCGGCATACGCACAATCTGCCGTACGTGACCTTGCCAACATCGCGGATGCCTACACAGACAGGTCCCGCGAGAAACGCGAACAGGAGGCAGCTCCAGACCATGTCAAGGAAATCTTCGGGTTGGCGAAGAAATCTGCCGAGGAGGACTTCAATGTCAACTTCGGAGGTTTCTTTACGGGGATGTCGCGTTACGACGCACAGGATCTCGCCGCATATTACAAACTGAAGGAGGGAGAGTATTCGGTTGATGCCGTGCCCGGAAAGGCAATCAGTCGGTTGTGGTTCTCGCTTAAAGGGGTACGTCGTATCACAAAGGGTGGGAGCACATTGGATGAACTAGCCCAAGCTGTGGCGAATAGGGTGGGTGATCTGAAACACTATCGGCTGAAAGATTTGTATGAGCTTAAGACGATTGATGGTGTTATTCTTACGCTGGATAATGATGGGCTTGCCATTCAAAATGAGGGTGTTAAGCAACAGAAACCTGTTGCAACGGCGGAGGCTGCGCAGAAAGACAAGGCCGATGTGGATGCTATAGAAAAAGCGGCGGCTGAAGAGGCGGCCCGCAAAGAAAGAGCAAAAAAAGAGGAGATTCCTCGTCTTGTCAGGGATATGATCGCCATTCCGGGCAAGAATTTCAAGATAGGCAAGTACGAGGTTACGCAGGTACAATGGCAAGCGGTCATGGGTGAAAATCCGTCAGAATTCAAGGGTTATGGCAATCCTGTGGAGAACGTGTCTTGGGATGACTGCAAGAAGTTTATAGAGAAGTTGAATGCCCTACCGGAGGTGAAGGATTCTGGTTTGACGTTTCGGCTTCCGACTGAAGCGGAATGGGAATACGCCTGCCGTGCGGGATCGACGGGCGATTACTGCAAGCTCGCGGAAGGAACGGAAATCACGGCCAGCACCTTGGGTGAGGTGGCGTGGTACGATGACAACAGCGGGCATAAGACGCATCCAGTCGGGCAGAAGAAGCCGAATGCGTTTGGCCTCTACGATATGCATGGGAATGTGTGGGAGTGGTGTGAGGACTTGTATATGGCCGGCGACTCGCGCCGCGTGCGCCGGGGCGGCGGTTGGAGCAACAACTCCTGGTACTGTGAGGCTGGCGATGGGGGCTACGACTCCCCCGACTCTCGCAACGACGCCCTCGGCTTCCGCCTCGCGGCCTCCAAGGATGTGAACCGGTAAAGCAGGCAAGGGCGAGCGGCGGCCGATGCACTAACGGTTGGGGCCCAGCGCAGCCGCGACGGACGAGATGCCCTTTGGCTTTTTGAAGCAGCGAGACGCCGCTTCCCCTAGGAGAGCCGCCAAGATGGCGGCTCTCCATGCGGTCGCAACAAGTTGCGACCCTCCCGGTGAGAGGGGCGACGGTGGTGGAATGGGTTAGCAGGTGACGAGCTTGCCGACGATTTCCGTAAAACGCCATGTCACCTTGTTTGTGGGGCTGATATTTGATAAACTACGCCGCGTTGGATCATAGCACAAGGCCGACAATGGATAAGACGACGAATATAAGCAGCATGCAAACGTGCACGACGGTGTGCAGGGACGGGCTTTTGCCGCCGCCCGTGGGGACGAGCGACTGGGCGAGGTTCTCGCGCACTTCGTATTGCGTGGACAAGACGCTGATATTGAAAGACCTCATCGACTCGGAGTCGACGGTGGTTTTGTTCACGCGCCCCAGGCGTTTCGGCAAGACGACGATGCTGGAGATGATCCGCGCGTTCTACGAAGGCGATGCATCGCTGTTCTACGACAAGAAAATCTGGGCGGCGGGCGAGGCGTACCGCAAGGAGCAGGGAAAGCATCCAGTGATATTCCTCTCGTTCAAGGACGTGAAATGGAAGACCTTTGGTGAATCCATCAAGTTTCTGAACGCCTTGCTTGCTCCTTGTGTCGGGAAATTTGCAAAGGCCGTCGATGCCCTGGAGCTAAAAGCTGAGCAGGATCGCCTGTTGCGCGTGATGCGTGAAAAGGGCGACGAACTGGATCTGGTGCAGTCGCTTGGCCTCCTCTGCAAGGCGGTGCATGCCTCCACGAAGAAGCTTCCGGTCATCCTGATCGACGAATACGACCAGCCGATCACGACCGCCTCGGCAAACGGCTACTATGACGAGATGTGCAACTTCATGCGCATTTTCCTTTCGGGTGCGCTGAAGGACAACACGCACTGCCATGTCGGCATCATGACCGGCGTTCTCCGTGTGGCGAAGGAGGGTATCCTCTCTGGACTCAACAATCCTGCCGTCTGGACGGTCTTCGAGCCGGAGTACTCGCAGTATTTCGGATTCACCGAAGATGAGGTTGCCGAGATGGCGCGATACTATGGGGTGGAGGACAAGCTGCCTGAGATCAAGGGGTGGTACGATGGTTACGATTTTGGCGGAACCGAAATCTACAATCCGTGGAGCGTTCTCCGATATTTCCAGTGCAGGTGTAAGCCCGATGCGTACTGGCTCGACACGAGCTCCAACGATCTCATTACCGAGCTGGTGCGCGATTTGCCGCATGACATGGTGAAGACGCTGGAGGCGCTTCTTAGGGACGAGACGCCGCGTGTGCAGATGGCGAAGGAGCTTGGACCGTACAAGGACATCTTGGCGCGGAAGAGCACCTTGTACGCCCTGTTGGTGTCGGCGGGCTATCTGAAGGTCGCGTCGCCGCTCGAAGAGGGGATGTGCGAGGTCGCGATCCCGAACCACGAGCTCTCGCTCGTGTTCGTCAACGACATCAAGGCGAAGATCAACTTGGGCCTGGCCGTGGGGACGGATGACATCGTCGGGGCACTACTTGACCGCGACGCCGACGCTCTCCGCCAGGCGATCGCCGCGTTCCTGCTGGAAAGCGTCAGTTACTTCGACGCGGCGGCGGAGGGGTTCTTCCACGGACTCACGCTCGGGTTCCTCGCGATCCTCAGGAAGCGGTTCCGGGTCCTCTCGAACGTCGAGTCCGGCGAGGGTCGATTCGACATCGCCCTCAAGCCGCTCGTCGAGCCGTTCCCGGCGTTCATCATCGAGGTCAAGGCGGCGGATTCCGCCAAGGACGACCTCAAGGCCCTTGCGCGTGAGGCCCGCGCCCAGATTGACGGAAAGCAGTACGACACGACCTTCCGCGCCGAGGGCATCACGGACATCGAGAAAATCGGCCTCGCCTATTTTAAGGACAAGGTCGAACTTTGCAAGGACCTCCCTCGGGACTAGACACCAGACAGGGGCAAGGCGGCGGTCGCGGGGCGACCGCCCTACCGGGGGCACCGGTGGGGGAATGGGTTAGCAGGCGGCGAGCTTCTGGGCGACGAGCTTGCCGACGATCTTCGGGTCGGCCTTGCCCTTTGAAAGCTTCATCACCTGGCCCACGAAGAAGCCGGCGGCGGCTTTCTTGCCGGCCTTGAAGTCGGCGACGGGACCGGGATTGGCGGCGATGGCCTGGTCCACGAACGCCTCGAGGGCGGCCGTGTCGCTGACGGCGCCGAGACCGCGTTCCTTCACGATCGCCTCCGGGTCGCCGCCTTTCTCGAAGATCTCCGGGAGGAGTTCCTTGAGCGTGGGGCCGTTGATCGTGCCGGCGGCGGCCATCTTCACGAGGGCGGCGAGCGCCTGCGGCGTCATCGCGCAGTCGTTGATCTCCTTGCCGCTCGCGTTGAGGAGGGCCATCACATCGCTCATGTAGAGGTTGCAGAGCTGCTTGGCGATCTTCTTGTCGAGCCCCGTGGCGGCGGCCTCGAAGTAGTCGGCGTTCGCCTTGTGCTGGGAGAGGACGTCCGCGTCGTACTCGGCGATGCCGTACTCCTCGATCATGCGCGCGCGGCGCGCCTTGGGCTGTTCGGGGAGGAGCTTGCGCCATGCCTCGATCTGCTCCTCGGAGAGGGCCACCGGCACGAGGTCGGGTTCGGGGAAGTAGCGGTAGTCGTGGGCGTTCTCCTTCGAGCGCATCGAGGCGGTCTCAAGGGCTTCGCCGTCCCACCGGCGCGTCTCCTGGATGATCGGGATCGAATGCGTCCTGCACTCGCGCTGGCGGCGCGCCTCGTACTCGAGGGCGGCGTGGATGCCGCGGAAGGAGTTCATGTTCTTGATCTCCACCTTCGTGCCGAGCTTCGTCTCGCCCACGGGGCGGATGGAGATGTTCACGTCGGAGCGCATGTTGCCCTCTTCGAGGTTGCAGTCGCTCACGCCGGCGTAGACGAGCATCTCCTTGAGGGCGGTGAGGTAGGCAATCGCCTCGTCGGCGGACGCCATGTCCGGCTCCGAGACGATTTCCATGAGGGGCGTGCCGCCGCGGTTGAAGTCCACGCCCGAGCTCTGGGCGTAGTGGTTGATCTTCGCGGCGTCCTCCTCGAGGTGGATGTGGTTGATGCGGATGAACTTGGGACCGTTGGGCGTTTCGATCGTGACGCCGCCGCCGATGCAGAGCGGGTTGCCGTTCTCGGAGATCTGGTAGTCCTTCGCCATGTCGGGGTAGAAGTAGTTCTTCCGGTCGAAGGTGGCGTGGCGGTTGATCTCGCAGCCGAGCATGAGTCCGCTCATGACGGTGAGCTTCACGGCCTCCTTGTTCGCGACGGGCAGGGCGCCGGGGTAGCCCAGGCACACGGGGCACACGTTGGTGTTGGGTTCGCAGCCGGTCTTCAGCAGGCAGCCGCAGAACATCTTCGTCTTTGTCTTGAGCTGGACGTGCGTCTCCAGCCCGATGGTGTTTTCGAATTCCATGTGCGTTCTCGTTCTCGTGTGGGAAACGGGGAGTATTATACCACGAACTGCGGAAGTATGGTATACTGTCCGCATGAAAAAGCTCACGACGCAACATGCATTTGAAGAAAAACGTCCGTCATTTGAGGAAATCCTGCCGGGCACCTATCTTCTGAAGGTCCCGTTCGGGCCCGTCTGGACCGGCATCGCGCTCGTGCGCGGGGAGAAGAACATTCTCGTCGACTCCTCTCACCTCGAGCCCGAGACCTATCTCCTTCCCGCCCTGGACGAACTGGGGATGAAGATCGGCGACATCGACTGGCTGCTCAACACGCACGTGCACGGCGACCACATCGGCGGACACCATGCGCTCGTGACGAAGTACGGTCTCAAAACGGCCACGCTCGCATCGGCGGCGGACGCGCTGCGCGATCCGGTGAAGGTGGCGATCCGCGTGCGCACGCGCTTTCCCGAGAACTCGCCGCCGCCGCAGAGCTACTTGAAGGGCGTGGAGCCGGACCGGCTCTTGGAGGAGGGCGAGCTCCTGGAAGGGCGGTTCCGCGCGCTCGCGACGCCCGGACACGACGACGATTGCCTCGTGTGGATCGACACCGCGACCGGAACGGCGTTCACGGGCGACTCGCTTCAGGCGAACGGCACCGTCTGCCAGGGCGTGGCGTTCTACCGCGACCTCGCGGCGTACCGCCGGACGCTCGGGAAGATGGCGGCGGAGCCGCTTGCCAACCTCGTCTGCGGACACGACTACGACGGCATCGGGAGCGTGGTCGCGGGGCGCGCGGCCGTGTCCGACGCGTTGCGGCTCTGCGCGGCGCGCGTGAAGGCGTACGGCGCGCGGATCGCGGAATACGTGAAGGAGGGCGTGCCCGTGGAGGAGGAGCCGGTGTCGCTCGCCACCCGGCTGATCCGCGACGAAGGCTGCGGCATGCCGGAGAAACTTTTCCTCGCGCTCCACACCGTCTCGGAGCATCTCAAGGAGATTGGCGCCTGAATTGGTGCATTGGGCGGCGAAATATGGTATAATGAACGGCAAGGAAGGAAAAGATAACGAGATGCAGACCGAAACGACCGAACGGCAGACGATGAAAATGCTCCCCGGCGACGAGGTGCGCCAGATCATGTGGCGCTTTGCCGAGCGAATAGACCTCCAGATGATCGTGGCCGGCGCGCGCGGCGTGGCGCGCGGAATCGTGGCGAAGCTCGTGGCGGGCGGACAGCGCAAGACGCACGACTGGACGGTCGAGAAGCAGGGCGCGTTCGACGCGTTCGACGCCTCCGGCATCACAGCGAGCACGCTCATGCAGGAATACGGCGGCCTCGTCGACGGCCCGAAGAACTTCGTCTCGTCGCTGATTTCCTACGAACTCAGCTGGGTGGACAACGGCGCGGCGACGTCCGCCCTCGTGAACTGCCTTGCGATGGGTCCGATCGCGGAGCTCGGCACGCCCGAGCAGCAACGGTACTACATGTCGCGCTGCGCGCCCGGCAACGAGACGGGCAGGGCGTGGCGCGGCTCGTTCGCGCTCACGGAGCCGCTTCCCTATGTGGGCGTGGACACGGGCGTCCTCTGCGGGCGCGTGAGCGTGGCGGAATGGAAGGAGGGCGAGGAGCCGAAGTTGCGCGTCGAGAAGCGCGGCCGGTTCATCACCAACATCGCGATCGCCGACTACGTGACGGTGGCCGTCAACTCCGGCGACGACCGCATCAAGGGCAGCTGCATGGTGATCGTGGAGGCCTCCGACCCCGGCACGTTCGACCGCGGCGCGCAGACGCTCAAGTGCGTGCACCAGCTCTCCAACACGGGCGACCCCGTGATCGACGTCACCGTGCCCGCCTCGCGCATCGTAGGCGGCTACACGGTCAAGGACGGGCAGATCGTGCCGAACCTCGCGCACTCCGAGATCATCGCGCAGGTCTTCTCCAAAACGCGCGTGGGCGTGGGCTTGATGGGCGCCGGCTCGCTCATGAGCGCGATCGAGCCGGTGATCCGCTACCAGCGCACGCGTTTCCACGGCGCGGTGGGCGTGGACGAGTCGTCGCCCCGCTACCAGCAGGGGCTTCAGATGAAGGAGGACGTGACGGAGCGCCTCGCGGACGTGTGGGCGACCGCAGAGGCCGCGGCGTCGCTCGGTTTCGACATCACCCGCCGCTTCGACGCGATCGAGCTCATTGAGGACGAGGCGAAGGCCAAGCTCGGCAAGGGCCGCGAGATGCTGAAGAACATGAAGGCCCCGATGGCCGCGGCCGCCGCGCTCCTCGCCGAGGGGAAGGATCCGCTTGAAGATACCGACGTCACCGTCCGCTACGTCTATCTCCAGGCCCTCTGCAACATCCTCTGTCCGAGCTGCAAGCTCTGGAACACCGGCCATGGCGCGGACATGATGCGCCAGGCCGTGTCCCTCATGGGCGGCTACGGCATCACCGAGGACTGTCCGGGATTCCTCTTCTACAAGTGGACGGACATGCAGCTCGACGCGACGTACGAGGGGCCCGAGGCCGTGCAGCGCCGCCAGATTTCCGAGACGATGGCGAACCCCGTGTTCCTCGCGCAGCTCGAGGCGTGGGCGAAGGAGCTCGACGCGTGCCCGAAGGCCGCCGAGAACGGCGCGGCCGCGCTTGCGGCGGCGCTCCGCCTGTGGTCGTGGACGCGTGCGTTCGCGGCCGGGGCGAAGGACCCTTCCGGCAAGAAGCTCGGCGCCTCCCAGCGCCACGGCGTGGTGTTTCCGCTCGCGGACGCGCTGGCGGGGCTCATGGCGGCCACGAGTTTCTGGCAGGACATCCGCTTCCTCGCCCTCAATGGCGCGGAGCATCCTGTGGTGGGGCCGGAGCTCGCGGGCTATCTCAACACGTTCAACGACCTTCTCGGCACGATCGTGGCGGACGTCGCGGGCGAAGCCGCGAAGGTCTGCGCGGGGGTGGTGTACGGCTTCAACGCCGCGACGGCGGATGACAAGGCGTCGTTTGCGGCGCTGCGTACGGCGGTGGACGAATCCCTGGCCGGCACGCGCCTTGCGAAGGACCGTGCCGCGAAGTGCCTCACCACGGTCATGATCCCGGAGGCGCTCGACTATCCGATGTGATTTTGGAAAGATGTGTCAGTTCCGCAAGGACTACGCGCCTTTCCATACGTACAACGCAACAGGAGGTAATACAATGAACACGAACAAACTCATCTTTGCAGCTGCGCTTGTCTGCGCCTGCGTCGGCGTCACCATGGCGCGCCCCGGCCCCGGCCGCGGCCCCGGACATGGACCTGGTTTCCATCGTCCCCCTCCCCCCGTGATGCACCATGGTCCCCACCATGGTCCGCACCACGGTCCCGGCTTCCACCATGGTCCGCCGCCTCCGAGCCTCCATGGTTGGCACCGCGGTCCGCGTCCGCACGCGTTCTACCGCAGCTGCTGGTACGGCGGCGTGTGGTATGACGCCTGGGGCTACCCCTACTCCTCGACGACGGTTGTGGTGCCGGCGGCGCCGGCGGTGGTTCCGGTGACGACGACCACGGTTGTTCCGACGACCACGGTTGTTCCGACGACCACAGTGGTGCCGACGACGACGGTGGTTCCCGCAACGACCACGACGGTGGTGCCGGGCACGACGACGGTGGCTCCCGCGGCTCCGGCGACGACCGTTGTCTACTGATCGGCTGCTCCCAGCCGATATGCGCCCAGGACGGTTCGTGCCGTCCTGGGTTGAAGTGTTTCCAAACAAGAAGAGAAAGAAGAGAAAAGAGAACATGAGACCAGTCGTATTGATCATCCGCGACGGATGGGGCGTGAACGAGTACCACGAGGGCAATTCCGTGGTGGCGGCGAAGACGCCGGTGATCGACCAGATCCGCGCGCGCTATCCCCACTGCCTTCTGAACTGCTGTGGCGAGGCCGTGGGCCTGCCGGACGGATACCAGGGCAGTTCCGAGGTGGGGCACCTCAACATGGGCGCCGGACGCATCGTGGTGCAGGAGCTCAAGCGCATCGACGACGGTCTCTCCTCTGGCGAGCTTTTCAAGAGCCCGAAGTGGACGAACCTGATGGAGAACTGGAAGAAGAACGCGAGCCAGCTGCACTTTTTCGGACTCCTGCAGGACGAGGGCGTCCACGCCCACCAGGAACACCTCTTCAAGCTCATGAAGCGGGCGCGCCAGGAGAACCCCGCGGGGAAGATCGTGGTGCATCCGTTCCTCGACGGGCGCGACACGCCGCCGCGTTCCACGCTTGAGTACATCGCCCGCCTGAAGGCCGAGATGGCGGCGGTGGGCAACTGCACGATCGGCACCGTCATGGGCCGCTACTACGGCATGGACCGCGTGAAGAACTGGACGCTCACCGACCTCGCCTACAACTGCATCGTCTCGTGCGAGGGGCGGAAGGTCGCGAGCGCCGAGGAGGCCGTGAAGGAATCCTACGCGAACGACAAGACCCCCGACGGCACGCCGATGACCGACGAATATGTCCCCTGCTGCGTGGTGGACGGCTACGAGGGCGTGAAGGACGGCGACTGCATCATGCACACGAACTACCGCCAGGACCGCGCAATCCAGCTCACGCAGGCGTTCGTGCTGGACGACTACGCCGGCGACAGGCACGCGCGTCCGAAGGTGACCTACCTCGGCTTCACGCGTTACTGGGACGAGTTCGCGGACTACCTGCTCGGCGCGATGGGCGCGGGCGGCGGCATGGACAACCTCCTCGGCGAGGTCGTGTCGCGCGCCGGCATCAAGCAGCTGCGCCTCGCCGAGACGCAGAAGTTCCGCCACGTGACGAGCTTCTTCAACGGGAAGTCCACCACGCCCTCCGAGGGCGAGGACCAGGTGGAGGTGAAGAGCCGCTTCGACCCCGCCACGTTCGCGAGCCATCCGGAGATGGACGCCTACAACGTGACGGACGAACTGCTCAAGCGCCTCGAGAACAACCCCTACGGTTTCATCGTGGTCAACTACGCGAACTGCGACATGGTGGGCCATACGGGCGACCCGAAGGCCGCCTCGAAGGCCGTCGAGGTGGTGGACGAGTGCATCGGCAAGATCCTGCCGCGCCTGATGGAGCTGGACGCCCATGTGCTCATCTACGCCGACCACGGCAACGCCGAGCAGATGATCGACTACAAGACCGGCATGGTGAAGACCTCGCATACGCTCAACCTCGTGGACTGCTTCTACGTGGCGAACGACGCGGCGGGTGTGCGCCTCACGCCGCTTGCGAAACTCAGCGCCGTGGCGCCGACTGCGCTCCAGATGCTGGGTCTGCCAGTTCCGCCCGAAATGACCACCCCCTCGCTCCTCGCGGGCAAGGAGCCGTGGTCGAAGACCTCGCTCAACATCTGACGGGGAGGGATGCCCGGCTGGTTGCGAGCGATGTTGCTGGCGCTGGCGCTGTGCGCGTCAGCGCCGCTCCTTGCGGCGCCGTTGGTGCTGAAGGACGACTATCGCTCGCCGCGCAACAAGGAACGTCCCCTGCGCAGGGCCACGACCCTCATCGTGCTGCACACCACCGAGGCGCACGCGAAAAGCTCGCTCAACAAGCTGAGCGAACGCGGCGAGGCGCATTACTGCGTTGTCGAGGACGGAACGGTCTACCGCATCGTCGACCACAACCGCGAGGCGTTCCATGCGGGACGGTCGATGTGGCAGGGCAAGGAGGACTGCGACGAGTTCTCCATCGGCATCGAGGTCGTGGGCCATCACGACCAGGCCGTCACGCTCCAGCAGCTAGAGGCGCTGAAGGAGCTGCTCGCCCGCCTCAAACGCATGTATTCCGTCACGGACGCCCGGGTCGTCTGCCATTCCCACGTCGCCTACGGCGCGCCGAACTCCTGGCACAAGAAGAAGCACCGCGGACGCAAGCGCTGCGGCATGCTCTTCGCCATGCCGAGCGTGCGCGCCCGTCTCGGCCTGACCGCGAGGCCCCCGTCCGATCCGGACGTGAAGGCGAAGCGCCTCGTGCAGGGGGACCCCGGCCTTGAGGACGTCCTCTACGGCAAGTGCGACACGATGGCGGCCGTCTACGGACGCCGCTCGGCGCCCGTCGTCATGCGCGCCGCGCCCGCCAAGTCCCAAACGGCGGCGAAGGCGCCGCCGAAGCAGACGAAGCCTCAGACGGCGAAGTCGCCGCCGAAAACACAGCCGAAGAAAACGGCCCAGCCTCCAAAGCCCCCGCCGAAGATCATTACCGTGAAACCGCCACCGGCGAAACCGAAACCGGTCATCGCCGTCACCCCTCCAGCTGCCAAACCCGCGCCTCCGCCCATCGTCAAGCCCGCACAGCCGAAGTACGCGGCACCTCCGCCGCAGCCGGAAGAGGAGGAGAAGGGCGTTCTCGCCGGCATCGGCGGGTTCTTCAAGAGCACGGCAAAGCTGATCATCCCGAAGAAAAAGGAAAAGCCGGCGCCCGCCACCTCGTCGCCCCCGCCGGTTGTCGTGGGCAGGAAACTGGAACGTCCGCCGCAGATCCTCTCGCGCGATCCGCGCGACCTGGCGGCGCTGGAGGCCATGCCCGGCTACGTCAAGGGTGGTCCCGTGAGCGACGAGCTCACGCCCTACCGCATCGCCGGCGCGGCCTGGCGCGCGCCCACCACGTACTACTACATGGGCGGACGTATCGTCACGGGCGACAGGGTGAACGAAAAGCTCATCGAGAAGGGCACCTACATTTTCTACAAGAGCGACGCGCCTGAAAAAAGGTGAAATGCCCCCTTGCGGAAGGGCGTACGATATGATATCATATCCGCCGTTTTCACCACGTTCGGGCGTGGCGCAGTGGTAGCGCAGTTGACTGTTAATCAATTGGTCGCTGGTTCGAATCCAGCCGCCCGAGCCATTCTTCAAGCGCGTTTGAGCCTGTAGCTAAAGGGTTCGGCGCGTTTTTCGTTTGCCCATCGCCTCGCCGCGCGCTTGGCCCGCTGCCGGCGAAGCGGGAACCGGCGCGCTGACATGAGACCTGAGATCAGAGACCTGGCGGGGGGACATGAGTGGGAATTGAGGCTGTGCCAATGGCTCGCCCGCAAGGCCGCCAAAGTCTCAATGTCTCTTGTCTCAGGTCTCTGGTCTCCCCCTTGCTCCCCGCCATTGGCCGCGCAGCAGCGCGTCCCTTGGTAGGGCGCGGCCTCCGGACGCGCCGTGTCAATGGCACGCCACTAGATCGTCCTCGTCCCGCGCGAAGCCGTCTTGCAGTGCGCGCCCCGTGCGCGCACCAATGGCTCGCAAAAGCTTCGCACAAGGCAAAGCGCTTCCAAAAACATTTCGGCTCAGCAAAAGGCTTTGCAAAAGGCCCAGCCTACCGGCTAAAACTTTTTTCAATTTTTTTTCAAAAACCCCCTTGCGCGCAACGGCACGATGTGGAGTCATTACGGCGCCTCAAAGACCAGACTAGGTTCACGGCGAGCCTTGGATGGTTGGAGGAAAGCCCAATAGTGCGGCGAGTGCCGTGCGACCCGGCCACGAAACAAGTAGAGAAAGGAAGTGTAGAGAAGGTTCCGTCTTTCGCGGCAAAGGTCACTTGTCACGCTCACGACCCTAGGGATGAATCCCCGCCGATCACGCGCTACGTCACATATCGCAATATGTGACGTAGCGCGCAATGGGTAGGCGGGCGAGATGTCATGAGAGGGCGAGGTCGATCAAGATTCGCGAGGTCTCATCCGATGGTTCGCACCAGGCGACGTCGTCCCCGGAGACGGTGGCCAGGCCGCATGCGGCGATGCACGCGAGATGCCGGCGCATGTTGAGTTCCGTGAGTCCTGTCGCCTTGACAATCTTCGCGCGGTCGGTCTGCCTCTCGGCGCGAATGAAGCCGAGCAGGCGTGCGCGTGTTGCGTTCGCGAGAGCAGGGAGCACGGACAGGAATCTCGGCGTCTGCGGCCTGCTGCCATTGATTGGCACCCAGTTGGTCCGTTCCGCGAGGAAGAACCTCGTCAATGCGTTGAAGAGCGCCACGGCCTTGGCGTCGGAAATGTCTGGGGCGGGATAGTAGAGGCAATAGCGTCCTGCGCGACGGGATGTGACAAGACCGCATACGTCCTGAAGCTCGGCGAGATAGGTGCTTGTCGCCGGCTGTCCGAGTCGGACTGCGTCGGCGATCTGTCCGACGGGCAGTCCGCCTTCCTTCGGTGAACTCATGACCTTCCGAAGGACATCGAGCCGTTCCTCGTTTGAAAGTTTCTTGCAGACTTTCCAAATCTCTCTTGTTTTCATAGGTGTATCCTTTCTGGTTGTCACTGGCGCAGGCAGTATACAAAAAAGGCGTGTGATAATCTTCACATGAACATCACACAATCATCACATGATTATCACACATGTGATGATTCCATCCACAAAGCCTCAGCAAACCCCATGCGCTGTACGTCACATATCGCGATAAGTGACGTAGCGCGCAATGGCCGGGAAGGTGCACAGGGGGAGAACGCGCGCACGGCGGGCAGAAGTTGCCCGTTGCGTCACATATTGCGATAAGTGACGTAGCGCGCAATGGCTGGGAAGGTGCACAGGGGGAGGGCGCGCGCGCGACGGGCAATGGTTGCCCGCTGCGTCACATATTGCGATAAGTAACGTAGCGCGTAATGGCTGGCAAGGTGCACAGGGGGAGGGCGCGCGCCCGGCGGGCAATGGTTGCCCGCTGCGTCACATATTGCGATAAGCAACGTAGCGCGCAATGGCCGGG
>JAFRSR010000198.1 GCA_017427485.1 Kiritimatiellia bacterium
CTCCTCCTACTCCATCCGCACCGACGAACGCGGCGCACAAACAGTCACCGAAACCTTCCACGAACCCGGCTACACCGAGCAAATCTCCTGCACGGCCACCAACTACACGGAGGTGCTGCGCACCACCACCCGCACCTACCACGGCGGCGGCTCGTCCACGCGTCGCGAATGGCTGGATGTGGCGGCGGCGCCCTCGCCGTCGCAAAAATGGACCGAGGAACGCCGCTTCACCGAAGACGCCCCCAACGGCTACCGCATCGACTACGTCGTCACCACCTCCTCCGACCATCCCGCCGTCACCAACTCCATCTCCACCTACGACCTCCTCGGCCGTCTCGTCACCACCGCCGTCCCCGCTGGGGGAAGCGGCGTCTCGCCGCTTCAATCCGGCTCCGGCTGGCTCGTCACCTCCAACGTCTACGACGGCGCCACCTCTCGCATCCTCACGACGACCAAGACGGGCAGCCAGCCCGTGAACTACGCCTACGACGAGCTCGGCGAACGGATCGGCATGATTCAGGGTACGCGCTCCGTCTGGAACAGGACGACATACGAGACAATCAGCCAAGATGTCTACCGCGTCGTCACGTCCGTGCGCATGACGGGCTCGACCACGAACGCGGTCCGAATCCAGAAGACGCAGCTCACCGGCCTCTCCAATTCCTGCCGCCGCCACACGATAACCCTGACTGGGAACGCCGCCATCTTGGCGGCGACTGGGACAACGGGCGTCTCGCCCGTTGAAAACGGCACCACCACCGACTCCCTCACCACCTACGACCCCTCCACCGGCATCGAGACAACCGTCACGCGCACCGACGGCCAGACGCCCGTCGTGACGCGGTCGCTCCATGGCGTCCCGCTTGAACAGACTACTTTCGACGAGCGGCGCACGATGGCTTACGACGCATTCGGGCAGAACGTGTTTACCCTCTCGGAGAACACAACGACGGGGGCGACCAACAGGACGGAATACATCGAGTACGACATTTCTGGGAATGCCGTCCGCCGGACAGTGGACTACGGCGCGGACGGCGTGGCCGTCTCGACATCGGAGTACGACATGCTCAACCGCGAGGTGCGGCGCACGGACGCGCTCGGACACGTGACAGAAGCGGCATACGACGCGCTGGGGCGGCCCGTGTCAGTTGGCGGCGACACCTACCCGCTCAGGACCGGCTACGACACGCAAGGCCGCAAGACGAGCAGCTTCACCTCTCGCGACGGCGGCGCGACGTGGGACGAGACGCAATGGGAGTTCGATCCCGCAAGCGGCGCGAACACCGCGAATATCTACGCAGACGGCTCGCGCATCTCCTACGACTACACCGATAACGGACAGAGAACGCGCACGACCTGGGCGCGTGGCGCATGGAAGCAGCACGCCTACAACGAGTGCAACCTCGTCAGTGGCACGACCTACTCGGGCGCGGCCACGCCGTCGGTCGCCTACACCTACCATGATTCGGACAAGATGGCATCTGCAACACTCTCCGACGGCACGGCATACGCCTACGCATACGATGACACACTACTGTGTACGAACGAGACTGCGACAATCGACGAAGACAACTTCACGATTACGCGCACGTACGACATGTTCCAACGCAACGAGGAAACGACGGTTGTCATCACCAATATCCGCCACGTTGTGAAGACGCGCCTCTACGATTCCGAGAACCGTGTCTGCGGCTATGCGCTCACCAATTCGTTTGGGCGTGGCGTGAACGTTGCCATCGCCTACGACGGCTCGTATGTAACGAACATGATCTATACGCTGCCTAACGGAAGCCAGTTCGCCGTAAATCTCATGCGGAAACCTTCTCGAAAAAAACTTGTCACGCTTCGAGATTATTCCTATGGGGGGCAATCCGCTTACTGGTATTCCACGGACTACGATCTCATTGGCCGCCCGACGAACGCCACGGACTCCGTTTCCCTCATGCGCGAATGGCAGTACAACCGTCGCTCCGAGCTTGCCGCCGCGACAATCGGCATGAATCAATACGGCTATGAGTATGACACCATCGGCAACCGTCTCTGGTCTGCGGCGAACACCGCCACCAACACCTACTCCGCCAACAGCCTCAACCAGTATACGACGGTAGGGCGCGCTACCCCCAGCGCGCCGCAGACAACTCCCCTCTACGACGCCGACGGCAACATGACGAACGACGGCGTCTTCGCCTACGCCTACGATGCCGAGAACCGCCTTGTCTCGGCAACTTCCGCATCCCTCACCAACGGCGCGATCTGCGTGCTGAACGTCTACGACCACCGCAACCGTCGCATTCGTAAGATTGTGCAACGCCTCTACTCCACGAGCGCTCCGCCGCCCGCGCCACCAACTGGGACGGATGAGTGGCTGACGCTTGAGACGCATACTTTCGTCTGGGACGGCAACAACATCGTCCTGGAGAAAATCTTATTTGCCGACGGCACGATCCGCACCATTGAAAACTTCTGGGGATTGGACAAGTCCGGCACGGAGCAGGGCGCGGGCGGCGTTGGCGGTTTACTTGCCGTATCCATGGACGGGGTGTTCTACATTCCGTGCTACGACCACAACGGCAACATCGCTCTCTACGTATCAGAGACCGGCGCGACCGCCGCGCAGTACACATACGACCCCTACGGCAACATTATCGAATCCTCCGGTCCCCTTGCCAACATGTTCTCCTTCGGTTTCAGCACAAAGTACCACGACCGCGAGACTGGCACGGTCGGCTATCAGCAACGCGTTTACTTGCCCGTCCTCGGTCGCTGGCTTAATCGCGATCCTATTGAAGAAGAAGGAGGATTGAACCTTTATGGTTTCTGCTACAATAACGCAATAATTGGATATGACATAGACGGAGGCACTGTTAAGACATTAGAGGAAATTGAGGCCTCCTATAGGGAAATGGTAGCTGCGGCAAGAAGAAAAGGGAAGAATGTGGCCGCAGATAATCTTGAGTATTTTCTATCTGGTAGAGGGGGTACACGATCATTGGACTGGAACTGGGTTCGATCTTTCAATTCGGTCATCACGGCCGAGAAACGGAATAAAAATCGTTTTGAGCAGAAGTTAAAAGACAAGGCGCGAGAACTGTCAAATGGCGAATGCATTATTTTTAATGATTACTTTGATGCAATGAATACAGCTAATGTTTTCTCAGAAATGTACTACGCTAGTGGAACTTTTACAATTTCCTCCTATGGAGAATTCACTTTGCACCGTGAAGGATGTGTGGTGTCTATAGATGGTAATTTAGATCATCAGTGGCACGATGATTACGATTGGCATGTCGGGCTCTCGGCATACGTACCTGGTTTTGGAAATATTTCAGATGCTGATGGCCAACGTCTTGAGGACGCCGGAAGAGCAAGTTCATTTAAAATGATCTCAACGTGGACGCAATCACTTAATGCCACATACACAATTCGAACATTATGGTGGGACACCTCAACTTTCAGATGGGGCGAACCAATGGCTGGCAGTTCAGGTGTGTTTGAACGTTATGGCCGTTCGGCATTAATTTCAACGGTATCAAATAGTGGAGGTGGCGGGCGATGAACAGGTCCCATAAATTACTCAAGCACATGCTTTTAATGTGTGGAATAATGATCTTGTGTGTCGCAATACTTTATCACATTCCTTTGTGGCCTTTTCACCCAGTGTTCTTTGTATGCCCTGTTAATGGTGAGAAGAAATTGAAAACAATGACGTTCTCATTTAATTTAAGTGAAGCGGATTCACTGTGTGCCGTACTTAAAGATAACAATGAAATTCATGTCAGGATAGGTAATGTGATTCTGGTGTCAGGATATCTTTTTTTTGATGACGAAATGAGATGGAACCACACTTCTAAGGCCGGTATTAAGTGTCGGGATAAGAAATACGTTATTACACACTCTTGCGATGGTGGGCCAATGTTGCTGATGGAAAAAAGACGGTGAGGCCATGAAATCCTGGATCAGGAATAAGACGAATAAGGCGGCGACGACGATGTGGCGCTGCGCATCAGACGACGACCGCAAGACCGTCCAGCGACTTTACGTTTCCGTCGCGCAGCCGCCGGCGCTGCCCGTCGAGATACGGGAATGGCAGACGCTCGAGACGCATACTTTCGTCTACGATGACTGGAACTTGATTCACGAAACAATCTACTCAATCGACGGCAGCACAACCAACGCGACCGAAGTCCAGTACTTCTGGGGCCTCGACCTTTCCGATTCACTTCAAGGCGCGGGCGGCGTGGGCGGCCTGCTTGCCGTGTCTCGTAACGGCCAGCTCTACTTCCCCACGTCCGACAACAATGGTAACATCACGAAATACATAGATGAATCCGGCAACGTGGTCGCCGCCTACGAGTACGACGACTTTGGCCGCACGATTTTGCAGTCAGGCCCCCTCGCCGACTTCTTCCGCCACCGCTTCTCGACGAAATACTACGATGCCGAAACCGGCCTCTATTACTATGGCATTCGTTTCTCTCATCCAATCCTTATGCTCTGGTTAAATCGTGATCCACTCGAGGAAGAAGGAGGAATAAATCTTTATTTAATGTGTAACAATAATCCTTATAACTATGATGTGTTGGGATTATGGAGTGCAACAAGCGAGAGTTATGGAGATACACGTAGAGTGTATAAGAAGGATGATGGTGACACGATAAAAGGGCTAGCGAAAAAGATTGAGATGGATGAATCGACATTCAATTTGTGGGCACGTGTCGAAACGAAATCCAAGATTTCATCTCCAAACGGCGGTATACCAGCGCCTAGCCCGACTTTCCAAGAAATCTACCATCTGAAAAAATCTTCAAGCCCAAATCTCGTATAATCGAGTCGGCTGGCCTTGTTCTGTCCACAATGGACTTCAAAGCCTTGTAGTGAAGACCTTGGCCCTTGCAAAGGCGCGAAAATATGAGATAATGTTCTCATGTTTCTACGCAGGACATCACGGTTCAAGGACGGGAAGCGGCACGACTACTGGTGCGTCGCGGAAAATGCGCGCTCCGGCACGCGCGTCGTGCAGAGGCAGCTTCTTTACCTCGGCGAAATCGACGAGGACAGGCAGAACGCCTGGCTGAACGCCATAGACGAGCTGGAGGGGCGCAAGGCGGAAGACGCCAGAGACTTCCTCATTCCGCCGCAGCCGGAACAGAAACGCACGACAAGCAACCCCGTCAGGATACGGCTGGGCAGCATGAAGGTCGAGAACATCCGCGAATGGGGCGCATGCTGGCTTGGCCTGCACCTCTGGGACCTCGTCGGGCTTGACGCGTTCTGGGCGGGCAGGCTTCCCCGGAGTTCGCACGGCACGGACTGGCTCTCGGTCTTCAAGGCGATCGTCCTGTACCGCCTGACCTCGCCCGGGAGCGAATGGCGCATGCACCGTGAATGGTATGACGGCACCGCCGTGCGCGACCTTCTCGGCGAAGGGTGCTTCACTTCCAAGTCGACGCTGTACTCCTGCCTCGACAGGCTCGTCGCCCACAAGGACGGGATGTTCGAGTTCCTCCGCGACCGCTGGGCGGGGCTCTTCGCGTCGGACTGCCGCGTGATCCTGTACGACCTGACGAGCACGTACTTCGAGGTCGACGGGACCAAGGCGGACGAGTCGGATCTCCTGCGCCACGGCTACAGCCGCGACAGGCGGGGCGACTGCCTGCAGGTGGTGATCGCGCTCGTGCTGACCCCCGACGGACTTCCGCTCGCCTACGAGGTGATGCCGGGCAACACGTCGGACAAGGGCACGCAGATGCAGTTCGTGGACCGTCTCGTGAAGAAGTACGGCCACTGCGGGAAGCTCGACAGCCTCTGGCCCATGGACCGGGGCGTCCCGACGGAGAAGACCCTCTCCGACATGCGCGCCAAGGGCTTCCGCTACCTCGTGGGGTCTCCGCGCAGCATGGTCGACGCGCTGGGGAAGAAGCTCGTCGGGCTGGAGTGGACGCATGTGAAGGACGGGATCCGCGTGAAGTTCGCCACGGACGGGGCCGACAAGTACGTCCTCACGCACAGCCGGGAGCGTTTCACGAAGGAGCACGCCATGCGCCTCAGGAGGATGCGGACGGTGCTGAAGGTGCTGCATGCGGTCGACGTCAGGCTTGGGCGCAGGCAGGAATTCGACAAGGACGGGCTCCCCGTGGAGAAGGACCGCAAGGCCCTTTCGCGCGACGAGCTGATCTCCCGCCTGGCGGTGGCGCGTTCGAAAGCCGGGCGCAGCTGGGGCCTTTTCAGGATCAAAGTCCCGAAGCGGACGGAAGCGACCGTGACGAAGGACAACTTCTCGTGGTCGTTCAACCTCGACCGCATCCGCCAGGTCCGCAGGGACGAGGGGACGTATCTGCTCAGGACGAACATGACGGACGCCGACCCGTCGACGCTGTGGCGGCAGTACATGATCCAGGGAGAGATCGAGCAGTCGTTCAGGGAAGTGAAGAACGACCTCGGCCTCAGGCCGGTGTACCACCAGCTCGACGGCAGGATAAAGGCGCACGTCTTCGTCAGCTACGTCGCCTACTGCCTCCAGGCGACGCTGAAGAACCTGACGAGAAGCAAGGCGGGCGGACTTACGCCGAGGCAGATATTCGAGAAGATGAAGAAGATATACATGGTTGACGTGAGGATTCCGACGACCGACGGGCGCGAAATCGTGATGCAGCGCTACGGCGAGCCGAAGGACGACGTGGCGCTCGTGCTGTCGCAGCTCGGCCTGAACCTGCCGGCACAGCCTCCGCCGAAAATCGATGGCAGGGCAATTGAGGGAGCTTCGCTATGATGTAGTGGAAAAAACGAGAAATATCTACTCGAAAAACAGAGGAAACCCTGGCGATTTTGGAGTTTCCTCTTTTTTCTTGGAAAGTCGGGTTAGCAGGACTCCCCGGAGTGAAAGACAACCGACTTCTTCTCCCCGAAGAAAGCACCCTCTTCACTTTTGTCCCAATTCTCTGTTTTCATCGACGCACTGTATAGCATATTTCGTCTTCGCATGGCTACTTATTCATTGAGCGTCCAAAGCCCATGCCTGAAACTTCTGCCGACCTACTGTTTCCTGCAATTGAGCGCGGATTGGGGGGAGCTTGTTCCCCTATTCAAGGCTGCCAATTCGTAACGTTGCCTGACAAGTCCTTGAATCTGATCGTCCGAGAATCTTCCGCATCGTCGACAGGCCACATCTTTGGGAGTTCTGCCGAACCCGCTTCTTTCCATCCCTTTGATCCTCGATTGACGGTAATTACCAGGTCTTTAGGAGTGAATCGAAACATATGTCGATGTCGCTGCGAGCCCGTGTAATTGATTTTCGGCGCATCGCCATCAAATACGATTTCCTCAAGGTTCTTGCAATGATGAAAAACATATCCCCCTATATTCCTCAGGCTGCCTGGAAAGCTTATTCTCCTTAGCGCGTTGCATTTCGAAAACGCTAAATCACCTACGTTCTGCAGCCCACTTTCAATGTGGACATCGACAAGTTTGCCGCACCCATAAAAGGCCCGCTCGGAGAGTTCGGTTATATTCACGGGGATTGAGACCCGCTCGAGCTCCGATAAAAATTGAAAAGCCGCAGTCCCAATCTTCTTGACAGACCTTGGCAATAGGACCGTTTGCGCCGTATGAGGATAAAACACAAGCGTTTCCTTGTCCCGAGTGTAGAGCGCCCCGCCCATCCCGAAATAAGCGGCATTTGTCCTTGAAACGGATACATTTGAAAGACGCGGACACTTTCCAAATGCCGCACCAGAAAAATTTGTGCATACACCCACGTCAAGCGTTTCAAGCGACTTGCAATCACTAAATGCATATCCTTCGATAAATTCCAAAGCAGATGGCAATTTCACTTTTTCCAGTCTGTCACATTTGAAAAAACATTCGGACTGCAATTCCTTGACCCCGTCGGGGATAACGATAGATACCATGTTCGTGCAGTTGATGAAAGCGAGATGGCCGATCTTTGCGACCTTATATCCGTCAAGTTTTTGCGGAACGACAAAATGTTTGCCAGTGCTGGGTTCCATAGCAGGAAGAGTGCCCTTGTACCATCCTTCAATTCCCCGCCATATTACTGCCGCCCCGTCCTCAAGCGTATAATACCATTTTATTGTTCCAACCTTGGCATATCTCACACGTCTATCGGTAATGCCTCGTTTCTTCTTCGGCTGTCGAAAGTCAGCCTGCTTTACGACATTACTTGAAACATTTGCTTTCGTGGTCATCAAGATATTTGTCCTCGTATTTGCCGAATCTACACGCGCCATAGCAATTGTTCTCGCCACATTCTTTTCAAGCGCCTTGATCCACCCGAATATCCCTACCGTCACAAGCGCCACCAACCCAACGCCAATGAAAACTCTCAAAAGGCGCATTCTCCTTTTTCTACGTTGCGCCACCTTCTCCTCCGCCATCCCGCGAAGAATTTTCTTTGGCAACGTGAGCGTACCTCGTACCGCCTTGTCAAGTAGATCCGCCGCCTCTGACACGGTCTGAGGTCGCCCCTCCGGTCTAGGCGCACACATAAGCGACAGAACATACGCGATTGACGCTGACAACTCCGGACACATCGTCCGCACATCCGGCAACGGTTCGCCCTTTACGGCTTTTGCCATGAGTTCAATAGCCGTGCTGCCGTCATTTGGACGTTTTCCCGTCAGCATTTCGTAGAGTACCACGCCCAGGGAATAGATATCTGCTCGTAAATCCACCTCATGTGAATTGACCATCTGCTCGGGAGCCATGTAGGCTGGCGTACCGATGATCACACCTGTGGCCGTCACCACCGATTGCTGGTACTCTTCAAATTTCGCCACTCCAAGGTCGGCTAGTTTTGGAGTGCCATCGGCATCAAACAGAATGTTGTCGGGCTTGATGTCGCGATGCACGAGTCCATGCCGGTGTGCGGCATCGAGCCCTGCGGCGATTTGCGCGACGACGGCCACGGCTTCTTCGATGGGAAACCTGCCTCGTGTCTTCAGACGGTCGGCAAGACTGCCTCCCGAGACATAATCCATTACGAGATAGCACCATCCATTCTCGGGATCTTCGCCAACATCATAAACCGAGATAAGGTTCGGGTGACGGACTTTCATCGCGAACTCAGCCTCCCGAGTGAAGCGCCGGCGAAGATCGTGTGTCATTTTCGTTGGAGGCATGATCTTTACAGCATATTGTCTACCATCTGAGCCAAGCGCTAAGTAGACAATCCCCATGCCACCTTCGCCGAGTTTCCTTTCAACAACATAGTCGCCGAAACGATCGCCTTTCTTCGGCAGAACACTTTTCCCATCCATGCATTTCATATTCGATTATCTGTCTTGGTGTGATTCAAATGAGATTCTTAAAGGAGCGTTCGTCCCCTTGTCTTGCGCTTCAAGAGCCTAATCGGCTCTAATGTATCATCAAACTTGATCGGTCTTGAGTCCTCAAACCCCTCAACTGGCCATACTTCGGGGAGTTCTGTGGAACCTGGCCGTTTCCAACCCTTTGAACCACGGCGTACAGCAATCACAAGATCATGGGGCGTGCGACCCAAGACGGAATCTCCAGACATATTCACACTAGGCGCGTCCCCATTAAAATAAACTCTTTCAAGATTATCACAACGCGCAAAGAGACTGTGACCCACTTTTTTCAAGCTTGCCGGAAAAGTGACAAACCTTAAATTGTAACAGTCAGAGAACACAGAAGATCCAATCTCCTGAACTCCTTTCCCAACAGAAAAAGCGAACATCCTCTCACATCCCGCGAAAGCGCCGTGTCCAATTTTGACGACGTTCTCACACATCGAAACATACATCAAATTCGTAGCCGAATTAAAAGCGCCGTCATCGATCTCCTTTACGAACCTGGGTATCTCGGTCGTGACTATCGTACGGGGAACTAACACCAGTTTTTCCTTGTCTCTGGTAAAGATTGCCCCACGAATCTTGACATAGGCAGTATTTGTCGGTGACACATAGAACCTTGAAAGAGATGGGCATTCCGAGAACGCTCCCCCTAAACTGCCAGAATAATCGCCTATGTCAATTTCCTCGAGCGAATTACATCTAACAAACGTACCGGTTTTGATACGTTCCAAAGTGGATGGAAACTTAACCGATCTCAACGAGGTGCAGTTCAAGAAACTTGCCCTGCGCATTTCTTTAATTCCCTCAGGAAGGGTTATATGCCTCATCCTTCGATGGTTGACAAAGGCAATCTCTCCGATTTTAGTAACCTTGTGCCCATCCAGTTCGGATGGTATGACAAGTTGCATATCCGTACTCGGTTCTACCGCAGGTGACGTCGTACGGTTATATCCGGTCCTACCCCTCCATATCACAGCTTCGTCATTTTCAAGCGTGTAATACCACGTGTGCTTTCCCACTGTAGTTTGCCTCACTACTTTTTCCGTAATAGCAGACTGATTATCCCGCAACTGTCGGATGTTGGAATGAATTACAGTATTTGTGCCCAAATGGCGATCTCCATCTTGTGGCAATCTTTCCTCAGCTACAGGTGCATGACCAAGGACCTTGATCCATCCAACTGCCACCGTAATCAAAAGCGACACCAACCCTACACCGGCAAGAAAGAACAACATCAGTCTTTTTCGTTTTCTTTTCCAGGCCACATCCTCCGCCGTTACCATGTGGAGTACTTTCTTTGGCACAACAAGCGTGCCCTGTACAGCCTTGCCGACAAGGTCTGCCGCAGCGAGCGCAGTCTGCGGCCGCATCTCCGGCCTAGGTGCGCACAGCAATGACAGCACATACGCGATTGCCGCCGAAAGCTCGGGGCGCATCCTCCGCACGTCCGGCAATGGTTCACCCTTGAGTGCCCTCGTCATGAGTTCAATGGCCGTGCTACCCTCGTTGGGGCGTATCCCCGTCAGCATTTCGTAGAAGACAACGCCGAGTGAATAGATGTCCGCACGCGCGTCGACGTGGCGCGAGTCCATCATCTGCTCCGGCGCCATATACGCCGGCGTGCCGATGATCATGCCCGTCGTCGTCACCGTCGTCTTGTGTGTACCATCCGAGAACTTCGCCACGCCCAGATCCGCCAGCTTCGGCGTGCCGTCAATGTCGAACATGATGTTGCCCGGCTTGATGTCGCGGTGGATCACCCCGTTGCGATGCGCCACCTCAAGTGCCGCGGCAATCTGCACGACAATCGAGACAGATTCTTCAACCGACAGCCGCTTGCACTTCTCCAGGCGATCCGCAAGGCTACCCCCCGGCAGATAATCCATGGCAAGGTAGCAAAGTCCTGTCCTTTCATCCTTCCCAACTCGATGGACCGCGATCAGGTTTGGGTGCCTGATTCGAACGGCAAACTCGCCCTCCCGCAAAAACCTTTTCAGGAAATCCTGGTTCTTCTCCGCCGCCTCTGCGTCCATCACCTTGACGGCGTACAGCGTTCCATCCGACGTGCGCATCAGGTGCACCGCGCCCATGCCGCCCTGCCCGAGCAGTTTCTCAACCGTATAGTCGCCGAACATGTCGCCCGGTTCAAGCAACTTGACGGCGACCTCTTCAAGCCCTCCTGTTTGCATGAAGAGAGTATACCATATCTTGCACGCCTACGGCGTGAAAAACGAGGTCACCGGCACCTGGAAGCCACAGTTTTTCTGCTGGCGGCGATTTTGTTCAGCTCTTTCAAGCGCAAGCAGAACGCCTCCCACCGGTCGGGACATGCCCTCCGCGCGAAAACCGCGTAGTCGTTAAACTCGGGATTCGTCTTCGAGTAGCCCGCGCCGAAGCCCGTTTTCGACGATCTTCCGTCCTCGACTTCCAGTACAAACCTCTCGACCTCCTTGAACCCGTACTGCGACGCAAGTTCGGACAGCGCCACATGGCGCATGTCGCCAAAGACGAGCGGGCGGCCAAAACGGACCATCTCGTCGCACATCTTCAAGACGTCCGCAGGTGAAACGGCGGGATTCGCAGCCAGCGTCCGCGCGTTCTTCGCAAGCCGCATGGAAAGATTCTTCTTCAGTTCGGCATACGCCTGGCCCGTAAAGTAAACACGACGCCGCGAGTAGTCCTGGGCAGACACGGAAAGGACATTGACAGGAACAAGGTTGAGGACCTTGGAGAGCCGGAGCCTTTCCCGTTTGGGAAGCGTCACGAGGTCTTCCGGCAACGGACGCCCCGAAGGATCGTCGTATCTGTCGTACAACTCCTTTTTCGTAACTTGCTGACAAGACACCCCACCAGCGCCGCCGCCATTCCTGCTCTTCTCCACGAGCGTCTCAACACGCTCAAGGAACGACCGCCATTGCGCGGAGTTCGCAGCCTTTGCCAGCACCTCGAAGTCGCGGCACTCGGGGTCTTGATGCGGATACCCCGCAGCCAAGCCGTGCCGGAAGTTCTTGCTGTCCTCGAGCGCCTCGATTGCCTTCCTGGCATTCTTGAAGTGGTACTGGTCCGCCAAGTCGACAAACGCGCACTGCTCCAGACGCCCCATGATCAACGACCGGCCGTAGACAATCGTGTCGAAGCACATCTTCTGCACCTCGTCGGCTGTTATGGACGGTTCCGCCGCCAGCATCTTCGTGGAGCGGGCGAGCTTTGCCGCCAACTTGTTCGTGATCGCCGCATACTGAGGACTGTTCATGAAAGCCATCCGCCCCGTGTAGTTCTGGGTTGATTTGACCTTTACCTGATCTGGCACAAGCCTGAATATCTTGACAAACCTGAGCTGTTCACGCTCCGGGAGGGTTGCGATATCTTCCGGCGGATTCAATTCAGGCCGCGGGTAGGCATCCCACAATTGGGGACGGCGACAGCAACCGCGCCTCGTCGTCGTCTGCGTTGTCGTAGAAGTCTTTGCACGACGACATTTGTCAGCTATGGATGCCGATGCTGTGTAGGGACATGCCGACTCGGCGACAAACGGCAGCATCAGCGAAAAAATTGCGAGTGTCATAATTTTCATAACTTGTCTCTCCTTGACTTCTGTATGTCCGTCTTTGCGACTTTCACGGAGCAATTCAACTAGGAGTGAAAGCAAGGCACTTCTGACAATTTGCCTACACAATTAAGTTGAGGTAATTCATAAACCCCTTTTTCGTGGTGTCTGCGGTTCAAGCCACCCGGCCTGAAAAGAGCCGCATAACTGCTAAAACACTTAAAAGACGTCACGGGCAAAAGTATAGCAGAAACCGCTTGGCGGGGCAAGGCGAAAACGATTTTTTGACGTGGTTGTGGTTTGCGGAAGTAAACGCAAGAACGGCTTGCGTTTAGTCCTTTGGTTACAGGAGAGGGGCGAGGGAAGGCGGAGAAATCCTCCTTCCCTCCCCGGGGAGGGACTTGCGTTTAGTTCCGCGAACAGGCCTGCCGTCGCATGGTGGAACTCCGATGGTTGTCAAAAATGGCTCCGCGCAGACGCTTGCGCGCCCTTCGGGTTCGGCTTCGCCGAATCTTCCCTCCGTTTCACTTCGGTGCATTCCCGCTCCGCCTGATGCTTGCGCACGCAGTAACCGCACAACCTTTTCCAAGCCGTCGGCGCTTCTTCTATGCGCCGAGGCCAGGGTCGTGGTATAATGTCTGCGTGGTCTTGAAAGAGAATCCAGAGGCATATGCAATCATGGGATGTGCGCGGCGCGTACATGCCACGCTTGGATTCGGCTTCCTCGAATCGGCGTATGGCGACGCCCTGGAAATCGAGTTCAGGAAGTCAGGCATCCCGTACGTGCGCGAGGACGCCGTGCGCATCTACTACGACGGCCAGCCGCTCCCGACCGTCTGGCGGGCGGACTTCACGTGCTTTGAGCGCAGGTTCATCGTCGAGCTGAAGGCCGTGAAGACCCTCACGAAGATCGAGTGGGCGCAGGTCATCCACTATCTCCGCGCCACCCGTATCCCCCACGCCCTGCTCGTCAACTTCGGCAGACCCGGATTTCAATACGACTCCTTCGACCTGGACAGACTTCCGTCTGCTTCGGTCATCGGCGAGTCACAGACAAGGGCCCCGCAGGGCGATGCCGCTGGTCGTGGTTGCCCTGCGCGAAGCGGAGGCGGAGCGGGAATGCACCGTAGCGAAGCGGAGGGAAGATTCGGCGAAGCCGAACCCGAAGGGCGCGCAAGCGTCTGCGCGGAGCCCCTTTGACAACCTTCGGAGTTTGACAACCCCGAGGTGCAGACAACCCTCCTGCCCGCAATGACAAACGCAATTTCGACCTGCGGGACGGGATAGGGTGTATTGTGGAGAAAATCCCGGAAAAAGCTGTTGTTAGTTCCTGACCAGCGATGGTTCATGCTCGAATCGGCCGCTACCAAGACCGAACTCAGGCTTGCCCGTTGATCAATCGCCAAAGTTTAGCACTAAACTTGCGTTCACTTCCGCGAACTTGCGTTTAGTTCCGCAAGACATTTTTTGACGTGGTGGGCAATTGACGTTTTCGATTAGCTACTTGTTTGATTGTTCGTAGATATGCGATAAGCTATGGACATGAAAACAAACGAACACCAAGAGGACTGCAGAATCTTCAGCTACGAGGGGCGAGACTATCTCTGGCAGCACCTCATGTACGGAGTCCTCGTCATCGCGGTGGAGCAGACGATGCGCGCGATGCTCTGCTGAGCGGAACAATTAATCGGCCACGCGCCAGGAAAAATGGTATAATTGCGCGTAAGCGAAACTATCACACGAGGAAAGACGATGAAAAAACTGATTGAAGCCCTGAAGAAAAGCCCTTGCACGGTCGCGATGACTGGCGCGGGCGTTTCCACCCTCTGCGGGATCCCCGACTTCCGCGGGCCGCAGGGGCTTTACAAGCAACCCGACGCCGAACGCATCTTCGACATCGACTGGTTCGACCGCGACCCGTCCATCTACTACCGCGGCGCGCGCGAGCTCGTCTACGGCCTGCGCCAGTTCCAGCCCGGCCCCGTGCACCGCGCGCTAAAGCACCTCGAGGACATGGGCAAGCTTTCTGGAATCATCACGCAAAACATTGACATGCTCCACCAGAAGGCCGGCTCGACGAACGTGTGGGAGGTGCACGGCTCGGGCGTGTACCACCACTGCCGGCGCTGCGGCGACGAAAAGACGTTCGAAGAAATCTGCGCGATGCTCGACGCCGGCGCCGAGGTGCCGCGCTGTGCGTGCGGCGGTCCCTACAAGCCCGACATCACGTTCTTCGGCGAGATGCTCCCCGAGAAGGCCTTCGCGGCCGCGCAGGAACTCGCCATCCGCGCGAAGGTGATGCTCGTGCTCGGCACGTCGCTCACCGTGTTCCCGGCGGCGGGGCTCCCCCGCCTCACGCTCCAGGCGGGCGGAAAGGTGTTCATCGTCAACGGACAGGCCACGGCGCTTGACGACTACGCCGTGGCCCGTTACGACGACCTCCAGGAATTCGCGGACGCCGTCCTCGCGATGTGATCACTTCGCCTGCGTAAAGCGCACCACGTAGCCGCCGTCGGCCGGAATCTTGACGGCGAGCTTCTCGCCCGCCGACACCGTACGGCGCTGGTGCACGTAGTCCGTCGCGTCATGGTCCGTGTTCAGGCCATCCGCGAAAATCTCCGCGTCCCACCGGCCTTCGCCGAGGAAGAGCGTGTCGAACACGGCGTCGTAGCCGTCCGCGCCCGCGATGGCCGCGAGGTACCACACGCCGTCCTTCCGGCGGGCGAGCGCCGCGAACTTGTCCGGCTCGCCCGCAATGCCGATCGTCTCGTCCCACGTGACGGGCGTCTGCGCCATGAACGTGAAGCATTCCTTGTTCTTGAGGTACTGCGTGGGACTGTCGCACAGCATCTGGAGCGGCGCCTCGTAGAGGGCCATGAGCGCCATCTGGTGGGCGCGCGTGCCGGGAGTGGAGGGCTGCCGCGGCGTGGGCGTCCAGCGCTTGCGCGGCACGTTGATCATCGCGCCGGGCGTGTAGTCCATCGGGCCGGCGACCATGCGCGTGAAGACGATCGTGCAGTCCTTGTCGGGGAAATAGGTGCAGGCCTTGCCGCCCTTGCAGCACTCGAGCCCGTGCACGCCCTCGAAGTTGAGGATGTTGGGATAGGTGCGCTGGAGGCCCGAGGGCTTGTACATGCCGTGGTAGTCCACCACGAGACGGTACTTCGCGCAGAGCGCGGCCATGTTGGCGAGGAAGTTCACCACCACCTGGTCGTCGCGGTCCATGAAGTCGATCTTGAAGCCCGCCGCGCCCATCTTCGCGTAGTGGGAGACGACCTGCTCCTCGCGGCCGAGGAACTGCGCCCACGCGGCCCAGAGGATGATGCCCACGCCGCGTTCCTTGCCGTACTGGATGAGGTGCGGCACGTCCACCTCGGGGTTGACCTCCAGGATCTTCAGCTTCTGGCTCCAGCCCTCGTCGAAGATCACGTACTCGATGCCGTGCTTCGCGGCGAAGTCGATGTAGTACTCGTACGTCTTCGTGTTGCAGCCGGCGCGGAAGTCCACGGGACGCATCCCGCCGTATTCCCCGCTCACGTTCCAGCAGTTCCACCAGTCCCACGCCACCTTTCCGGGTTTCACCCACGAGGCGTCGCCGATCTTCGAGGGCGAGGCGAGGGCGTAGACGATGTCCGCCGCCGGCAGCTGCGCGAAGCCGTCGCCCAGCACGAACACGCGCCACGGGAACGTGCGCGTGCCGGCAGTGCGCGCGAGGAAGTCCGCGCGCTCGACCACGCGCTGGTAGCGCGACGGATCCTCGCTGTAGCCCGCGCCCCACGTCCAGTACCGCGTCTTCACGGGATAGCGCGCGAACACGGCGTCGAGCGAGGCGGGATCCCCGCCGCGCGTGAAGTTCCAGCCGGGGTAGTCCACGATGTCGCTCTCAGTCACCGTCAGGACGACGCCGTCGGGATACGACGCCGTGATCGGCGCGTACCAGATCTTCTTCATGTCGGGCGTGGGCGCGTCGTTCACGGACACGAGTCCGTACACGCCCTCCCAGCTGTCCTGCAGCGGGTCGTTCTCGGGCGCCTGGCGGTTCGCGGCCGCCCACACCTTCTGGTCGGGGGACGGAAACGCGAGACGCGCCGTCTCGCCCTTCACCGTGATCTCGCCGCCGAACGCCGTGGCGAAGCGGTACGCCACGCCGTCGTTGCGCGCGTGGAGCTCCACCGACCAGTCGCCGAAGGAGACGACCGCGCCCGCGCCGTCGTCCTTGATGCGCGCGCGCTTGTAGATGGGCGTCTTGACCACGGCGTCGCGCTTCAGCTTGCGTGTCGCCGTCGCCGTGCAGCCCACGCCGCCCAGCACGCCGCGGTCCGCCACATCAAGGGAGATGTTGCGCACTTCCGCGCGTGGCTGTCCGCGCCGCAGCACGGTCACGCGCAGGGCGGGGTCGGTGTCGAGCAGGATTTCGTTCAGGCCGTCCGGCGACTTCGCCGAGTAGGTGGCGGCGGAGATGCCGCCGGCGAGGCCGGCCGCAAGGAGAAGCAGGAGCTTTTTCATTGGCGTTGCCTTTTGGGGGAATTGGGGACTTTGGGGACTATGGGGACTTTGGGGACTATGGGGACTTTGGGGACTATGGGGACTTTGGGGACAATTACCATTTCTTGATTTCGGCGGAGAGCTGGGCGATGGCGGCGAGGCCCTTCTCCTGCTCTTCGGGGATCGTGCGCTGCCACGATGCCATCATGAATCCCTTGAGGTGCTCCGCGGGGCAGTTCGCGCGGCAGAACTTCACCGTGTCACCGAAGTTCGTGTCGTTCGACCAGTTCGCGCCCGTCGGCACCTGGTCGAAGCCGGCCTTCGCGAGGTCCACGTACGTCTGCACGTACGGACGGCGCGACTCGGACATCTTGGACACGTCGAACTCGGCCCCGTAGTACCAGTTGCTCTGCAGCACGCTCTTGGGCATGCGGTTGAGGAACTCGTCCTTGTGGTGCCAGCAGTAGTCGCTCCAGATCCACGGGCGCACGCCCTTCGACTCGACCTGCTTCGTGAACCAGAGGAAGTCGTGCCACCACAGTTCGCCCTGGCGGACGATCGCCAGCTCGAAGCTGCGCTGGTGCCCGGGCGTCTCCTCGTCGTAGCCGAGGTGGAAGAAGCGCGGCGGCTTGCCGTCCACGCGGAAGATGTCGATCACGTCCCTGATCACGTCGGCGCACACCTGGTAGTACTTCTCAGTGGACACCATGCGCTGGTAGTCCTTCAGCCAGGAGTCGTGGCAGGTGGAGAAGTTCATCTTCGGAATGACCTCCAGACCCATCGCGCGCAGGCGGGCCAGCTCCTTCTGGAACTTCTCGATGCTCCACGTGCCCTTCACGGCGAGCTCCGGGTGGCTGGGCAGGCGAACGCTCTCGGCCACGTCGATGATGAGCATGTTCGCGCCCGATTTCCCGAGGGCGTCGGTGAGCGAACGCCACACCGCCTCGTCGGTGCGCAGGTAGTCGGCCATACAGCGCACCTTGAACGAACGCGACGCGTCGGCCGGCGCGCGGTTGAGGGGGATGTCCTTCCAGGAATTCATCCCGAGGTGCAGAAGGCAGGCCCAGATCATCTTGTCGTTTTCCATTTCTTTTCCTTTCTTTCTGATTTTTTCATTGTTCATGAATCTTGATTGTTCACAAATGCCGCAAATGCAAACTCCTCCGCGTCAGCGCGTCTCGTCAAGCCGTTCAGGGGAGGATGAACGGATGAGGGAGGCGGGGTTGGCCCTGATTTCGTCCGTGAACGCCCGCAGGCCGACCGAGGCCTCGCGCACGTTGTCCATGATCTCGCCCACGTTGCCCTTCTGCGCCTGAAGGAGCGTGGTGACGTCCTGCAGAAGCACGTTCACGTTGCCCGTCACTTCCACCACGTTGCTCCAGGCCGCAACGAAGTCCATGTGGTTGAGCTGGTCGAGAATCTGCGTGACGGAGTCCGCCGCGCTTTGGAGGATCGACGGCGCGGGCGGAATCACGACGTACTGCGGCCGCCAGCTGATCTTCTCATCCGCAAGGGGAACCGTCGGGAAGTTGAGCTCGATCTTCGAGAGGCCGGTCACGCCGGATGACGAGACGGTGGCGTGCAGGCCGCGCTCCACGAGACGCTCGAGCACTTCGCGCACGCGCCCGGCATTCCCGCCGAAGCGGAAGAGGCGCTTGTCGAGCGCAAGTTCCACGTAGATCTGCCGGGCGTCGTGGGGATTGCCGATTTCCTCGTACTCCGCGCCGATGAAGGAGATGCGCCGCACGGACCCCACGCGCACGCCGCGGAAGTTGACGGCGCTGCCGACGTCGAGTCCCGAGACGGGATAGGAGAAATGCGTTTCGGCGATGAACTCGTGCTGCGCCGCGCCAAATCCGCCAAGGTAGATGAGCGTGCCGACGACGAGGGCGATGCCGGCGAGGATGAAGAATCCGATTTTCGCGTAGTTGGGATGGTTGTCAGCTGCCATTAGGTGCCTCCACGGGTGAAGAACTGCCGGACGAACGGGTCGGACGAGCCGTCGCGCAGGTCGGCGGGGCGGCCAAGCGCCACCATCGCCTGGCGCGCGCGGTCGAACATCGCGCAGCGGTCCGCGATCTTGAAGATGCTGGGCAACTCGTGCGTGACGACCACGAACGTGACGTCGCGCGCGTCGCGCAGACGCAGGATGAGGTCGTCGAGCGCGCTCGAGGTGAGGGGGTCGAGCCCCGCGCTCGGCTCGTCGAGGAAGAGGATCTCAGGCTCGAGCGCAAGGGCGCGCGCGATCGCCGCGCGCTTCTTCATGCCGCCGGACAGGTCGTTCGGCATCTTGTCCGCCGCCTCGCGCAGCCCCACGAGCTCAAGCTGCATGAGCGCGAGCGTGCGACGCGCTGCGGCGGGCAGGCGCGTGAATTCCTCGAGGGGCAGCATGACGTTCTCGAGCACGCTCATCGACCCGAAGAGCGCGCCCGACTGGTACATCACGCCGATCCGCCGCAGGATGCGGGGACGGTTCGCGGCGTTCATCTCAAGCCCGGCCACGGTGACCTTGCCGCCCCGCACGGGATTGAGCCCAATCAAGTGCTTCATGATCGTGGACTTGCCGCAGCCGCTTCCGCCAAGGAGCGCGAACACCTCTCCGCGCGACACGGAGAAGTTCACGTCGTGAAGGACGGTGACGCCGGTGTACCCCGCGTCCAGATGCTCCACTTCAATGACGGATTCGGCCATGTGTCACACTCCCAGGAAATAGCAGATGACGGCGAGAAGTCCGTCGGTCACGGCAATGGCCACGATTCCTCCGACGACGGCGGCCGTGGCGGCCACGCCCACGCCGTCCGCCGTGTTGCGCGTGCGCATCCCGGCGGAACAGCCGATGAGCCCCACGAGGAAGCCGAACAGCGCAGATTTCCCGAGTCCGAACAGGATCATGAACAGCGTGGACGTGTCGGCCACATGGCTCCAGTAGACGACCGTGGGCACGTTCATCAGCTGCAGCACGATCGACCCGCCCACGAGGCCGGCGAGTTCGGCGAAGATCGTGAGCGCCGGCATCGCCAACGTCGCGGCCGCGACGCGCGGCATCACGAGAAAGCGGACGGGCGGCAGCCCGAACGTGGTGAGCGCGTCGAGCTCCTCGTCCACCTTCATCGTGCCGATCTCGGCGGCGAACGCGCTGCCGCTCCGGCCCGCGAGGATGATGGCCGTCACGAGCGGGCCGAGTTCGCGGAAGAGGCCGATCGCGATGAGGTCCGCCACGTACACCTCCACGCCGAACATCTTCAGCGACGCCGCGCTCTCGAAGGCGAGAATGAGTCCGAGGAGGAAGCCGATCACGGTGGTGATGGGCAGGCCGTCGAATCCGGCGCGCTCGAACGCAAGCGCCGCGTCGCGGAAGCGGAACCGGCGCGGGTGGACGAGCATGGCGAGCGCGTTGGCGAACGTCTCGCCGAGGAACGCGCAGTTGGCGCGCGCGGACGCGAACCAGTTGCAGACGCCCTGCCCCACGGCCACCGTGACCGGACGGTGGCGGCGGCGCGCGGGCGCCGCGCCGTCGTAGGCGGCGAAGTCGTAGCGCGCGCGGATGGGCGCGAGCAGC
>JAFRSR010000199.1 GCA_017427485.1 Kiritimatiellia bacterium
AACACGCCCAGGCAGATCGGCAGTCCCCAGCGCGGGATCCGGATCTTCCATCCCGTCCGCGCGAGGAACATTCCGAAGAGGAACGGGAAGAACAGCCGCACGCACGCGCCGTAGAAATGGTCCGGCCGCAGGCTCCACCCGATCTCGATCGAATCCCCCTTCCGCGCGGCGATCTCCGCAAGGAACGCACTGGAGGTTCCGAAGATCGCGTTGAGGTCAATGTGCAAGACAAACGACATTGTCCAGAGTCCGGCGACGACGGAGAGGACCGCAAGCGCCACGCGTCCCAGCCGCCGTACGAAGAGCGCGTAGAGGATGTTCGCCAGATACTCGTAGGCGAGCGTCCACGCGCACGGGTTGAACGGCACGAGGAACCCCGAACCGGGATACGGCAGGAACAGAAAACCCGCCACCACCAGCCCCGCGAACTCCCACGGCCCGAACGCTTTCAGCGCCTTGTCCCAGAGCGGACACCCCAGCCCTTGCGCGAAGAACACGATCAGGCCGATGACCATGCCGGAGACAATGAGCGGATGCAACCGCAGGAGACGGCGCTTGAAGAAGGCCCCGATGCCCATCCCCTCCTTCCAGCGACGGTCGTAGGCGTACGCCAGCATGTAGCCCATCAGGAGGAGGAAGAACTCCACGCAGAGGTAGCCGTGTCCGCAGATCTGCGGCACGCCGGACGCGCCCGCACGGTTCCAGCCGTACGGCTCGGATAGGTGGAAAAGCGGCACAAGCAGTCCGGCCGCGCCGCGCAGCGCGTCGGCGATGACGTTTCTCCTTGGAACTTGTACCTGCATGGCTGCCATCAGTTACGATTGACTTACCGCGCGGTGAAGTTGACGCGGATGTTCGAGAAGCGGAACACCCAGTTCTTGCCGTCCCGGCACGGCGCGAGCCCCTCGCCCGAGAACCGCAGGTAGCGCGCGTCGGGCACGCCCACCACGGTCCGCAGGTCGATCGCGAGCGGCTGCTTCTTGTCGGCGGACCTGAGTCCCGTGCGGCGGGCCAGTTCGCGGAACTCGCCCGGCTTCTCGCCGCCCTCGATCACCACCGTGTCGGGGAAACCCTCTCCCGACGGGAAGAGCGTCACGGAATTGACCGAGACGACCGCATCGAGGTCGAACGTCTGCGCGTAGCGCGCCGCCGGGTCGGTAAAGGGCTGGGACGTGACGAAGCCGAAGTCGCGCGTCTGCGGCCCTTTGGCCGCGCCTGCGTCGAACGTGGGGTCGACCAGTTCCCCGGGCGGCACCGCGCGCGTGAAGAAATGGCGTCCGGGGCCGTACCGGCGCGGACCCGCCCCCGGGCCGCCGTCAACATCCACCTCCGTCCCCTCGGGGACCGTGAAGTCGATGGTCAGCGTACCCTCGGCGCGTCGCCACGCCACCTTGATGTTGCCGTGGGGCGTGGGCACCACGCCCTCGGCGCGCGTGATGGACGGCGCCATCTGCGGGGCGATCGTAAAGACGCGGAAGCCGGGCTCGACCGGCTCGACGCCGAGCAGGTGGCTCGTGTAGAGGCCGGAGATCGTCGTGTCGGGATGCGATTCGTCCCACCAGCCCTTCGTCGTGAGGTACATGCACTCCGTGCAGCACCGCGCGCCCTTCCAGGCGGGGTCGATGAACGAGTGCCAGTTGCCGTCCGAGATCGCGCGCAGTCCTCCCTGCGTGAAGCCGTAGCGGAACTTGCCGCGCGCCACGAGCGACTGGAACTTGCCGACGCCGACGCGCCAGCAAGTACGCGCGAGCGGAATCGCCTCCTCGCGCGTCGCGAAGCCGCTCGCGAGCATCATGGCGCAGCTCGCGCCGTCCGCGCCCTTCTCGCCGAGGACCGTGTTCCACTTCCCCGTGGCGGGATCCTTGAAGCGGGCGCGGATCGCCTGCGCGTGGCGATCGGCCATCCCCTGCAGTTCGTCCGCGCGCGCGGCGTGTCCCAGCGCGCGGGCGAGCTTCGCGCCGTCGCGCCAGCACATCCAGAAGATGACGTTCTGGTACACGCGCTTGCGCACGTCGCCGCATTCCATCCGCATGGCGTGCTTCGACGTCTCGAACCGCGGCGCGAAGAGTCCGTCCGCACCCATGCACGACGCCAGGTAGCGCAGGTCGCGGTCGACCGCCGGCCAGAGCTCGCGCGCGAGCGCCTCGTCGCCGGTGAAGAGGTAGTGCTCCCATGCGCAGGGCACGAGCCAGGCGGAGAACTCGTCCGAGGCGAAGTGCCCGTAGTCGCCCGACATCGGCTTCACGTCGTTCTCGGCGTAGGGCGCGGCGTGGCAGAAGCCCTCGGGCGTCTGGTTGAAGGCCAGCAGACGGAGCGCGCCCGCGAGGTAGGGGTCCTTCGGACCGAACGCGTCGTACACCGTGCGCTGCGCCCACCAGAGGTCGCCGCTCCACACGAGGCGGTCGCGCTTGCCGCCGTCGGCGAGGTACGGGATCGCGGTCGCGTAGACCCAGTTGACGGCCTTGCCGGACGGCGCGTCAGTGAAATCGTCACGCCACCGTGCCTTGCCGGACTTGTCCTTCACCGCGACGGAATGGATCATCGGCCATTCCTCCTTCGCGAGACGGAATCCGAACCGTCCCGGCTTGAGCGAAATGCTCGCCGTCTTGATGACGCCGTCCGGCCCCTCCTGCTTGATCGTCTCCAGCACGTCGGGCTCGGCGTTGCGCCAGCCGGTGAACACCTTGAAGGCGCCGTTCGGGAAATGCGGGTTGAGGCGGAACTCGTACGAGACCTCCAGCGTGCCCTCGAAGTTCGGCACGAAGCGGCACCAGCCGTCGGCGGATCCCCTCTCAAGCTTGCGCGGGATCAGCACGCCCGCCACCACGCGCCAGGCGTCGGGATTCGGGAACGAGGCGAGCTGGCACGTGCGTGCGCCCATGTCCCACACGGCCTTCGCGCGCGGGTCGTCGCACGCGAACGACCCGACTGCGGGCACCTCCGAGTAGACGCCCGCGTTCACGATGTCGAACGAGGAGAGGCGAACCGAGGTGCCGGGCGTGTCGAGCGCCACGCGCACGTAGCGTTCCTGTCCCTGGAGAAGCGGCGCGACGAACGTGCCCTTGCGCGGGATCGTATAGAGCTCGTGACGGTTGATGTTCGCGGGAAGAACCGGGTTGTCCACGTGCAGGTAGTCCGCGTGGTCCTCGCGCGAGAAGTCGCCGGTGGGCGAGAGGCCGTCCGGGTGGGTCGCGTAGGAGAGGCGCAGCACGGGACGCGATCCGTCCGCCGAGGACGTGAAATCTGCCACCTCAAAGACGGCGTAGCCGCCCACGGTCTGCGGGCCGAAGTCTATCACCTCGACGGGCTGATCGCCGCCCTTCCGCCAGTCAAGCGACACGGAACGGCCGAATACCAACGCCGCCAAGGCGGCGCAACCGAAGCACAGGATTTTTTTCATGACATGATGATACCATGTCCCATCCCCGCTGGCAAGCCGAAAGCAAAAAGTTCTGGTACACCGACGCCAAGTAGGACTACCAGCAACTTGTAGGCACAACTTTCTCCGCGATTTTTGCGACGGGGCGCATGATTATCCTGTATAATGGAAGTCATGCACGACGCCAGGTACAGGGAGATGTTCAGGATGCTGCGTAGCGAGACCTCGCCGGGAAGCACGACCACGCCCTGTGTCTGCATGTCGCTCGACTACCGCGCCTGCAAGGCATACGGCCCGCTCTACAACTGATTAATTAAAGGAGAACTAACAAAATGAAAACGAATCTAATCGCTCTCGTGGCATGTACCGTACTGGTCGCCAACTGCATGGCGGAGCCGTTCAACGGCCTTACGGCGGACATGACTTCGCTCTGCCGCCTCTCAGACGCGCGGACGCGCTCGATCAGCCCGGAGAACTTCACGGGCGCGCGCAACGCGGGCGCGCTGGCCGACCCGGTCGTGGACAAGGACAAGCGCAACGTCGCCAACGCGGCGGGCTGCGCGCGCGAGCTGGGCAAGGGCTGGAAGGTCAACCCGTTCGTCAAGATCGCACCCGGCGAGACGCTGACGCTCGCGGACATTGAGGGTCAGGGAGCGATCCAGCACATCTGGATGACGCCCACCAAGCTCTGGCGGCATTCCATCATCCGCATGTACTGGGACGACGAGGCCACGCCGTCGGTTGAGTGCCCCGTGGGCGACTTCTTCGCGAGCGCCTACAACAAGTACGCGCAGGTGTCGTCCCTCGCCGTCTGCGTGAACCCCGGGAGCGCATTCAACTGCTACTGGCTCATGCCCTTCCGCCGCCGCGCGCGCATCACGATGGAGAACGTCGGCAAGGACGAGATGCGCCTCTACTACCAGATCGACTATGCGCTCACGGACATCCCCGCCGACGCCGCCTACTTCCACGCGCAGTTCCGCCGCTCGAACCCGACGCAGGGATCGGTCCACACGCTCGTCGACGGCATCACGGGCAGGGGGCACTACGTGGGCACGTACGTCGCGTGGCGCGTGCACGACACCGGCTGGTGGGGCGAGGGCGAAATCAAGTTCCACCTCGACGGCGAGGAGAACCCCACCATCTGCGGCACGGGCACGGAGGACTATTTCTGCGGCTCGTACAACTTCGAGATCGGCGGACGCGCCAAGTACCGCGAGTTCACCACACCCTACACTGGGCTCGCCCAGGTGATCAAGCCCGACGACCCGAAGAACTTCACCTCGTTCGGTCTCTACCGCTGGCACGTCACCGACCCCGTCCGATTCGACAAGGGCCTGAAGGTTACGATCCAGGACCTCGGCTGGAAGGCGCGCGGACTTTACAACGCGCAGGCGTCCGACATCGCCTCCACGACGTTCTGGTATCAGGCCGAGCCACACGCCCCCTTCCCGAAGCTTCCATTGGCAGACCAGCTCGTCAACTGCCCGTAATTCCACGACACTTAGGAATGAAGAGACAAGTCATGGAATTCTTGGGGACTGTCCCCTAAATTCTTGGGGACTGTCCCCTGAAAACACAAGGGACTGTTCCCTTGATGTCAATATGTGAACTCAAGCTCGCTCTTCGGGCCGCCGCAGCCGAAACGAAAGATGTGCACGGCGCGCTGTACGGGCTTCACCGCCACGAGGTCGATCATCATGTCCCGCGCCCGGTTGAACTTGAGCTCGATCTTCGGGCAGCGCGCGCCCATCACGATGCAGTCGCGCGGCGTGGTGCCGTAGCCGGGGCGCGTGGTCCAGTTCACGCCGTCGATGTTCATGTGCCGCTCCAGGTGCGTGTGCCCGAAGAACGCGCCTACGAACGACGCCTTGGCGCCGGAGAAGTCCCACTTGATCTTATCGTACTCGCCCTTGATCGGCGGATTGTGGAACCCCTGCACGAGGTCGCCGCGGTGGTGCGCGAAGTCGTCCACGATCTGCATGAAGATCATCTCGCGCTTCATTGACGACGGCTCCAGGAACCGACGCCAGCAGCCGAGGATGTGCGGCGCCTGGATGTGCTGCATCACGGCCACGTGCCATCCCTCCGGCGCGACGAGGAAGGTGTCCGCGAGGAACTGGAGCTGCTCGCGCGACATGCCGCCGTACCCTTCGTCCGACGTGTTGAGGAACACCATGCGGAACTTCTTCGCGGGGATGTCGTAGTAGCCCCACGTGCCGCAGGCGGACAGCACGATGTCATGTCCCTTCCCCTTGTTGACGCCGCGGTTGAAGGTGTCGCCGAACTGCTGGGAGGTGTAGCGTCCCTTGGCGTGGTCGTGGTTGCCCATGCTGAAGAGCGTCGGGAGCGGCTCCTTCTCGTACACCTTCACGAACCCGTCGATGACCGCCTGCACCTTGGGCCATTCCGGCGCGGCGCCGAGGATGTTCACGTCGAAGTCCATGTCGCCCAGGTTGGCGAGGAAATCGGAACCCGTGGCGTGCGCGATCGCCCGCTGGAAGATCACGTGGCTCTTGGAGTCGCCCCAGTTCGGCGCCTCGGCGTTGAAGCCGGGGGCGTGCGAGTGGATGTCCGTGATGAGCGGGAACGCCACCGTCTCGTCTGCCCCCTTCCATGCCCTGTACCGCGCGGTTCCCTCGCGGATCGCCGCCACCGCCCAATCGGGCAACGGGATGCCGTCGACCGTCCAGGCAGGGGCCGCGTTAAGGCGCGTGGCCGCGGTCGCGGCGGTCATGCCGAGGAATGTGCGTCTAGAGAACTTCATCTGTCGATCCTTTCTTTCAGCCCCCTGACGGGGTTGGAGCGCATACATTATACCACAGGTTCCGCCGTGCCTCCGCCCGTCTGACCTAACAGTGGTAGAAAATCACGGGGAGTAGCCCCTTGAAATCTCGACCTAACAGTAGCAGAAACCGAGCGGCCTCGTCCTTCGTACCCGAAACCATGGGGACTGTCCCCCTAAAACAGAAGGGGAAACCCAGGGGAAACCCAGGGGACAGTCCCCACACATAAAAACTGTAAACCCTGGGGACTGTCCCCTTGATCTCCTTGAACCCCTGGTGCCTGTCCCCAGGTCTCCTCGCGGGAAACCCTGGGGGCTGTCCCCTTGGGGAATCCGAGAATCCTCGGGGACTGTCCCTTAGTTCTCCACTTGCTCTCCTCAGAGGGACAGATTCTTTGTATTTTACTTGCACCGATTTCAATACAAATTTTTTACAACATTTTTTGATTCATTTTACACTTTCACCTCTAGAAAGTTAGCTAAGTTAATGTTATCCTTTTTGCGAGACGTGCCCGTAGGTGCGTTCCGCGGGTTTCTGGGCGTGCGGGTGCCCAGAACCAGCGACGGAATCAGTCCCTGCCGCACGGAAACGGAGGAAACAAAAATGGCAAGAAAGAACAGGATTCATGTGCCGAATGGCACGTATCACGTGACCTCGCGCCTTACGGAGCGGGCCCACTGGCTGCACGATCCGTCATTCAAGGACATGATTGTGAGCTGGATGCACGACGTGGCCGAGTTCACCGGGATCCAGCTACTAGCCTGGTGCGTGATGGACAACCACTTCCACATGCTCGTGTACGTGCCGGAGGTTCCGGATGAATATCGTCTCGACCCGTCCGAAAGCCCTGACGCCTATGCGTTCAGCATGCGTCCGGCCGAGTGCAACCCGCCGCTCTGGTCCCCCGCCGGCAACGTTCCGGCGGACGCCGCCCCGCGCCGTCCGCCTACGGGCTTCACGCTCCCCGATGACGAGATGGTACGCAGGTTGGGCGCGCTCTACGGTAAAAAACGCGCGGACGCGTTCGCACGCCGGTGGGAGAGGTTGCGGGCGAAAGGCCAGGACTCCACCGTGGAGGCCGAGAAGAAGCCGTTCCTCAGGCGCATGTACAGCCTCTCGCCGTTCGTGAAGACGATCAAGGAACGCATCGCCCGCCATGTCAACTCCACGTTGGGACGGAGCGGCCATGTCTTCGAGGGGCGTTTCTTCAGCGGTCTCGTGGAGGAGGGCAAGGGCGCGTGCATGGCGTCCCTGTACGTGGACTACAACCCGGTGCGCGCGGGCATGGTCGCAGACGCCGCTGAATACCGCTGGTGCAGCTTCGCCGCCGCCCATGGCGGCAGATATGCGGAATCGTCCCGCAACGGCTACGCCAGGACGTTCGGGAAGGAATGGCCCGAGGCGCGCGCCGCCATCCGCCGCGCGTTCGCGGACGTCCCCGACGCGGAAGCCGAGGAACGCATGCGCAGCGGGGAGGAGCGTCTCCGGCCATCACAGCTTATCCACTTGCGGATACCCGAGCTGTCGCGCGGGACATACATCGCTGCGAACGTGGCGTTCGCCGCGAAGATGCGCGCATGCCTCGCCAAGGGATTCCCCTCCGCGTCCAGCGGGACGTTGCTGAAACTCGTCGCCATGGTGGACTGGAAGTCCGCTGCGGCGTAAGATCCAGGATGAGCAACTGCTCCCTGAGCTTTCATGGAGTTTGATGAGGACAGCCCTCTTGATTTCTAATGGGGACAGTCCCCATGATCTCCGTGTAAAGGAAGGTCCGCCCGAACTCCACAATTCCGACCAGTCGGACAGATTTTGCCAGAGATTTCACGTTCCAAAATCTCTCACAAGAGGGGAAAGTACCCCACGCGCAAAACGCTCAATGGCATCGCTATGACTCGATGGCATCGCCATGAGTTTAATGGGGACAGTCCCCATGATTTATTTCCATGATTTCTGGGACAGTTCCCACCATTTATTTGCGGGGGCAGTCCCCGTCATTTTTAGGGGCAATCCCCGCCATTTCCCGTGACATCGGGGACAGTCCCCATCATTTTCCCCAACACGAATGACATCTGCCAGAACTTCACCAATCAAACGCTCGTATCACACGTGCCTCGAAATCTCCAGTAGCGGTACGCTTGGGACAATGGGCGTTACAGTACTATAACGCCAGTGCCCTTCCTCGTGTTGGATGGCAGAATAGATATCGTAAAGAAACCTTGTCCGATACGTAAACCACGGACCATAGTTTCCGCCGACAATCTGCCAAGCCACAGCTTTCATTCGCTCACATTGGCTATCAACACGCCGAATCACGTCCGGTCCGACATCAAGGTGCGCGACAATGGCATCCAAGTGTCCGATTCGCGCCCGTAACTCAAATTCAACCGCCCAACCAATCTCCCTCAAAACACCCTTCCTCAGTTTTACAATGAATCGCGTATGCCTCTCCTTCGTCTTGTTTTGTGACAACAGTTCAGCCGCAAGTCTTCCGTCCGGCGATGCCGAGAACGCCAATACGGGTCGCTTCTGGCCCCACACGATGTCCTCAATCACCCGGCAAGCCTTGAGAACTTCCAATTGAACCACCCCCTTCTCGCCTTTTCTCGCAGGATACGCCCCATGGGCAACATCAGGTAACGTTCCCCACGCATCCATCGCTGCGCGTCCAATCGTTCCATACACATCGCCCGCCAAAAGCCGCTGCCGAAACCTGAGCGCTCCAACAATGGCCTTCAAATGCCGCTGCTGCATACGAACCCGAAACTCATACTTCATGTCATTTCCTCCTTTCACTCTTGGATTTAAATGGAGAAGTAATCTCCTTGTCTCCTTCATAAAACGTGCCGTTCATTTCATACGTAACAGGCGGGGAACCCTCTTCATGCCGCATTGCGCAGTCTCGGCAAAGGTAACGGTACCATCCCAACGTGCAACAGCGAGGAGACTCGCACGTGCCAATCGGGGTTCCGCACTCCTCGCAAACACCGTAGCACTCTTCTTCCGCCTTGCGCACATATTCCGATGCGAGATCTTCGGCATAATGTGACAAGACCACCTGCTCACGAGTCGGTTCGCCGTTCCCATCGACAAGGCATTCAAAGTAAAATCGGAGCGTTCCGAACTTCTCCTTGACCTGCGCTACGACAACTTTGACCTTCCAACGATCATACAGCTGGACGTTGAGGGCCTCCAACTTATACGACAGTTTCTCAAGCGGGTCATCCCATCCGGGGCCGCATGCCCAGGCTGCACTCTCCGCACCATCATACAGCACGCAGCACTCTTTCGCGATTCTCGTCTGCAGTTCATCTGAACGCGTCCGCAGCACTTCCAAATCATCTTCACTCATTCTCATCTCCTTACTGATTAACGGCCTCTCTTTTCTCCAATCGATCCATCACCTCCGCAATCCGCGCCACGTTAGAGGACAGATCGCGGACGGCACAAACGAGCAGGATCAACAGAATGCTTTCAAACACCCATCCAACAGGGATGACACATCCCGGACGCAACTGGTTGGTTCGGATTATCGGCTTTTTGTTCAGCATATCAGATCCTTTCCTTGATTATCGGATTATACTTATGCTCTCGCGGACGTAGCATCGGCAGAGGCTTCCACCTTACGAATTCCTTCAATGTCGCATAACGGCTCCCGATCTCGGAAAGCCAAATTGACTCAAACGCTCCGTTGTGACCGGCATAGCGGGTGTCGCCGCCACGCTCGACAATCGCTAGATCGTCCTCGGCCAAGAGGGCTTTTCGTATATTCTCGTAGTCGTAAAGATAGACATCTATTCCACGGTCATAGAATGCAACCGCCATTCTTGCCAAATTGTAGGCCGTCCATGCAAACCACGCCGAGAGCGTAACCTTGTACTGCTCTTTTTCATGTCCTTGCGGCTTCTCAAGATGGACACTCAAGTGAATCCGTCCGGGGCCAATCCAGAACTGATGCCCACCGTCATGCCAATCATACGGTTTTTCCTCCTTAATCCACTTGCGGAACTCCTCTGGCGAATCACGGGGAACGTCAAAGATGCTCCCCAACGAACGGTTGTATCCATTCATCTTGTAATAGTCCTCGCCTGTCATCGGACGATCCGTGAGCCGTTCCGCATCTACAGTTGCCTCAAGTCCAATTCGAACCAGTTCAAGATAATCGCCGGCCGTCATGTTCTTGCGGAAAAACCGGCCTTCCCTCTCGCAGTTCGGTGAATAATACTTACCCTCGACCAGCTCGCAGAATTTTCGCACCGTCGCTTCCCCGGCCAGCTTATCCTGTCGCGGAAAATTCGGCACGTAGCGATGGATAACGGCGCGCGGCACAAATCCGTTCCGTCTGTTGTTCGGCCACTCTTTTTCCACCTTCCGATAAGCGCGCAGCCAATCCTTTTCTACAAAGTTCAGCCAAGAGAGCATATCCTCCAGATGTTCAACTTGAGGCCAGGGATTATGATCATGCGCCCCATTGTCGTACTCTCGACAGAACTCGCCGGGCTTGATCTCCCACATCCAGAAATCCCGATACCGACTCTCGCCCCAGTTCACGAAGAAGTACACGTCGTTGTAATAGGATATCTGAGTCTCGTACCACTTTCCCCGCCGGTTCTGCCAACAGAAGCGCCAGATTGGGTCGCAACGATCCCAGTCATTCTGGAAGGCTACAATGCGGACCACTATCCGCTTGAACAGTTTCTCAAGCTGCTTAAGCAAGGCCTCAGCTTCTTCTCCGAACCATATCATGACGTTCACTTCTTTCCCTGCGTGACTTCGTGCGTGATCTTGAGCAGCGCGAGATTCAGCTCGATCGTAGTCTTCCGCGACACCGTGGAGAGATTGTCGCCGATGAGCCCCGCAAGCTTGTGACCGGCCCGCGTGAGCAGATTCGCCTGTTCCGGCGACCCCGCCTTCTCCGTTTGGATCGCCTCCATGTCGCGAACCATCGAACGCACCTGAGCGTATGTCTCAATGATCGCCTTTGTCGCACGAACCGCTCTGTCGCTGTTCAATATCGTCGCCAACATGTAAAGGCCACGTTCTGTAAACGCGTAAGGTGCTCGGCGCATCCCCATTTTCAGACTCGCGATCTCACGTTCTGACAAATTGGAGGTCACAATTTGTGACTTCCAATTGTCCACCTCGTGCGCATCGAGCTGAAACAAATAACCTTCCTCGAACCGCTCGGCATTGCGCTTGACAGCTTGGTTGAGTGCTTTCGTTTCCACTCCATATAGCGCGGCGACATCGCGGTCGAGCAGCACCTGCTGATTGCGAATCGTGAGCATACGGGATTGTACGGCGGCGATGTCGATCGCCCCGAGTTCTGCTGGTTTCTTCATGTCCTATTCCTTTCGTTGTCGTGTCGACACACTGCGCGGCCGAACGCCGGCCACAGGATACAATGCGCCAACGGTCGCATTTTCGGAATAGGCGATGCCTCGCCAAAAGCCGACGACGCTTAGGCCGCGCTTTTGCGCTCAAGCCCGCGGAGGAAGCCTCCTCCATCACGTTCCAAATCGGCGGCCGCGGTTCCCGACATCAACGCCCCCTCCCGGACCGTCCGCCCACCCTTCAGGCTTTTCAATCCGTTCTCAGCAGGACTCCATCGGTTTCAACCCAACGGCTCATCAACGGCTCCCGTTCGTACCCCCGTTGCCACGGAGTTCAATCCCGGGGAGCGCCACTATGATACCACAAACTTGCTCCCGCCGTCTATCCGGAAAGAGGAAAACGTCTAGTTTTACGAGTCGTCTACCGGGCAGTCGCCGCAGAAGTCGCGGCGGCCGCAATCGCGGCAGAAGTCGCCGCGCCAGACGGAATCGAACTGCTCGACGAGCGGCGCGACAAGCGCGGGATCGTCAGTCAACACGCCGTTCTCGAAATTGCGCTTTCGCTCGCTTTTCGCGCCCATCCCCGCGCCCGTGAGATTCGCCGAGCCGAAATACGCCGTGCGCCCGTCCACGATGATGCATTTGAAATGGACGCGCGGACACAGCATCCGCTCCATACCCTCCCAGAGGCCGGGGTGGCGGTCAAAATCCTCCCGCCAGTTCGGCCCCGGCTCCTTCGCGTGAATGAGCCGCACCTCAACGCCACGCTTCAGCATCCCGTCAAGCACCTCAAGGAACGGCACCATGTCGCGTCCGCCGGCATCAACGTACATATCCTTGATGTCGGCAGTGGCGATCCACAGCCGCTCCCGCGCCAGCGGCACGGTCTCGCGGATCACCCGCTCATAGATTTCACGATTGGAGAGAAAGGTGGTCATGCGACTAGTGAACGATAGACATTCGCATCTCGTTCCGAGAAGCAGCAGAAGATCACTTCCATTTCCGGCGGTCGAGATGAAGCGAGGCCCTCCTCTTGCGGCGGTCGCGGGGCGACCGCCCTACCGATTTGTGGCTCGGAGTTGGACAAAAAAGCATGGACCTCGCGCACGGCGATCTGCGCGGCTTCTTCTTTGGGATAGCCGTAGATGCCCGTGGAGATGCAGGGGAAGGCAATGGACTGGCAACCGTTCTCCGCCGCGAGGGTGAGGGAGTTGCGGTAGCAGGCTGCGAGTTTTTCCGGCTCTCCGTGCTGGCCGTCGCGATAGACCGGCCCGACCGTGTGGATCACGAACTTCGCGGGCAGCTTGAATCCCGGCGTGATCCGCGCCTCGCCGGTTGGGCACCGCACGCCCGGACGCACCTCCGGCACCTTGAGGCACGCTTCGTAGAGCTCGTCGCCAGCCGCATAGTGGATCGCGCCGTCCACGCCACCGCCGCCCAGCATCACCTGGTTCGCCGCGTTGACGATGGCATCCACCGCCAGCGTCGTGATATCGCCTTGGATGATCTTGATCATGGTAGCATCTCTTTCTGATTTCCCGCCGGGAGCGCACAGGCTCCCTTATTCTCGTTGCACGTAGTTTAGCAGAATTGGCCTCCATCGGCAACATAGGTGCATCGGTTTCTCAGATGTCGATCATAGGGACGATTTCGTCCGAGCGGTCTTTCACGAGCGACTGCACGTCGGGGACGACTTCCGTGGCGTGGAGGGTGGAGGTGGGCAGGTAGCGGTAGTAGACCATCAGCTGCAGCGCGCAGAGGCAGGTGCCCATCACGGGCGCGTCGTAGGCGTCGCGGTTCTGCCAGTACCCCATCGCGCAGGGGCGTCCCTCGGAATCGGGGATGCGCTCGGACAGCTCGGTCATGGCCTTCGGATAGGCGGCCTTCATCTCCGCGTTCCACTTCTTCCAGCTCGTCTGGTCGGCGGGCGCGGCGTCGCGGCGCATCCCGGCCTGGTACTTGCACTGCGTGGCGTAGTAGCTGTAGTACTGCGCGTTCTTGCCGCCGGGGTGGTTCTCCCACACGGGCCGCCACGCACGCATGAAGTCGAGCGCGCTGCGCACCTCCTTCTCGCGGGCGGCGCCGAGCAGCTGGAGCGCGAGGCAGCCCGTGGCCGTGAGGCCGGTGGGCGCGCCGCCCGCGCAGTACCCGAACCCGCCCTTCCGGAACGCGCGCGTCTTCAGGTAGCGCACGGACTTCTTCACGCAGTCGTCGAGGCCCTCCACGCGGAGCCCCGCCATCTTGCCCGCCTTCAGGGCCTGCAGCGCCCAACCGCCAAAGGAGAGGTCGTCGCGCGTGGAGGCGCGGTTGAGCTTGTAGTCCCAGCCGCCCGTGGGGGACTGTCCGGCGATGATGCGCGCAAGCCCCTTCTTCGCCGCCTCGCCCGCGTTCGGGTTGCGCGTCATGCCGTAGGCCTCGCAGAGCGCGTACGTGGCGATGAGGAACGCGTACTCGTTGCCGTCGGACCCGCGGAAGCGCGTCACGCCCTGTTCGTCGCGCTGCGACGCGATCAGGTAGTCGAGGGCGCGTCCCACCGTGGCGCCGAACTCGCGCGAAGACGGTGTCTCGCCGTGCGCGAGGTACGTGAGCACCGCGAGGCCCGTCATGGCCGTGGGCGAGGGACCCGCCCACGAGCCGTCCGAACGCTGCACGTGCTTGAGCCAACGGAGCGCCTTGAGGACGCTCGCCTCCGTGCGCGCGTCGCCCTGCCCCGCGCCCGGGCCGAGGGCCTTCCTCCGCCCCTTCTCCGAACGTACGCCGTAGTCGGCGGGTCCTTTGATGGAAGTGGGCGAGACGATCGGCAGCAAGGCGTTGTCCAGGTTCTTGACCGGCGTCACAGGCGGAGGAGCAACGGTATCTTCGATGATCACCTTGGTAATGGCCGGGGCGTCCGGTTGCGCAACGTCGACCGTGACGTCGTCATCGGGGTCGGTCATGTCGTCGACGGGTGGCGGCGGGTCCTCCATGGGCGGGTCCTCCACGACGTCCGCGATGACGATCGACTCCACGGTGGCGGCGGTCGACGGCTGCAGGGCCGTGACGACGGCCAGCACGACGGCCGCGAGGGAGGGGATCAGCACGGCGACGAGCGGCGCGCTCAGGCGTTCAAGCGCGATGCGCGCCTCCTTGTAGGCGCGCGTGTCGGCGGGCTGCGCGAGCCCCCGGATCATCCGCACGAGGGCGAAACGGCTTCTTTTCTCATTGTTTTCCATGGCGTAGTTCCTTTCCATTCAACAAGGTACACGCATCCCCTTCCCGCCGATGACACCGTGCCCGAAAAAAAAATTGCGCCCCCGCCGCCGCGAATGTGGTATCATATCGGCAACCGATTCAAGAAAGGTGGTGCCCACATGAAATTGTCAGACTTCGACCGCATGGCAGGATTCCTGCCCGACCTCTGCTTCGAGCGCCCGCCCGACGTCGCCGTCGTGCTCGGCAGCGGCTGGGCCGACGCGCTCTCCGCCGACCGCACGCTCGTGCGCATCCCGTACGCGGACATCCCCGACCTCGGCGCCGCGACCGTCGTGGGGCACACCGGCGAGTTCTGGCTGTACGAGCGCGCCGGACGGCGCGTGGCGGCCTTCTGCGGACGCCGCCACTGGTACGAGGGCGTGGGCTGGGAGACGGTCGTGTTCCCCGTCGAGCTGCTTCGGCGCATGGGCGGCACGAAGCTGCTCCTCACGAACGCGGCGGGCGGCATCAACCCCGCGCTCAAGCCCGGCGACTTCGTGATCCTCAAGGACCACATCAACACCGTGGGCATCAACCCGCTGATCGGCCCCGTGGTCGAAGGCTGGGGGCCACGCTTCCCCGACATGACGGAAGTCTACACGAAGCACCTGCGCGACGTGCTGCACGGCGCCGCGAACCGGCGCGGCCTGCGCGTGATGGAGGGCATCTACGCCTTCACGTCGGGTCCCGTCTTCGAGACGCCCGCCGAGATCCGCGCCTACGGGCACATCGGCGCGGACGTGGTGGGCATGAGCACGGTCCCCGAAGCCGTCTTCGCGCATGCCTGCGGAATCCAGGTGGCGGGGCTCTCGCTCGTCTCGAACCTCGCCGCCGGCATCTCGCCGCGTCCCCTCTGCCACGAAGAGGTGCTGGCCGCCACGAAGACCGCCCAGGGCGTGATGTCCGGGCTCGTCGAGGACTTCATCCTCGCCTGCTGATCAGCGGAACTCGCCGGACGCGACGGGACGCCCCGTCTCGAAATACGGCCAGCCGTCCGCGTCCCAGAGCACTTCCTGCAGGAAGAGCGGACGCGGGTTGTACCCGTGCGGCTGGTAGGGCGTGGCCGCACGGTCGTGGCAGTGGTAGATCATGTAGGTGCGCCCCGAGGGCGCGGTGAAGATTTCGCCGTTGTGTCCGGGACCGTAGAAACGGTCGCCCCGCCGCGAGCGGAGAATCGTCTCGGCGAATCCTTCCTTCATCAGGCGTCCGGCGCGGTCCGTGAAGTCGTCCGTCAGGTGCCGCGCGCGCCCCACCACGACGGCGTAGGTGCCGTGGTTGTACTCGCCCGAGCTCGCGAAGAGGTACCACCAGTCTCCGCGATGGTACAGGTACGTGCCCTCGAACACGTGGCGGCGGTGCGGATGCGCCTTCGGATCGCGGTCGTTCAGCCCCGCCACGTGCACGTACGCCGCGCCAGGCGCGAGCGTCCGGCCGTCCGCCGTCAACTCCACACGGTGAACCTTTCCCACCGAGCCGAAGAAGAGCCAGGTCTTCCCCGTCTCGGGGTCCACCACCGCGTCGGGGTCGATCGTGTCGCGGATGCCCGTGACGCGTCCGTCCGTCACGACCACGCCGTTCGTGAACGGACCTTCGGGACGGTCGCTCGTGTAGACCGCGATGACCGTGTTCTCCGCGCCGTTCCAATAGGAGACGTAGAGGTTCCACGCGTTGCCGATGCGCGCCACGTCGGGCGCCCAGATGCCGCGCCAGTCGCGCTTGATCCGCACGCGCTCGCCGGGGGCGAGGAAGTCGTCACGCACCTTCTGCCAGTGGACGAGATCCGTGCTCTTCAGCAACGCCCGCGCGGTGGAGGTGAGGTAGTAGCCGTCGTCCGCCTGCCAGCAGGTGGGATCGGGCGCGTCGGCCCGCCACACGGGATTCGTAAACGCCACGCCGCCCTGCGCCACCGCAGGAAGGGCGGCGAACAGCAGGACGGCGGAGATGCGGAACTGCATCATGGTTCGTTACTTCGCCGGCGCCTCAAGCACGAAGTCCTGGTGCTTCTCCGGCGGCACGTAGCCGTGCGTGGAACCCTGCACCCAAAGAATCTTCTTCGGGCAGGTCATGTTGTTCCACATCTTCGCGAGACCGGTCGGCGGGCAGCAGTAGTCGCCGAGGCCCGCGCGCGTGATGAACGTGAAGCAGGTCTTCGGGATGCGGCGCGCGAAGTTCGCCGCGTCGTAGTAGCCCAGGGCGTCCGTCCAGCCGATGTACCAGCCGTCGCCGGCGAGCTTGAGCGCGGGGTCCTTGCGCAGCTTGCCGCTCGTGTACATGTCGCAGCACCAGGTGATGCCGCTCTCGGCGAGCGTCACGCCCTCGCCGCAGCCGGCCGCCCAGATTGTCTGCAGGCCGCCCTGGCTGCCGCCGGACGCGATGAGGTTCTTGCCGTCCCAGCCCTTGACCGTCTTCAGGTACTGGAGCGCGCGCTTGACGCGCAGGACCATGCCGTTGAAGTAGGCGGTCTCGGGATCGGCGTTCTGTGCGGGGTCGAAGGCGTAGGAGAAGCCGTTCGAGCGGGTCTCCCAGCGGAGCATCTTGCGGTCCGCCTCCGTGGCGCCGAACGCCTCGAGCTTCTGGCCGTGGGCGTTGATGTTGAGCACGATCTCGTTGTCGCGCGCCCAGCCCGGCGCCGGGTGCTGGCAGCGGTCGCCGCTGTAGCCGTGCGTCTCAAGGCGGCAGGGGAACTTCGCGCCGGCGTCGACGGCCTTCGGCACGGTGAGGTAGCCGGTGACGGGACGCAGTCCCGCGCACGGGACCTGCACCGCGTAGATGCGCGCCTTGGGGTTGCCGCAGGGCAGCTCGATGAGCTCCGGCTTGATCGGCACGCGGTCGAGGCGCGCGTACTGCTTCGCCCAGAACGCGTCGAAGTCGGCGGGCTCGGGATGGGACACGAGCTTCTCGGGCTGCACACCCGCGCCGCCGTCGAAGAACACGCGCTTGTCCATGCGCTCGAAGCGGTTCATCGCCGCCTTGCCCTCGGGCGTGTTGGGGTTGCCGTGGAACGACTTCTGGTAGCGCTTGCCGTCCTTGTCCACCACGAACGCGGTGAGGCGCACGAAGCCGGGCTTGTCGGTCTTGGTGCGGTAGATGAACGGCTTCGAGGCGGACTCCTTGCCCTCCTCGACGACGCCGTCATCGCCCGAACGCCTCCACTGGATGAAGTACGCGCCCTCGGCGAAGGGCTTCGCGCCCTGCAGCGTGAGCGTGAACGTCATCGTCTCGCCCGGAGCGTAGTCGATCGCGCGCGCCTTGTCCGTCTCGCCGTGCAGCACGGCTTCGTCGAGTTCGCCTGCGGCGAAGAGTGCGGTTCCGAACGCCGCACACGCGGCCGCCACCAGCAGTTTCAGTTTCATTTAGAAGGGTTTCCTTTCATTTGTGGAGCTATTAGTTTACCACATCGCGCCGCCGCGCGCCACCACAACCCGCAATTTTCGACGGCGGGTGAAGCGTCCCTTCTATTTCCGTGCCCAGCGGCGGAAGACGGCTTCGGCCTTCTTGCCGCGGAACGTGAAATCGCGCGCGAGCGTGCCTTCGCGCGTGCTGTCCGGCTTCGTCGGCGAGTTCTGGTCCCATTTCCACCAGTGGAATCCCCTGCACCAGGGTTCGTGCGCGAACACGCGGAAGAGCGCCTCCATGTAGTTGGCCTGCTCGTCCTCGTCCACGGTCGTGAAGACGGCGGACGGGGATCTCGCGCCGTCCTGCGTGGACGAGCAGCCGCACTCGCCGAAGATGATCGGCCGGCCCATCGCGTCCGCGATCGCCTTCATCCGGCCATGCGCCCCGGCAAGGTTCTTCACCATCTCGTCGACGGTCAGCGCCGCGCCCATTTGGTCCTTGCGCCGCGCCGGGCAGTAGTAGGAGATGGAGAGGAAGTCGAGGTCGTAGAACCAGTGGTCCTTCTTTGCGAGGAAGGCGAGGAAATCCACCTCGCCCGTGTGGAGCGTGTGGCAGCTCGTGACGGGACCGGAGTAGACGCCGCGCACCGCGGCCACGACGGACTTCCACTTCGCGTTTTCCTCCACCATCTTGTCCAGCTCGCTGTCGAGGCAGAACAGCTCGCACTTGGTCCGCTCCGCGATGCGCGCGTAGTAAACGCTCCGGTCGCGCATGGAGGCGAACCAGCGCGTGCGGCCGTCGCTCACGCGCCCCGGCATGCGCTCGCGGTCCTTGTTCATCCACACGCCCAGGCGCCCGTAGCCGTCCTTGCACTCCAGCATCGGACGCAGCTGCACCTTCATGCCCTTCGCGTGGATGAGGTCGATCGCCTCCATGAGCTCGATGTCGTTCGGCGTGTGCACGAAGTCCTTGTACTGGAACGCGGACGCCCCCTCGTCCTGCCAGACCGTCGGCACGACCGTGACCCACGTTGCGCCCGCGCGGGCGATCGCCTCGATCTCGTCCTTCGCGACGGACGAGGAGAAATAGCCGTTCGTCGCGTAAAACCCGAACGTGACGCCCCACTGGAAGCCGTCGGGGATTTTCCACTTCCCTTCCGCGCGCGCCGTGCCGACCGCGAGGCACATCCCCGCCGCGAGCAGGGAAAACCAATGCCGCGTTCTCATCTGCATGTCACCTCCATTCGTGTGCCGTCACCGGCGGGTGAAGTAGCGCTCGATCTCCTCCAGCGTCTTGCCTTTCGTCTCGGGCAGCAGGAAAACCGCCGTCAGGAAGTAGAGGAAAGCGAAGAACGCGAGGCAGTAGAACACAACCGCATATCCGCAGGCCTTCTGCCAGGGAAGGAACGCGTCCGCAATCGCGAACGCGACCATCTGGTTGAGGAAGAGCGCGATGGCCATGCCGTTCGCGCGGATGCGGCTCGGCATGAGCTCGGAGAGCGCAAGCCACACGACGACGCCCGGCCCGATGGAAAACGACGCCACGAAGAGCGAGATTCCGGCGACGGTGGCCCATCCGGCGAAGCGGCCGGCCGACAGGGAGCCCTTCTCGATGAACAGGAACGTCGTCGCGACGCTCACCAAGGCGACGACCATGCCGATCGTGCCGAGCTTGAGGAGCGTCTTGCGGCCGCTGCGGTCCACCAGCCACAGCGCGAGCGCCGTGATGGGGATCGGGACGAGCCAGACGATGAAGTTGGCGGCGTTCGCGGTTGTCTGCGAGAGGCCCGCCCTCATGAACATCGGAATCGAGAAGTACTGGATCGCGTTGAAGCCGATCGCCTGGTTGCAGATGAGGACCGCGAGCGAGATGCAGAACGGCAGCACGTACTTGCGCTGGAAGAGCGTGTCGCCCTTCGCCGCGGCCGCAAGCGCGGCCTTCTCCGCGGCCTCCGCCTCGTCCGCCGCGATCATCTCGGCGAGGATCTCCTTCGCTTTCGCCTCGCCGTTGTTCGCGGCGAGCGCGGCAAGGGCCTCTTCCTTCCGTCCTCGGCGGTAGAGCCAGCGCGGGGACTCCTTCAGGCCCAGCGCGCCGAGGAAGAAGAGGATCGCGGGCGCCGCGCTCGACCAGAAGATGGTCTTCCACGCGAGGGCCTTGCGCGCGGCGGTGACGGCCGCGTCGTCGGCCGCGCCGATCGTGTGGACGACGACGAGTCCGACGACGGAGCAGAACGTGATCCCGACGAAGTCGAGGAGCTGGAACATGCCCGCGCCCTTGCCGCGGCTGTTGGCATCCAGGCACTCGGCGAGGTACATGGGAACGACGACGCCGATGAATCCGGCGGAGACGCCCTGCATCGCGCGCCCGAGGAAGAACAGCGGATAGTTGCCGTCCGTCATGCAGATCGGCAGGCACGCGAGGGCCGCGATCGCCGCCGAGAACAGCATCATGAACTTGCGGCCGAGCTTCTCGGTGAGCCAGCCAGCCGCAAGGCAGGCGAGCGCCGCGCACATGACGACGGCGCTCGACAGGTGGGACACCTGCGCGGTGGTGAACAGTCCGAGGCTGCCGGGGTTTTCGTCGACGGGCCCGATGTACGGCAGGGCGGGGCCGATGATCGTCCCGCCGAAGTCGAACAACAACCCGCCGCAGCCCGCGATGACGAGCAAATACGCGGCGTATCGCCTGACCTTGTCCATGGGCCCGTCCTGCCTGTCCTTGATTCAGTCCCGTTCTCCGTCAAATCTTGACGGAGAGGATCTTCCCGCCCTTCTGCGCGGACGCGTGGCACGCGGCGCAGAGCGCAAGGTTGTGGATGGCGTCGTCGCCCGTCAGCGGCTTGCCGCCGGCGATCGACTTCGCGTGCCCCTCGATGAGGGTCTGGTAGATGTTCTGGATCTTGGCCGGGCGCACGGGGACGACCTTCTTGCCGTCGTCGATCTCGAGGCGCTGGACGATCGGCTCGCCGGGATGGCCGGAGAGCTGGAACATCGTGCCGTAGCCGCGCATCGCGGCCTTGTCGCCGTAGATCTCGTAGCCGAGGTTCGTGAGCGTGCCGGCGAGGCCGCCGCGCATCTCGGAGAACGCGCAGTTGACGCTGCCCTGCGTGCCGTCCTCGAAGAAGAACTTGACGTACGCGCCGTCTTCGGCCTTGATCTTCATGATCTTCGGATAGTAGACGGCGGCGACCTTCGCGATCTTCTTGCCGAACATGTACTCGGCCACGTAGAAGCAGTGGCTCGCCACGTCGCCGATCGGGCCGCCCATCTCGTCCACGCGCGAGCAGCGCCACGTGGCCGCCTCGGCGGGATCGTAGCCGTAGGCGAACTCCATGTGGAAGCAGCAGTCGTTGACCGTGCCGAGCGCGCCCTTGGCGACCGCGGCCTTGCCGGCCACGTTCCAGGCGTTGTTGACCATCATGTGGTCCACGGTGAGCGAGAGGCCCTTCGCCTTCGCGAGGCGATTGAGCTTCTGCGCGTCGGCGACCGAGGTCGCCATCGGCTTCTCGACGATCACATGCTTGCCGGCCTTGAGCGCCGCGAGGGCGAGCGGGACGTGGCTGCGGTTGTTCGTGGCCACATACACCGCGTCGATGGACTTGTCGGCGAGGACGTCGTCCAGACCGGCGTACCACTTCAGCCCGAGCGCGGAGGCCGCAGCCTCACGCGCCGGGTTGAGGTCGGTGGCGCCCACGAGCTGCGCGTGCCGGAGCGGCTTGAACCGCCCCCTGTCGCACGCGAAGCCCTCCTTCGCGACCCGGTTCTCGGCGATGCCGCCGAAACCGACGAGCGCGTACCTGATTTTCGCCATGTGGGTGCTCCTCCTTCGACGACTACTTCATCATCGCGGCCGCGACCTTCTTGAACGCGGCGATGTCGGCCTTGATGTGCGCGAGCGTGTACGTCGGATGCGTCCAGAACGAGATCGTCGCGTCGGCCATCGAATGCGCCACGGAGCAGTTGAACTTCGTGTAGTCGATCTTGCGCGCGGCGGGGTCCTTGAACGGATACTGGCGCGAGCCGAAGCCCTTCTGCTTCGTGTAGGCCTCCTCCTTGTACATCTCGGGCCAGAGCACCGAGTACGCGAAGGCGCCCTCGGCCTGGACGGCGGCGATGAACTCCTTCATCGTGCACTTGAGCTTCGAGGTGTCGAGAACGAACGGCACGAGCCAGAACGCGTTCTGGCGCTCGGGCGTGTCGACGGGGGCGTACTTGACGAGCGGGTGGCCGGCGAGGCCCTTGATGAGCGCCTTGCCGAGCTTCTTGCGCTGCGGCAGGTTCCACTTGTCGAAGCGCGCGAGCTCGCCGAGGCCGATCGCGCTCTGGATCTCGGTCATGCGGAAGTTGTAGCCCACGCGGCGGTGGATGTAGAGCTGCTTGCCCTCCATCTTGAGGAGGTTGAGCTTCGCGCGCACGTCGTAGCCGTGGTCGCGCACGGAGCGGATCTCCCACGCGAGGTCGTCGTCGTTGCAGCAGACCATGCCGCCCTCGCCGCCCGTGGTGAAGTGCTTGGACTGGCAGAACGAGAAGCAGCTGACCGTGCCGATCGTGCCGGCCTTCTTGCCCTTGTAGACGCCGCCGAAGCACTGCGCGCAGTCCTCGACCACGTAGAGCTTGTGCTTCTTCGCGATCTTCATGATCGGATCCATGTCCGCGACCATGCCGTAGAGGTGCACGACCACGATCGCCTTCGTGCGCGACGTGATGCACGCCTCGATCTTCTTCGGATCGAGGAGGTGGTCGGTGCCGACGTCGCAGAAGACCGGCAGCGCGCCGGCCTGGAGGGCGCAGAACGAAGAGGCGATGAACGAGTAGGATGTGCAGATCACCTCGTCGCCCGCGCCGACACCGAGCGCCGTGAGCGCCACGTGGAGCGCCGCCGTGCCGTTGGAGACGGAGACCGCGTTCTTGACGCCGAGCCACTTGGCCCACGCCTCCTCGAACTGCATGCCGATCGGGCCGGTCCAGTAGTTCACCTTGCCGGAGTGAAGAATGTCGAGCACCTTCTTGTCCGTTTTCTTGTCAAACTGCGGCCAGGCGGGGAATCCCTTCGACCAGACCTTCTTGCCGCCGTCGATGGCGAGCTTCTCAACCTTCTTCGTAGCCTTGGTAGCCATTTGCATTTCTCCTGTTTTAGCATTTAGCCAACGAAACATTCGCCAGCGACGCTAGAATTATAACATAAAGCGGACGATCTGTCAGCGGAAGATGAACTCGTTTTCATCGTCCATCCACCTCTTTCGTCGTTACGGTTCAAAGCGCATCCAGTCGATCTCCACGGTCGCGTGGCGCAGGTCGACGCCCTCGAACCACAGCTCGTTGACCATCCCGCCCCAGTATGTGTAGCGGGAGAGGTCGATCGCGTACTCGTGCCATTTGCCATCCGGCTTCACGACCGTCGACGCGATGCGGATCTCGAAGTCGACCGCGTTGCAGTTGCCGATGATGGGCTCCTCCGTGGTGCCCCACTTGAGGCGCATCCGGCGCGGCCCCGCCCCCTGCGCCGTCCGCGGATTGGGCGTGATCCGCATGCGAACCTTGAACAGCCGGTAGCGCTTGGCGTCGAACGGCACGAGCCGCTGGCGGATGTGGAAGATGTCGGGGCGCGTGGTGATGAAGCGGATCGCGCCGTCCCGCCAGCGGACGACCGGCGTCCCGAACGGCTGCCGGTACCAGCCTTCGGTCGACGTGTCGAAGCTCCAGGCCTGCACGGGCGAGAAGAACATCGGCGGATACTCGCGCAGCGGCATCCCGAGGTCGCGCGGGGTGAGGTTGCGCGGCCAGCCGTCCTTCGGCCTTTCGCAGAACACGTCGCGCAGCGCGTCGTACATCGCGAACCCGTATTCCTCGTTCGGCTCGATGTAGCTGCCCTCCTGCCACTCGTTGATCGGCGAGATGACCACGTGCTTCAGGCCCTTCCGCGCGCACACTTCCCTGATCTCGGCGCATAAGGCGCGGAACTTCTCCGGCGTGCGCCCGTGCACCACCCATGCCCGTTGGAACGCCCGCGACGTGTCGTCGTATCCGGTGGGGATCGTCGGCCAGAAGGGAATATCGGGATGGTCCTCGGCATGGCCGGCGAGCTTTCGCGCGGCCGCCGCCATGAGGTCGTAGCTCGCCCAGCGGGGACGGTCCCCCTCCTTCCGCGCCTCGGACGCCATGTAGTAGGGCGTGGTGCCACCCATGTTGTAGGACATCTCGGCGGAGAAGCCGGCCCGGCGCAGCATCTCGTAGTGCGCCTGCGTGAAGCTCCACTCCCGCTCGCTGCGCAGCCAGTTCATGTTGATCCAGCAGATGCCCGGCAGCCCGGCCTCCTTCGCCATCCTCTCGGAGATGTCGAACGCGCGGCGGATTCCCTCGCCCGGCTTGAGGTCCTCGCCCCGCGCCTTCGCCTCGGCGATGAAGTCGCGGTCGAGGTTGGAGGCGGTGCAGTAGACCACCACCGGACGCCCGTCGATCCGGTAGTACTCCGGCGTGTTGAAGTAGTTGTCGATCCAGAACTTCGTCACCTTCGCCTGATCTTCCGACGAATGCGATCCCGGCTGGTTGTGGTTGGCGTACATCATGTACCACTTGAGGTGCCGGCGGAACTTCGCCCGGTAGAACGCCTTCACCCAATGGTCGAGCCGCTGCTCGCCCTTGTTCCAGTACCAGCAGACGCAGAACGAGCTGATGCCGTGCTCCACAGCCCACTTGATCTGCCAGTCCACGTTCGCAGGATCGCCCTCGTCGTACCAGCCCAGCAAGGGGCGGATCTGGGGAACGACCTGCTTCACCATGTCCCATTCCGGCATGTGCTCCGTGCCGGGATAGTAGAGCGCCGTGATTTCCACGGAACTCTTCACGGGCTGCGGTTCGGGCACATCGGCGCCATGCGCAACCAACGCGCACAGCGCGGCGATTCCTGCAAAAAACGCGTTTATCGTTCTCGCCATCTTCCGTTCTCCTTGCCGTCTCATTTCCTTCAAGGGCAGAACACCCCCGTCCAGAAGTGGCGATATGATACCACATCCCCCCACCGGATTCAAGGATGGCGCGCGTCAAGGAATTGTCGTCAGGGCGTCGCACATCTCGGGCGTGTAGTTGCGATAGTCCACGCATTCCATCAGGATGCCGTCGGCCTTGACCTCGCGCGCCAGCTCCAGCAGCTTGCGCGTTGCCTCGCCCTTCGAGACGCCCAGCCACTCGGCGTAGTTAGCGATGCCGCTCTTCTGGAAGGTGTAGGCGCTCACGGGGCAGAACAGCTGGCACCGTCCCTTGTCCTTCGCCACCAGCTCGTACAGATCCTTCGTCGACTCCAGCGGACGCTTCGGGTCGACCTTCACGGACGCGATCACGATCCCGTCGATGACGTTCTCGCGTACGAGCCGCCGCCAGTCGATCGCCTTCTTGCTCCAGAGCGGGTCTTCCGTCTTCGACACGCCGAACACGCCGAAGAGGAACCTGACCTTCCGCCCCGACGCGTCAAGACGCTTCCGCACGTCCCGGAAGAACGCGTGCTGCGTCTCGGCGACGAGCGCGATCCAGCGCGGGTCGTTCGGCTTCGGAATCTCCTCGCCGGGATACTTCGCACGCCAGGCGTCGAGGTTGGGCTTCACGTATTCGTCCGCCACAGTCCAGCCGCCCGTGCGCCACGCCTCGATGTAGATCGAATCGGGCCCGTAGGCGAGAATCTCGTCCAGGAGGCGCAACTTGTGCGCGCGCACCTCGGGGAACGCGATCGACGCGCGTCCCATCCAGGGCTTTCCGTCGCGTGTCATGCACCAGAACTGCGGATGGTCCAGGTTCCAGGCGCCGACCTTGCTCGTGAAGTGGTGGTTCTCCTCGTAGGGCCAGTAGGCGCAGCGGCCCAGCTTCCGACGTCCCAGCTCTTCCAGGGCGAACTTGTACGCGTCCACGCCCGCGCCGCCGCCGAAGAGGCGGATGCGCCCCTGCACGGCGCGTCCGTCGGGAATGCGCACGGGATTAAACGCCGGCGCCATGTCGAGCGCATTCTCCTCGCGGCTCCAGTAGCGTGGCGACGATCCGCCGTTCAAGCGCCAGGCGAGCGTGTTCGCGCCCGTGAGCTGGATGTGGTCGATGATCGCGCGAATGCCGTCCTCGGTCTCCACATCGAAATGACCGCTGAAATCCCAGTGGTCGGCCTGCGCGATCCGCTCGAACGCCCCGCCGTCAGCCGCCAGGCCGCAGGCCACCAATATCACCGCAACGCGCTTCATTTCCGCACCTCCTTCCGCAACAGCCGCCGACGTTCGCGCGGCTTCTCAGATGCCGAGGCTACCGGCGGCGCCGGGCGCATGAAGAGCTGGCCGTCGCGGTCGTAGACGAGGTTCCGGCCGTCGGGCGAGAAACAAGGATTGCGGCCCTCGCACACGCGCGTCTCCGCGCCCGAGACGAGTTCCTGCACGTACACGCACCAGCCCGGATCGCCCACGTGATAGCCCGTGTAGCAGACGCGCCGTCCGTCCGGCGACCAGCGCGGCGAATGGCACGCGGCATCCGGCGGCGTGAGCGCGACGGCCTTCTCCAGATTGTCGACCGGCGCCGCCACAACGCGCCAGTTGCCCCTAAATCCGCGCATCTCGCCCCACAGCAGGAGCCGTCCCGACGGCGACACGGTCGGCTGCATCGCCCCCGTGTTGGACTTCGCGTACTGAACCTTGATGCCCAGGTTGGTCGTCCCCGGCGCGAGGGCGGCGACATGCGCCTTGCACAGACCCGTGCCTCTCAGGCTGGATTTCTCCTCCCCGCGCGTCGTCACGAACCAGACCGTGCCGTCGGGCGCGGCCGAGGGGGAGTAGTCAAGCGCCCTTTCGAACGTCACCTGCTCCGCACGGCCGCCCTTCCAGCGCCAGATGTTCGCGCCGCCATCCGTCGCCTTGCGCTGCACCGCCGCAAGCGCCGTGTTCGTGTCGTGGCAGTACGTGTAGAGGAGCGAACCGTCCGCCGCCCAGGCGGGCTGGCCCGCGTTGCCCGGGCCCGACGCGACCCACGCCACGTCGCCGCCCTTTGCGGACACGACGCCGACCGCGAGCCGACCGCCCCGTTCGCATTCAAACGCAATGCGCGAGCCGTCCGGCGAGAACACGCCCCGCCGCCCTTCGCACACGCGCACTTCACCACCGGGAGACGCCCAGGCACACCCGGCAGCCGCGAAGAAAATCACCGATAAAAGATTTTTGTCCATGTCATGTCACCGAAAGAGGATCGTGGTGCCGCTGGCGTAGCTCACGCGCAGGCTCCGGCCGTCATTCAACGTCATCCAGCCCTGCGGGAACCGACGAGCTCGGGCACCCCGGACGACGAAGTCGCCGTGTAGAACCTGTAGGACGTCTTCTTGTCGAGCAGGCTCGGATCCGCCACCGTAATCGTCGCCCCCGCGCCGATCGCCACCGGGCCCGACACCGTCAGCGTCGGCGCGTTCGTGGGATCGAGCGTGAACGCGCCGTTCACGGTGAGGCCGCCGGGCGGCGGAACGAGCGTGCCGCCGCCGCCGATCGCCGCATCCGCGCCGAGCGCGAACGAGGTGCCCGACATGTCGAGCGTGCCCGCCTCCACCTTCACGTCGCCCGTGAACGTGGGCGTCGCGGAAATGGTGAGCATGCCTTCGCCCTTCTTCACGAGGCCGCCGTCCTTCGCCGCCGAACAGTCGTGTTCCATGACAGCCGCAACGCTCTTGTTGCCCCCGTTCGTGTCGATGACCGCGCCGCCTTCGCGCACTTTCGCGTCCATGGTCGAATTGAGCAGGTCGATGAACGTGCTGGGGCAGACCTTGAACAGGCCGCCGTCGAAGATGACGGTTGCCGTGCCAGAGACGTTAGATGCCTTGTAGAAGCGAGTCGCGTACACCATGCCGCCGGCAAGCTCGAACGTGCCCGATCCGTTGTTTACGTTGCCGAGGTTGATGGAATAACTTGCATTTGTGCAAAGCAGGTTGCCGCCGGAAATGCGCCAGGAACCGGACGCGCCGCCTGCGCACCCGATCGACATGGCTGCCGCAGTCTGGTCCGATCCCGCTTCCATGGGAGAACGGGTCTGGTCGACGACGACCGTGCCGCCTGTCTGATCCACCCGTCCTGTGCTGCTCGATTGGTTGCAGACCGTGATCCGGCCGGGCACATGGAGCCTGGACGTGTCGGAAATCGTCAGGATGCCGTTGGCCCCCGTCAGGTTACCCACCCACAGTCCGCCGACCGTCACGTCCGCGCCGTTCTCGATCACGGCCTCACCGTACCCCTGGCGCGGCACATGGAGCGAGTTCATGTCCGCCACGCCGCCGCTGAAACGCGCGCGTCCCCAGCCGCTTGCGTGGTTGGAGACGTAGAACTTGCGGGCTGCCGCGCCTTTGCCCGACTTCCACGCCTCCGTGTTCCCCTCAGGCCAGAGGCACAGACGAGAATCGACGAACTCGACCACGCCCGTGCTGCCCGCCTTGTCTAAGTGTGCCCCTGACAGATCGCCGTTAAAGACATTGACAGTCGCATTCGAAAAGATCAGATGCCCGTTGCCGCCGTAACCTGCCGCAACGTGAAAAGGCGCATTGAAGGTCGCATCGCGAATGACGACGCCCGTCTTGCACGACTTGTTCGTGCCGACATAAAACGAGCCGACCGCCGTGCTCAGCCATCTGCCGTCCGGCACGAACGGCGAATTGATCAGCTCCACCCACGCCTCCGACCGCGCCCCGCCCTTGTAGACAACCTTTGAAAGGATGTCTGCCGCGTTCGGCTGGTTGCGCAGGACAAGACGCCCGTGCGAGTCGGTGGCTTCCACCAACAAGATGCCGCCACCAATGGTAACGTCTGCGCAATCGGCGAATTCCACCGTGCCAGTCGTGCCGGCGGCATGTCCGGGTCTGATAGTGGGCGTCACGTTGAACACGGTATTCGAGACGAGCAGGCGAGCCGCGTTGCTTCCGGCATTCGGCACGAGGATGGAGCCCTGCGTGTTCGTCCAGATGGAATCGCGGACAATCATTTCATTCCACCCAATCCCAGGGTCTTGATAATTCTTTGCGTTGGAACCGAGCATGAATTGCGCCCGGCTGTCAATCCGCCCGCCCACGACCTCCAGGCGGTTCGTCGCGATGCTGCCATAGCCGAGCTTGACCGCCCCGCCCGTGAGGTTCCAGACAACGTTGGAGAGGACGATCTCAGCCGTGCCGTTCTTCGCCCAGACGCCTGTCAGCAGACCGCAATTATTCGCAGTGAGGTTCTGCGTCAGCGTGCCGCCTTGCATCGCGAAGCGTGCGTTCTTGCCGCGTCCGACGACGAGGCGGTAGGCGTTGAGCGTGACATCGACGTTTTCCAGTTCCATCGTCGACGCCGAAAGCGCCGCGCCGACCTCGGTGAGGTATTCTGACGTCAAGGTGCCGCCCTTCTGGCGATAGGCGGTGTTGTCTGAGGCGTTCTTGCCGAGGTTCAGCGTGTTGTAGGCCACGTCGAGGCCATCCGCCGTCACCGTCGAAGTGCCCGAAACCGTCGCCGTGTCGCCAGAAACCGGCACGCCGTTCGACCAGCGCGCCGTCGCGTCCCATGCGCCGGTGCCGGTGAACGTGGTCTCCTTCGCCGCCGCTGTCATCGTCAGCAGCGCACATGCGCAGATGAATGTCTTTTTCATGTCCGTCTCCTTCTCATGGGTACAAAAAGGGAATGTGCGGGGATAATACCAAATCCCCCGCACCGGATGCGTTCACATTTTTATTTTACGATTTTTCGCACAGCCTTTCACTTCGGCAGCCAGAGGCCGACGATGGAGTGTTTTTCGGGGCCGGGGTTGTACTTGATGTAGGTGAGCGCGAAGACGGTGTCGTCCGGCATCAGCACACACGCGCCGTAGCCGCAGTCGCCCTTCGCGTAGCTGTGCAGGAGCTTGACCGTCTCGCCCCGGCGGCGGTTGACGATGTCGGCGTACGTGCCGCGCCACGCGCAGTAGTTGAACTTGTAGGGCGCATTCGGCTCGTAGTTGCGCGAGACGATCGTCCATCGGCCTGTCGAATCCTTCACCCCGGCGTGGCGGTGACCGGAGAGCGCGGGCGCAGTGTCCACGGGCGCGGTCCACGTCTTGCCCTCGTCACGGCTGAACACCATCTTCGAGAACGCGTCGCGGCAGTTGTCGCGCAGGATGGCGCAGAGTTCCTTCCCGTCGTCCGACCGCAGCAGGAATGGCTCGCAGAGGTTCATCTTCTCGGACTCGGCCACGAGCTCGCCCGGCGCCGACCACGTGAAGCCACCGTCCGTGGAACGGATCTGGTACACGCGGTTCCATTTCTTTCTGAACTCAGGCCAGCGGTCGTTGTACATGCCGAGGTACGAGCCGTCGGCACAGCGGATGATCGTTGTAAGCGGCATCACGCATGTCACGGGGATCGCGTTCGGGAGCATGCGCCAGGTGAGGCCGTCGTCCTCGCTCACGCAGTGGCGCATCTCGACGCCCCGGTTGTTGACCTTGTCCATCCGCCCCACCGCGAACACGAAGAGTCGCTCCTTGCCGTCGGGGCCCTCCAGCGCGAAGATGGCGGGGCAGTTCTTCGTCTTCCTCCACTCGGCGGGGAAGCGTTCGTCGATGCGCGTCCACGTCTTGCCGCCGTCCAGCGACTCCGCCGCGGGACCGCAGGTGCCGCCGTGGCCGATGGTCCACACGGCGATCATCCTGCCGCTCTTCGTCCGCACGAGCGTGGCGTGCCCGTTGTAGATTTCGGGTGTGCCCTGCGCGATTACCACGTGCCGCGCCCGGTCGCCGGACACGTCGCGGAAGGCGGAGGACGTCCCCGCCTCTTCGCCGTAGGCCAGAAAAAACAGCCCGAGGACCGTGAGCATGAGATTCTTCATTTTATGCATTCCTTTCCTTAACTTGTTGAGGACAAAAGACAGAAGACGAAGGACAAAGGATGGAACCGCAATCCTTTGTCATTAGTCTTTTGTCCTCTATCCTTTGTCATTTGTCCTCTGTCCTTTGTCCTCTTTCTCATCTGTTACGCTTACGCCAACCGAGCGGGGAGACGCCCGTCTCCTGCTTGAAGCGCGTGGCGAAGTGCTGGGACGACGAGAACTTCAGCTCGCTGGCGATGCTGAGGACGGACCGCGTCGTCTGCGCCAGCAACTCCTTCGCGCGCCGGATGCGGCAGGCGATCAGGAAGGCGTGCGGCGGCAGGCCGACGAGCTGCTTGAACTTGAACGCGAGCGAGCTCTGCGAGAGACGCGTCTCGGCCAGCAGGTCGTCGAGCACGTAGTCGACCTCCGGCGCGCGGCGCATCCGGTCGATGATCCCGCGCAGGGCGTCGTCGCGCGGGACGCGCGTGCCGGCATGCCCCGCGTCGGCGATCGCCAGCAGGAGCGAAACCGCCGACATCCTCAGGCGCAGGGATCGCGACGGCGAGGAGGCCGGTTCCCGGTCGACGACGGCGAACAGGTCGCGGAACCCGTCGCGGATCGCGTCCGTCGACGGAAACAGCCGCGTCGGCAGTGCCTGCAGCCGGTTCACGAGCCAGCGCGTCTCGGCGGGCGTGAGGGACGGCAGCGCCTCCCCGCGCGCGGGCACGCGGAAGAACACCCACCAGAGATGAGCCCCCTTCGGATTCATGCGCAGTCGGTGCGCGTCCTTCGGCTGCGTCACGAACATGTTGCCCGGCAGAAGTGACCAGACGCGCCCCTCGCAGTCGAACTTCACGGACCCGCGCTCGCAGAAGGTCAGCTCCATGCACCGCGCGTGCCGGTGCTCGACGGCCCCCTCGCGCACCTTGGACGAACGGCTCCGTCCCAGCACCGGCAGGAACGGCAGTTCGGACGACAGGTCGAGGACGCGCCGCTCGGGCGTGTCCATGAACGTGCAGCCTAGCGTCGGGACCTTATGCATGGCGGACTCCTTTCCGCCCCGTCAGCACCAGCACCGCGAAGGCGGTCAGGTGGCAGAACCCGAGCACGCAAAACACCGGCACGTATCCGGCGGCGTGGATGGCGCGCCCGGCGAGCAGGTTCGCCGCGATGCCGCCGATCGACCCGCCGAGCGCGGAGAGCGCGAGCAACGAGGCGGCGTGCGTACGCGGCACGCTCTCGGAGATGAGCGTGAGCTGGTTCGCCATCCAGCAGCTCTGCGAGCCGAGGATGAGCGCGATGCAGGCGATGGAGAGCCAGGCGTTGGGCGTGAGGACGGCGACGATCGACACCGGCATCGCGCACGCCGCAAGCAGCATGAGCGCGAGACGCGCGCGCCGGGGGTGCCATCCGCGCCGCACGAGCCAGTCGGAGAGCGCCCCGCCGCCCGGTCCGCCGATGTCGGACGCGAGAAACGGAATCCACCCCACCGCGCCGATCATCGCCAGCGTGAAGTGGCGCTCGGTCTTCAGGTAGCTGAACAGCCAGAACGTGAAGAAGTAGACGATCGGGTCCGTGAGCAACCTCGCCACGAAGAACCCCGCGCACGTGATGAGCGTGGTTCGTGGTTCGTGGTTCGTGGTTCGCGTGGTTGGCTGGTTGCTTTCGCGCAAATCCTTGTGCTTCAGCTCCTCACGAACCACGAACCACGAACCACGCTTCTCGCCTTGTGCTTTAGCTCCGCACGAACCGCGAACCACGAACCACGAAGCACGCTCTCCCCGTTCCGCCATGATCACGGCGCGTTCCTCTTCCGTCAGACGGGGATGGTTCTCGGGCGAATGGTACACGTGCCGCCACACGGCCCACAGCACGAGACCGAGCCCGCCCGTGATGCCGAACGCCCACCGCCAGCCGAGGTGGAGCGAAAGGAACGCCACGAGCGGCGGCGCGATGATGGAGCCGAGCACGTTGCCGTTCGAGAACACCGCCATGCAGAGTCCGCGCTCGCGGCGCGGAATCCACTCGGCGATCGCCTTCACTCCGCCGGGCGAGTTGAAGCTCTCGCCCAGCCCGAGCAGGAAGCGGAACGCCGCGAGCGACAGCCAGCCGACGGCCGCCGCGTGTCCCATGGCCGCCACGGACCAGAACACGAGCGCCGCCATCATCCCCAGCTTCACGCCCACGCGGTCGAGCACCTTCCCGCAGAACGTGTAGCCGAGCGCGTAGGCCGCGAGAAACGCCGCCACCACGTACGAGTATTCCACGTCCCCGAACGCCAGGCTCTCCTTCAGCGTCGGCGCGAGCACGGAAAGCACCATGCGGTCGAGGTTGTTCAGGAGCGCGGTGAAGAAGAGGAGCGCCACCACGCCCCAGCGGAGATGCGTGCGGAGGAAGCTCATGGATCGACCCTCGGCTCGATGGACGGCAGCGCCGCCGCGTCCACGATGCACCCGTTCGCGCGCAGCACGTCGCGCACGCGCCCTGCGTCCACGTCCGCGTTCGCCGTTCCTGCGACGACCAGCTCCGCCGCCACGCCGCACGCCTCGCCCATCGCCATGCACGGCGCCATCACGCGGAGCGGACCCAGCACGTCGCGCTCCACGCTGATTGCACGTCCCGGACACAGCAGGTTCGTGCATCCCTGCGGTACCATTACGCGGAACGGAATCGGCGTCGCGAGTCCCTTCTTCGCCTTGTTCACGAATCCGCCGCCGGATTCGTCCACGAGCGGCTGCACGCTCGGACGCTTCGGGTCGGGCAGGTCCCAGCCGTACATCGAGAAGCCGATCGTGTCGGGGAATTCCGTCCCGGCGGCGAGGTCGGCCACGCCGAGCGTGAACGCTCCGGCGATCCGGCGCGTCTCGCGCACGCCGAGCATCGGCGCGATCGACTTGATCCGCGCCTGCGCGAACCCGGGGAAGTACCGACGGAAGATGTCCAGCAGCTGCAGCGCCTCGCGCCGTCCGTCCACGTACGCGCGCGTGCGCGAGTCCGCGTCGAGGCCATCCACGCCCACGAGGCGGATCGTGTTGATCATCGCCTCGTCGTCGGCAAGTCCCTTCACGGAGATGAAGATGTCGTAGGGGAACGGCCACTCGCCCGTCGAGCGCAGCGACGCGATCAGCTCGCGGAACTTCGGCGAACGCGTTTTCTCGATGGTCTCCTGCAGGACCGCGTGGTCGACGTGCGAAAGGTGGAACGTAAGCGAGGTCGGCGCCATGAGGTGGTCGCCGTCGCGGCCCACATGGACCGGACAGCCAGCGAGCGCGGCCACGTCGGCGTCGCCCGTTGCGTCGATAACGCAACGCACGGGCCGCGCGGCAAAACCTTCCTTGCTATGCGTGACCACGCGCGCGATGCGTCCGTTCTCGGATTCCACGCCCACCACGCGCGTCTCGTAGCGGAAACGCACGCCCTCTGCCGCGAGCTTCCGCTCCAGGAACGGCACGAGCCGGTAGGGATCGAGCGGCACGCCGTGGATGAACCACGGCAGCCAGGCGTAGGGCTGGTAGGTCGTTCCCTCGGGCATCGACGGCAGGAGCGCGCACCCGTCGGCGACGGCGCCCTCCGCCAGTTCCCTGAAGATGCCGCCCACCACCCAGCGTCCGCCGGGGGAGCGTCCGCCCAGCCAGTG
>JAFRSR010000200.1 GCA_017427485.1 Kiritimatiellia bacterium
GCACCGTCCGGCCGGAGTTTGTGATCGTGGATGACCCGCAGACGAGCGAATCAGCCGGCTCCGCCGAGCAGACCCGCAAGCGTGTTCGCGTCCTCGCGGGCGACGTCCTCGGCCTCGCCGGCCCCGGACGCAAGATCGCCGGCGTGATGCCCTGCACCGTCATCCGCCCCGGCGACATGGCCGAGCAGATGCTCGACCGCGCGAAGCATCCCGAGTGGAACGGCGAGCGGTGCAAGATGCTCTACCAGTTCCCGAAGAACGAGGAACTGTGGAACCGCTACGCCGACCTCCGCGCCGACGAGCTGCGCGAGAGGGGGACGTTCGCCAAGGCGACGGAGTTCTACAGGCGGCACCGTGCCGAGATGGACGAGGGAGCGGTCGTCGCGTGGTCCGCGCGTTACAACCACGACGAGCTATCGGCCGTCCAGCACGCGATGGACCTGAAGCTCACGGACGAGGCGGCGTTCTGGGCCGAGTATCAGAACGACCCTCTGCCGGAGGACTTGGGGACGGAGGAGCAACTCACGGTGGACGGCATCGTGAACAACCTGAACGGACACTCGCAGCGCGGCGTGCCCGTCTCGGCGAACCACATCACGATGTTCATCGACGTGCAGAAGACGCTTCTCTTCTATGTCGTGTGCGCGTGGGACGACGACTTCACGGGCCGCGTGATCGACTACGGCACGTGGCCAGACCAGAGGCGGAGGTACTTCTCGCTCGCGGACGCGAACCCGACCCTCCAGCGGAAGTTCCCGCACGCCGGACTTGAAGGATGTCTCTACGGCGGACTCAAGGCTCTCACCGAGGACTACCTTTCGCGGGAGTTCACGCGGGACGACGGCGCGGCGATGCACATCGAGCGATGCCTCATAGACGCGAACTGGGGCCAGTCCACCGAGGTCGTGTACCAGTTCTGCCGCGAGGCCCGTTTCGCCAACGTGATCCTGCCGAGCCACGGCAAGTACATCGGCGCGTCCTCGAAGCCCATGAGCGAATACAAGCGGATGGTCGGCGACCGCGTCGGACACAACTGGCGGATGCCGAACATACGCGGCAAGCGGGCCGTCCGGCATGTCGTGTTCGACACGAACTACTGGAAGTCGTTTGTGGCGAGCCGCCTCCTCACCACGATGGGCGACAGAGGAAACCTCTCGCTCTGGGGGCGCGAGACGGAGCGGCACATGCTCTTCGCCGAGCATCTCACCGCCGAGTACCGCGTCAAGACCGAGGGGCGCGGCCGCAAGGTGGACGAGTGGAAGATGCGGCCAGAGGCGCACGACAACCATTGGTTCGACGGCGTCGTCGGCTGCGCGGTCGCCGCGTCGATGTGCGGCTGCGTCCTCGCGGGAACCGATACGGCGCAGGCGCGCAAGCCCGCGAAGCCCAAGGTGAAGCTGTCCGAGCTGCGGCGTACGAAAAAACTTTAGAAAGTTCCGAAAACGGCTGTCGCAGAATCCGTAAATAGGGAGTCAGAGGGAAAAGAGTGAACAATCCCGCCGTCGTTTTACGAAAAAGCAGATGAGGAAAGGAGTGCGGCCATGCGGTACGGTAGCGTGTGCAGCGGAATCGAGGCCGCCACCGTCGCATGGCGGCACCTTGGGTGGGAGTGCGCGTTCGTGTCGGAGATCGACGCGTTCGCGTCCGCCGTCCTGAAGGAGCGTCTCCCGGCGGTTCCGAACCTCGGCGACTTCACGAAGATCCGTCCCGAGGACTGCGGAGGCGACATCGACCTTCTGGTGGGCGGAACGCCCTGCCAGGCGTTCAGCAAGGCCGGATTGAGGAAAGGACTTGAAGATGAAAGAGGCAACCTCGCGCTTGAGTTTGCGGGACTGGCTTTTCGCACACATGCCCGCTGGGTGGTCTGGGAAAATGTCCCCGGAGTTCTGTCGAGCGGGAGCGGACGCGATTTTGCCATCTTCCTATCGAAGCTCGCCGGATGGAAAGTCCCCGTCGCCAAAGGTGGATGGAAAAAGGCAGGACTCCTCACAGGAGCGCCTGGATGCTTCAGCGTGGGTTGGAGAGTGCTTGACGCTCAATATACCCGAGTTCAACAATTTCCGAGGGCGATCCCGCAGCGAAGGAAGCGTCTTGTCCTTGCGGGATATCTTGGAGACTGGGGAGCTGTCAGAGGAGTGTTCTTTGACGGGGAAATGTGCGGCGGGTATTCTCCGCCGGGCCGCGATAAGGGAGGATCTGCTGCCAAAGGGACTGGCGGCGGCTCTGGCGAATGCATCCCGCTCGACCTGACGAACCTCGATGGGCGGATAAGGCACCTCAAGGGCAAGTGTTACGACGACGTCATTCCGTCGGCCTACACGATAACAAGGCGGAGGCCGTCTGGCGTGTGCGTAAACGGCAAGGTCAGAATGCTCACGCCAGTCGAATGCGAACGGGCGATGGGCTTCCCGGATGGCTACACGTCTATCGCATGGCATGGCAGGGATGCGGCGCATTGCCCCCGGTGGTCCCGCTACCGGGCGCTGGGCAACACGATGAATGTAAACGTGATGGCGTGGGTCGGCGAAAGGATCGACGCCGTCGACAAGGAGAATTTCGATGGAAGACAGCAAACTTGCGGAACTGGCGGAGAAGATGCTCGCGCAGCCGAAGGAGGTCGAGGTTGACGGACAGAGGGTGGAGAACCAGTCCGTCGGCGACCTCCTGAAGGTGGCGAGCTACTTTGCGTCCAAGCGAGCGACGAGCGGGCGCAGATGCCCGCTCCGCATCACGAAGATGGCGGCGGGAGGCGCGATTTTATGAGGCTTTTCGGAAAGAAGCCGAAGCCGGCGAAGGCGCGGCTCTCCCTGCCGAGGTGGATGCTCGCCCGCTTCGACGCGGCGCAGACCACGAAGGACAACGCCCGCCACTGGTCGGCGGCGGAATTCCTCTCTGCCGACGCAGAGGCCGACAGCAACGTCCGCAAGATCCTTCGGACCCGCGCCCGGTACGAGGTGCAGAACAACTCCTACGCGCGGGGAATCGTGAAGACCCTCGCCGACGACACCGTCGGGACGGGGCCGAGGCTGCAGATGCTCCTCGAGGACGAGGCGAAGAACCGCCTCGTTGAACACGACTTCGCGGAATGGGCGAAACGCATCCGCCTCGCGGCGAAGCTGCGCACGATCCGGATGGCACGTTGCCAGGACGGGGAGGCGTTCGCCGTCCTCGCGCAGAATCCAAGACTTTCAACGAACGTGACGCTGGACATCCAGCTCATCGAAGCCGACCGGGTTACGGACGACGAGATGAACGCCGATGGACGCTCGGTTGACGGCATCACGTTCGACTCGTTCGGAAACCCCGTCTCGTACAACGTGCTGAAGGCCCATCCGGGCGGAACGGCGTCATTCGGGACGGAGTCTGTCACGGTCAAGGCCGAGAACATGATACACGTGTTCCGGCAGGACAGGCCGGAACAGCATCGCGGCATTCCAGAGATAACGTCCGCATTGCCGCTCTTCGCCCACTTGCGGCGGTTCACATTGGCCGTCGTGAGCGCGGCGGAGGCGGCAGCGGATTTCGCCGGCGTCCTCTACACGGACGCCCCTGCGAACGGCGAGGCGGACGCGGTCGAGGCGATGGACACCATCCAGCTCGAGCGCAACATGCTCCTCACGATGCCGGGCGGCTGGAAGATGTCGCAGGTCGATCCGAAGCAGCCCGTCACGACATACGGCGAGTTCAAGCACGAGATACTCAACGAGATCGCGCGCTGCCTTTCGATGCCCTACAACATCGCGGCGGGAAACTCGTCCGGCTACAACTACGCGAGCGGACGGCTCGACCACCAGACCTACTACAAGTCGCTGAAGGTCGACCGCGCCTTCATGGAGGCGGAGATCCTCGACCCCGTGTTCGGTAAGTGGCTGCGCGAATGGGCGCTCGCCACCGGGACGGACATCGACGTGTGCGGATGCCGCCACGTGTGGTTCTGGGACGGACAGGAGCATGTCGATCCGGCGAAGGAGGCGTCCGCGCAGGAGAAGCGCCTCGCGTCCAAGACCACGACCCTTGCGGCGGAGTACGCCCGCCAGGGCAAGGACTGGGAAACGGAGCTTCGGCAGATCGCGAAGGAGCGCAAGCTCATGAAGGAACTCGGCATCGCCGACGACGAGGCCGGGAAGAACGGTTCAAAGTCAAACGAAGGAGACGAAGATGGAAAAGAAGACGGAAACGACGAGTGAATATCTCGAAATCACCGCCGCGCAGGGCGACGGCGGAAAGCACAAGGTGGCGGGCCTCGCCTACGGGGGCGGCAAGATGCGGCTCTTCGGATGGTCGAAGCCGGTGGTCGTAGACCTCTCCGGCATGACCGTCCCCGAATCCGTGCCGCTTCTCGCCAACCACGAGAACCACACGCTCGGCCGAGTCGGCGTGGTGAACGCCAAGGCCGAGAACGGACGCCTCGCCATCGAGGGCGACATCGTGGCCGGCGGTGAGCTTGCCGACGCCATCGTCACCCAGGGCAAGGCCGGCGCGGACTGGCAGCTCTCGATTGGCGCGGAGGTCGAAGCCGCAGAGCTCGTCCAGGAGGGCAAACGGAAGGTGAACGGAGTGGAGCATTCCGCGCCGTTCTACCACGTCACGAAATCAACTTTGCGGGAGGTCTCCGTAGTCGCCGTGGGCGCAGACCGCTCGACACGCATGACAGTCACGGCAAAACTCGAACTGAAAGGAAACTCCATCATGGAGCCCGACAACAAGAACGCGACCCCGCCGAACGCGGAGACCGCAACCCCCGAAACCCCGGCGACGCCCGCGGAACCGCCCAAGACGGCGACCGCCGCCGCCCCTGAAACGCCCAAGGGCGAGCCGGCCGCGACGCCGAATGCCGTCGTCGCCGCCGCTACGCCCGAACATCCCGCCGAGCCGCTGCCCGACGCCAAGGCCATCGCCGCAGACGCGATCAGGGCCGAACGCGAGCGCGTCGCCATGATCCGCGCCGTCTGCAATGGCGAGTTCCCGGAGATCGAGGCGAAGGCCGTCGCCGAGGGATGGGACAGGAACATGCTCAACGAGGCCGTCCTCAAGGCGTACCGCGCCAAGCAGCCCACCACCACGCCCCCGTCCGTGACCGTGAAGAAGTCCGGCATGACGGAGAAGACGCTGGAGGCCGCGCTCGCGCTGCGCGCGGGCATCGACGGCGACACGCTCGCGAAGGACATGGGCGAGGAGACGGTCGAGGCCGCGATGAAGGACTGCGACATCCCGCTCCAGGGCGTCCTCGCCGAGTGCATGAAGCTCGAGGGCATGGCCGTCCCGCGCACCTTCGACAACACGGCTATCAAGGCCGCGTTCTCCACGGTGTCGCTCCCCGGCATCCTCTCGAACGTCGCGCAGAAGAAGCTCCTGCAGGCGTACAGGGCGCAGCCGATCATCGCGACGAGCCTCTGCACGTCCGCCGACCTCTCCGACTTCAAGGAGAACCAGCGCTTCCGCCTCACCGACATCGGCGATTTGAAGCCCGTCGGCGCGGACGGCGAGATCAAGGACGGCGGCGTCTCCGAGGAGAAGGCCGTGAACCAGCTCGACACCTACGCCAAGAAGTTCTGCCTCACGCGCAAGATGATCATCAACGACGACCTCGGCGCGTTCCTCAAGGTGCCGACGGCGATGGGCAACCGCGCCGCCCGTCTCGTCGACCAGCTCTTCTTCGAGCGCCTCATGGCGAACCCGACGATGACCGACGGCAAGGCGCTCTTCTCGTCGAGCCACAAGAACCTCCTCACGGGCGCGTCCTCGGCTCTCTCCGCCGACTCGCTCAAGAAGGCGATCAAGGTGTTCCTCGACCAGACGGACGCGGACGGACAGCCCGTGAACGTGGAGCCGAGCATCCTGCTCGTCCCGACGGCGCTGAAGTTCCTCGCGGTCGAGCTGACTCGCGGAGCCGCCCTGATGATGTCCGGCGGCGCGGAGCAGACGATCCGCCCGACGCTCAACGTCCTCGCCGACCAGAACCTCCAGATCGTCTCCTCGCCGTACCTCTCGAACGCGAAGTACGACGGCGCGAGCGAGGCCGCGTGGTACCTCTTCGGCAAGCCCGGCACGGTGGACACCTTCGAGATCGGCTACCTCAAGGGCAAGCGCACGCCGACCGTGGAGCGCGGAGACCTGGACTTCAACGTCCTCGGCATCTGGTTCCGCGTGTACTTCGACGTGGGCATCCGCGAGCAGGATCACCGTGGCATGGTCAAGTCCAACGGCGCTGCGGCGTAAATCTTCGGCGGGGCGGACGGGGTTCTTTTTCAGCTTGTTTTTCCTTACCCGCCCGCTCCGCCTTTTCTTTTCAACTCTCAAACCAGAAAGGCACACATCATGAAAGCCCGTTATGTACAGCGGGGTGAGTCCATCGACTACACACCCGAAACCGACGTCGCCGCTGGCGACATCATCAAGGTCGGAAGCCTCGTCGGAGTGGCGAAGCTCGACATCAAGGCAGGCGAACTCGGCGCACTCGCGCTCGTGGGCGTGTACGAGATCGCCACAGGAGGCGCGGCGGTCTCCATCGGTGCCGTCGTCTCCGTCGATCCCGCCACAGGCAAGGTCGTCGCGGCGGGCGCGTCCGGCGCGGTCAAGTTCGGCCACGCCGTCACCGCCGCCACGGCGTCCGACGCGACCGTGAACGTCCGCCTCACGCAGGGACTCGCCTGATGATCCGAACCGGCATCGACGCGCTCCGCGCCGCCCAGCTCGACGTCCTTTCCGTCGACGCGACATACCGTCGCGGGACGGAGGGGCGGCGGGTCAAGGCCGTCGTGGGGCGGACCGTGTTCCGCTCCATGAACGAGTACGGCGCGTGGGTGCGCACGGAGACGCGGGACTTCATCATCCCCGCAGGACAACTCGACCTCGAACCCCAAACGGGCGACGAGGTCGTGTTCGACGGCGGGGTATATGAAGTCCTCGCCCCGTACAACGAGCCGGTCTGGAGATGGAGCGACCCCTACCGAAAGGCGATGAGGGTGCATACGAAGTACACGGGAGACGAAGCATGAGCGCGGAAAACGAAAAGGCGCACGGCGCAGGGATGCCTCCGGGCTTCCCCGAGCTGTGGGAAAGCGTCACGCGGGCGAGGATGGACATCGCCGAGCTGAAAGGTATGGTGAAGATGCACTTCTCCGACAAGGCGCACCACACGCCGCCCTGCGCCACGGCGACGGGACTCCAGAAGACGCTCCACGCGGCGATGGGCGCGGCGATCATCTCGCTGCTCTCGGCGGTCGGCACTCTCATCTTCGAGCTTGTGAGGTACGCGCATGGCTGACATCATCGACCTTGCTGAAGGCGTCGCCGCCGAGATCGGCGACGGCGCGGAGGTCATGTTCGCGCCGGAGTTCGACCTCAAGGGCATCAAGGAGAAGCGCATCGTCGTGGTCCCGGCGGGGATCGAGACGAAGCCGAACGCCCGCGACTACCTCGAAGACCGCCTCAAGGTGCAGGTGGGACTGCTCAAGAAATGCACGGAGGACGACATTCCCGCGCTCGTGCGCGAGATCGTCTCCACCGGGCGGCGGTTCCTGCACAAGTGGGTTGCGGGTGTGCGGTGCGTCAAGGCGGAGTGCAATCCGCTCTATTCGCCGGAACACCTGCGCGAAAGGCGTCAATTCACCGGCGTGGTCGAACTGACCTTCCTCTCGGTGCATCGCAATGAGGAGTGAGATCGAGTTCGACAGGGACGGACTCGTCGCCCGCGTCGCAAAGGCGTCTGTCGAGATACTCCGCCGCATGGGCGCATACGTGCGCACGGTGGCGCGGCGCAAGGTGAAGACGTCCGAGAGGCCGTCCGCAGCCGGAACGCCGCCGCACAGCCGCACGGGCGCGCTCAAGCGCGGAATTCTCTTCGGAGTCGAGAAGCGGCAACAGAGCGTCGTGATCGGACCATCGGAGAGATTCGTCGGCACATCGATGTCCGCACACGAGTTCGGCGGCGCGTACAAGCGCGAACGCTACCCGAAACGGCCTCTCATGGGACCGTCGTTGAAAGAATCTGCACCGCGCCTCGCCCGGATGTGGCAGGACGCGGTGAAATGAACACCACAGAAAGGTAAATCGAAATGGCATACAAACTTGGTCTTGACGCCAAGATATTCCACGGGGCGGCCGGATCGAAGGCCACCAACGAGATGTCTAACGTCACGGACGTCACGCTGAACCTCGAGACGGGTGAGGCGGACATCACCACGCGCGCAGCCGAAGGCTGGCGCATCACCGCCGCGACGCTGAAGGAGGCGTCGGTAGAGTTCGAGATGATCTGGGACACTGCGGACAGCGGCTTCACCGCGATCCAGCAGGCGTACTTCAACAACTCCGCGCTGTCGCTCTTCGTGTCTGACGGCGACGGTAACGGCCTCGACGCGGACTTCGTCGTGACGTCGTTCTCTCGTTCGGAACCCCTGGAGGAGGCGCTGAAGGTCTCGGTCACCTGCAAGCCGACCCTTGTCTCCCGCGCTCCCGCGTGGGTGAGCGGGGGCGGACACTAACGGAGGGGACTGACGATGAGAACGTTCAAGGACTGCGAAGGACGGACGTGGAGCGTGACGCTCAACGTCCTCCAGATGAAGCGCATCCGCGCGAACCTCGGCGTCGATCTCGTGAACGTGATCGCGCTCGACGCGGGCGGCAAGGTGAAGGTCGACCTCGTCGACCGCATCGCCAACGACCCCTGCCTCCTCGTGGACATCCTCTGGGTGTGCGTCGAGGAGGAGGCGAAGGCGGCGGGCGTGACCGACGAGCAGTTCGGCCGCTCCCTCGCGGGCGACGCAATCGAGGACGCCACAAGGGCGTTCCTCGACGAGCTCGTCGATTTTTTCCCCGGAGCGAAGCGCCTCTTCCTCAAAAAGGCGGTGGAACTGTCGAGGAAGTACGCGGGGGAGATGACGGTCGCGCTCGAAAAGGCGCTGGAGGACCCGGAGCTGGAGCGGCGCGTCGAGGAGTCGATGCGCTCGTCTGCGAGTTCGCCGGCATCCTCGGAGTGAACCCCGATCCCTTCACCCTGCGCGAGCTCGTGTGGATGGTGGAGGGGCGCGGCAAGTTCGAGTGGAGCCAGACCGCCTCGCTGATGGCGCTGGCGGTCAACCTGATGCGGGACCCGAAGAAAGGCAAGGCGGCAAGCCCGGCGGACTTCAATCCGTTCGCGCCCAGGCCGCCCGTGCCGGTTCTCAAGGGAAAGGAAATGCTCGCGGCTCTCAAGGCCGCGTTCATCAAGGAGAGGAAGAGGTAGCGGGATGTCTGCAAACGCCAACATACGCGCCGGACGCGCCTACGTGGAGGTGACCGCCGAGACGTCGAAGCTCAAGAAGAGCCTCGACTCGGCGCAGTCCCAGCTAAAGGCGTTCGGGAAGTCCTGCCAGGGGCTGGGGCGCGACATGATGGCGCTGGGCGGGGCATTGTCGCTTCCGTTCGCGCTCGCTGAGAAGTCGTTTGCCGGCTTCGATGACAAGATGCGCCTCGTGCAGGCGGTCACGTCCTCGGCGGGCGACGCCTTCGAGAGTTTGACGCAGACGGCGCAGAGGCTGGGGCGGGAGACGTCCTTCACCGCGCAGCAGGTCGCTGACGCGATGATCGCGCTCGGGCGGATGGGTTTCGACCCCTCCGAGATCGAAGCCTCGATCTCGTCCGTGCTGAACCTCTCCCGCGCCACGGGGACGGAGCTTGCGGAGTCCGCCGACATCGCGGCGAACTCCCTGCGCATCTTCGGGCTTGAGGCCGGGAAGATGACGCACGTCGCGGACATCCTCACGGCGACGGCTAACGGGTCGGCGCAGACCCTGACCGACCTCTTCGAGGGACTCAAGATGGCGGGGCCGCAGGCCGCAGCCGCCGGCGAGAACATCGGCGAGCTGTGCGCTTCCCTCGGCATCATGGCGAACATGGGCATCAAGGGGTCGCTTGCTGGTACCGCGCTCCGCAAGGCATACGTCCAGTTCGCCGACGTGAAGGTGCAGAACGTCCTGCGGGACGTGGGCGTGGAGGCCGTGGACGCGAACGGCAACCTCCGCAAGATGGCCGAGATCATGCGGGACGTGGCGGCGGCGACGAAGAAGATGCCGACCGCCGAGCGTCTCTCGTTCATGAAGGACGTGTTCGACGTTCGCGGCATGATGTCCGGCCTCTCACTCGCGGGGAACATCGAGGAGCTGGACAAGTTCCTGGCAAGGCTCCGCGACGTGTCCGGTCAGGCCGACGAGACGGCGCGGGCGATGGATCGCGGCATCGGAGGCTCGTTCCGGCTCTTCCAGAGCGCGGTCGAGGGGACGATGAACGCTGTCGGCGAGGCTCTGTCCTCGACGCTCCAGCCGATGGTCGCCCGGATCACCGCCGCGATAAACACGTTCACGAAGTGGGTGGAGGCGAACCGTGGCCTCGTCACGTCCATCGCCGCGACGGTCGCCAGCATCGGCGCGTTCGGCGCGGCGATGTTCACGGTCGGGACCGCCAGCCGTGTGCTTTCGGCGGGCGTGGGAGTCGTATCTACGGCGATCTCCGGGATCTCCGGGGCGTTCGCCGCCCTGTGTTCGAGGGGAGTCCTCGTCTCGAACTCGTTTTCGCTCATCGCCCAGGCGTTCTCGAACTACAGGAACGCCGCGATGCCGGCGATGGTGGGGACGTCCAAGCTCCTCGCCGCCCTGAACCTGCCGATTGACGCAAGGGCGAAGCAGATCGCTGCGGGGCTCGTCCTCATGTCGAACGCGGAGACGGCGGCTGTCGCCAAATCCGCGATAGCGGCCAAGTTCTCCGCGATGGCGGCGGCTCTCAAGGGGCTGAACACGGCCACAATCGCCGCCACGGTGAGCGCAAAAGCCCACGCGGCGGCGGAAACCCTCGCCGGAATCGCCACACAGGCGGCTACGGCGGCACACACGGCGTTCGCGGCGGTCAGCGGGATGCTTACCGCCTCCCACGCGAAGGCCGCGCTGACGGCGGGCGTGGCGGCTACGGCGAACCTCGCACTCGCGGCGACCACGAAGGTGGTGGCGGCGGGCTACCTGATGGCCTCCGCAGCCGCCACGGCCTTCTGCGCGATCCCCATAACGTGGATACTGATCGCGATTGTGGGCGCACTCGTCGGTCTGTGCGCGTACATGGCGTCCGCCACGAAGCACACGGCGCAGCTCTCCGACGAGATGACGAAGCTCCGCGACAAGGGCGACCAGCTCCGCGCCACCGACCAGCTCCGCATGGAGCGCCTCCAGCAGCTCGCGGAGAAGGAGAAGCTCTCGAACGCCGAGATGGAGGAGGCCGAGAAGCTCACGAACCAGCTCCAAGGGCGGTACGGGAACCTCGGAATCGCCATCGACAGGACGGCGAACTCCATATCGCTCGCCGCCGATGCGCAGGATCGCTTCAACGAGGCGATGAAGGCGCAGGCGATCCACCAGATCGAGGCCGAGATCGCCGAGATGCGGAAGAACGTCCGCGAGCTCGACGAGGAGAACAAGTCGCTGTGCGGGTTCTGGGTGAACACGTGGAACACGATAACCTTCCGCATGGGCAAGTCTGCGAAGGAGATCGAGGCGAACGGCGAGAAGATCTCGGACACGATGAAGAAGATCGCGGAGGCGCGGGAACGCCTCGCCGCGATCAAGGGCGGCGACAAGGACGCGTTGACCGGCGGCAAGACCGAGAAGGAGAAGCTCGAGGAGAAGGTCACGCAGGGGAAGTCGGAGCGGTCGGCTTCAGCCGACGAAGCGGAAAAGGCGGCGAAGAAGGTCGCCGAGATCGAGAAGAAGCTCGCACGTGAGCAGCGCACGGAGCTTGAGAACGAGATCAGCGACATCCGCGAACTCCGCGACGAGTACAAGAAGCTCCTCGAGACCGTCCTCTCCTACGAGAAGTCGAAAAAGCAGAAGGACGCCGAGAAGATCGCCGACCTCGAAGGACGTCTCGCCGAGGCCGACGCGGCGGCGGAGAAACGCATCGCCATCGCCGAGGCGAAGGCGAAAAAGAAGTTCGACAAGGAGGTCAAGGAGCTTCAGGAGGGATTCGACGAAACGGCGGAGGACATCGCCCGCAGCCGCGCCGAGGGCGAAACCGACCGCAAGGTCGAGGCGACCCTGAAGGACGATGCGGCGGCGGGGATGAAGCTCCTCGCAGACCTCATCGGGCAGTCGAAGCTCGCGGCGGCGCAGGCCAAGGCCGAGTTCGACAGGGCGATGGCGGAGGCGACCGCCGACAACGACGTGACCGACGAGGAGAAAGACCGCATCCAGAAGGCGCAGGACGCATACGCCCTCGCCGAGAGGCTCGTGGACAAGTACGCCGCGAAGCTCCGCTCAGCGCAGGAGGAGGTGCAGAAACGCGCCGGAGCGGTCAAGCCGCAGGGCGCGTTCTACGCGAGGGCGGCTTCCGCCCTGCGCGGCAACCAGATGGAGCAGCGGATGCTCACCGCCACGCAGGAGATTGAGAAGCACACCAAGAAGGCCGCCGAACTGCTCAAGGGCATGGACGGCGGCGGTTCGATGACGTTCCAATGAGGTTGAAACATGGCTGCAACAAGAGTTGAAGAGGCGTATTCCGAGCGCGACCAGACGGTCAACGCGAAGGGCGCGGTGACGGAGATCGAGATCCCGTATCTCGTCTTCGGAGCGGAGGACGAGGACGCGGCGCTCTCGGCGGCGAGGTCGAAGGCCGCGTCGCATTCCATATCCGGCATGGTCCTCGACAGCCTCGAGGTCACAGAGCGCATCAACGACGATACGTGGAAGGTCAAGGCCATCTACGAGGCGGAGGACGGCGAGACGCCCGACAACCCGGACACGGACGACGAGACCTCGTCGTTCGCCTTCGACACGGGCGGCGGGACGATGCACCGCAACCAGTCGCTCAAGACCGTCTCGAAGGTTCCGAACGACGCGCCCGACTTCAACGGCGCGATAGAGGTGGACAACGAGGGGAACGTGAACGGCGTGGACGTGACGATGCCCGTCCTCAACTTCACAGAGACGCACACGATGGCCGGATCGCGCGTCACGACCTCGTACAAGAAGAGCGTCGCCGCGCTGACGGGGACGGTGAACCGCTCGTCGTTCAGAGGATTCGCGGCGGGGGAGGTTCTCTTTCTCGGGGCGTCCGGCCAGAAGCGGTCGAAGAAGGCGTCCGCGCCGTGGGAGATAACCTTCCGCTTCGCGGTCTCGCCCAACCAGTCGAGCCTGTCGGTCGGCAAGCTCAAGGTGTCGAACAAGAAAGGATGGGACTACCTCTGGGTTCGGTACGCCGACAAGGTCTCCGACAACAGGAAGAACGTCATCAAGGAGCCGGTCGCGGCCTACGTCGAGCAGGTGTACCCCGAGGGCGACTTCGGAAACCTCGGACTCGGAATGTGACAGCCTGCCGTCAAAGTTTGACGGAGGATACGAAAGGAAACACACGATGGAGAAGGTTCGCAGCGGCGAGACCGTGACGATAAGGGCTGCAACGTGGAACGCCTTTATCGACGCGGCGAACTACGTCAAGGAGGCGCGGCAGAACCAGCGGGGCAAGGGTCTCAAGTCTGGGATACAGACTGGAATCATCCTCGTGAAGAACGCCGAGAGCGAGCAGCGCGACCGGTTCGCCGCGCTCGTCCTCTCTGACATAGCCGTGCCGCCCAACCTCAACGAGGACGAGTTCGTCTCGTGTCCGCCCGTGTTCATCGGGCAGAAGATGACGGAGGAGCGCGAGGGCAAGCCGTATGCCATCCTTCTGGAGCCGCTGGCGAAAGACCAGATCGGTCGGGCGATGGTTCTCGGCATCGTCCCCGCGAAGGTGACGATCCAGGACGCGGACGACCAGTACGCCGTGCCGACGCCCGGATCGACCACGGGCGCGCTCCAGTCGGATTCGACGGGGGTCGCGAGGATTCTGTGGAAAGCCGGCGGCGCGGGATCGCAATGGTGCCTCCTCCAGCTCGGAGGCGCAGGCTCCGGCGCGGGCGGGGAGAAGGCATATATGTGCAAGGTGGGCGGCGGCTCTGCCAAGGCGGGATACCAGGTGACTGTGTATCTCAACGGACGGGACGATTCGGGTTCGACCGAATCGGGGACGTTGTACGTTCCCGACCTCGCGCTCGACGCGGATCTTCCGTCCGGCGCGTGGATCATCGGACACAAGTGCGCACTCAAGGCGACGGGAGGGAACGACACATGAGTTTCCAACTGGTGCCATCGCTCTTCCGGATACCGTCCGTGCCAAGCCTCTCGCCGCCCGACGCGATCTGGCGCGGCAAGGGATCGGACGAGGGGTGTTTCGCGTTCAACGCGGGGTACACGTGGGGCGGACACGTCATCGTGCGCGACGGAAACTTCTGCCCGTGCCTTCAGATCGACGGGCAGAAGCTCACGCCGGTGTACACGGACATCAACGGCTACGTGTACTGGCAGGGGGGCGGCTACGTGTACTATACCAAGACATACGGCTGGGTGTACATGAGCGGGATGTTCCCCGGCTACGAACCGGTGGAGAACTACAAGTTTGAGGACGGCGAATACGTGTGGCAGGGAGACCAGTTCTACACGTTTGGCTCGCCGCCGTATTCGCCGGAGAGCGAGGTCGAGATGCGGCCGAGGGGATCGATCTCGGAGAGCGGGAGCGCGAAGACTCTCAAGGCGATATGGCCGCGGTGGGCGGCGAAGAGCGGAGAGTTCGGCGTGTACGAGGGCAAAGACGGCGAGAGCGGGGAGAAGGTCAAGGGGCTGCCGCAGTTCAAGGGCGGCGGCGAGACGTTCCTGCGCTCGCTCAACAAGGACAAGGGTCACTACACATATGGGCGCATCCACTACGCCTCCGGCAAGTGGGTGATCGGCGAGGTCGGGTCTGCCGGAGGATGGCACGAGGGTTCGGAACCGAAGGCGGACGGCGGCGCGGTCACGTTCAGGTTCACGAAACCGGAGGGATCGGACGCGCAGGGTTCCGACATATCCGTGTCGTTCGACAAGTACGTGTGCGGCGACGAGACGGACACGGCGTATCTTGGGAGCGTGGCGACATGGAGGTGATCGAGTACGAGCACCCGGAGTCGTGGGAGGACAAGGGGATGAACTGGAACACGCCCGACCCCGCGAACGCCGACTACGTGATGGCGATACGCCAGGCAATCATGGAGAGGTGCGCCGCCCTGCACACGAGCGTGGACAGCCGCGTCCTCAAGATATCGCCGTGGAAGACGATCTCGCGCACGGCGGTCGCCGGAATCGTGGACACGATATCCCGCCTTGCGCGGAACTTCGTGAACCTCGACTGGGAGGAGTTCGAGGAGGACTACTCCGACTTCCCGAAGATGTGGACATACGGCGACCTCATACAGGAGCGGAACTGCCGTCTGTACGAATGGGCGGCGTATGGATCGCTCCGCGAGAACGGCGGATCGTGGCTCAAGCAGATTCGGAACGCCATCGACCGCCTCACGGTCATCCGCGCAAACGACGTACACGGCAAGACGTACTCGCGCTACGGGACGAAGCACGACCCGCCGTTCGACGAGTCGATAGGGACGGCGATGCAGCAGGCGATGGAGAACGGAACGGAGAGCGTCCTGCATGGGTCGTTCCCTTCGTCGGTCTATGCGTGGAGCGGCAACACGCACTGGTGCTGTCCGAGGCCGGACTACGAGGGCGACCCGGAGTACAACAAGGACGGCTACTGCGGCTACGCGCAGAGTCAGGCGTACCTCGTCACTGCGGCGCGGAACTGGCTCGCCGGGGCGCAGTTCGACATCTTCGCCGCCGTGCTGACGGAGAGGCCGACCGGTCCCGTGCCGTATTCGCAGCAGCTCGACACGTCCATCTTCGACAGCGGATCGTCCGGCTACCGCGAGGGGTTCAACTGGACGGAGCGCGTCCGCGTGAAGAGCGACAAGGCGTTCGAGCTGCCGCTTGGCGACCCGGACACGATCCCGAAGAACGGGACCGTGCCGTCGAGCGAGTTCGACAGCGACGGAAACGCGATCAAGCGGCACAGCGCGAAGCTCGGTTGGACGGGCAAGGTTTGGGGATTCCTCGACTACGGAGTCGAGGGCGGATTCAAGTTCAGATCGAAGGAGAGCTGAATGCAGACGGTAACAATGTACTTGCGGGCGACGAGCGTCAAGGCGACGCTCGTGGACGAGTGGAACCAGACGGTCTCCGTCCTGCCCGCGCTGACGAGGGGGCTACGCGCCGAACTGGTGCTGAAGCTCCTCGACGAGAACGGGGAACGGCTCGGGCCGGAGCGGCTCGACTACGCCTCGTGGGACTTCGCGGTGGCGAACGACTGGGACACGGAGACGACGCCGCAGCTCCGCGTGAGCGAGGGGATCGAGGTCGTTGACGGAGACATCCGCATCCCGCTCACAGAGACGAACACGGAGGAGCTCGTCGCCGCCCTCGGCAAGAGCGAACAGGGGACGTTCGGATGCGAGCTCGCCGGCTTCACGGCGGGCGAGACGAACCCGGAGTTCCTCATCCAGTTCGACATCATCGTCCGCAACCGGCGGGCGGACGCGGGGACGGGGAGGCCCGTGCCGGTCGGGGACGGGTCGTACACGGCGGCGCAGATCCGCGCCCTGTTCGGCGCCAGCACAGAGATACAGATATCGGACGACGCCTCCTCATGGCGTGACGCGCCCAACGACGGGGGGTTCCCCATCGAACCTGCCAAGTGGTATCGCTTCCGCAACTCGCTGGCGGGACACGACTGGAGCGACCCGATCCCGCTTCCCCCTGGGCCGAGGGGCCAGCGCGCAACAGTCGAGGTCGGGACAGTCGACACGCTTCCGGCGGGGAGCGCGGCGACGGTCGAGAACGTCGGCGACGAGAACGACGCCGTCCTCAAATTTGGCATTCCGCAGGGGCGGGCAGGGACGGCGGCCACGGTGGAGGTCGGCTCCGTCGAGATGGTCGCGTCCGACAGGCCGGCGGAAGTACACAACTCCGGGACCGCCTCGGCGGCGGTGCTCGACTTCAAGATTCCAAGAGGCCCCGCCGGCGAAACAGGCCACGAGGCGTACCTTTACGTCGCCTATGCGGAGAACACGGACGGTCGCGGCTTCTCGCTCGAACCGGCCGCCTCGCGCAAGTACCGCGCGGAGCTGCAGTCCGATGCGCCCATCGAGAATCCGACCCTCGCGGACTTTGCGGGCGCGACGTGGGTCAAGTACGTCGGGGACGACGAGACCGTGTACGGGGACGTCCTCGTCGCCGACGCGGACACCTCGGTCGCGCAGGTGACGCGGATCGTGTTCGAGAACGCGCACATCCGGCGGGGCATAGCCGGCGAGGTGATCGTAAATTTTAAGGAGGCCGGGGTCACGGACGAGGAGATGGACCGCTACGCGGTCATCAACGGAAGGACGCGCCTTTCGTCCTGGACGAACGGCGGCGGCGGCCAGTCCGCGACACCCGGCCTGACCGTCGAAAATCATACTGAAATCCCCGCGCTCGCGGCAATCAACAACTACGCGGCCTTCATCGGCTGAAAGGACACCCATGCGATACTCAAACGTAGAGTTTAACGTGGTCTACGTGGACCCGTCGAAATCCTCGTCCGGGGACGGAACGACCCCGGCGAAGGCCTTGAAGTCGCTTCCGTCGACGGCTTCCGACTTCCAGAACAACACCTGCTACATCATCCGCAGGACGGCGGAGACCGCAGCCTGCACGATCCCCAACGGGACCAACTACGACATCACGAACCTCCTCCTCATGGGGATGCCGACCGCGTCCGACGCCATGTGGGAGATCGTGCCGCAGGCGGCGAAGACGGCCTGGGGCTCGGACTCGGCGCAGTACGCGAACGTCCAGTCGACCACCACGAGCGGGTCGTTCCAGCTCCCCTACGCGCAGCAGTTCCTCCTGCACCGCGTGTACCTCTTCCGCGACAACATCAACGCAGACAACTACATCCTCAAGTTCAACAACTCGTCGGACTACATCGGGTGCTTCTCTTTCGCCCACTGCAAGTTCGGGGCGAAGGGAGTGAACCTCGATCTCTCCTCGTACACGGGCGAGCTCACCGCGAGTCGGTGCAAGTCCTACGTGTACATCTACTACGCGAGGATGGTGGACATATCCGACTGCACGATCAACCACGCCGTCACGGGCAACTCGTCGAACGCGCACGGGATATACGTCAACTGGTCGGACGTGCTGAACGTCCAGGACGTGCGGGTCTATTCCGCCGCATGGACGGACTACGGGCAGTACTACCCTCTCTTCCTTGCGTACCAGTACGCGAAGGGAATCGAGTGCAACATCGTGAACGTGACGCAGACCGTGCGCCTCAACGGCTCGGCGAGCCACGTGCCGCTCCTCATGTCGGTGCAGGGCTACATCTCGATGCGCGTGAGGAACGTCCGCATCGTGACGGGGACGCCGCTCTCCTCGACGAGGCCGTCATCTTTCCAGATCGACTACCCGGTCATGTACTTCTACAACGTGTACGAGATGAACGCGGACGGCATCGACGCGACCCTGTCCGACTGCTGGAACTGCAAGGCCCCCGTCCTCTCGATGTCGCGGTGCTATGCGGGGACGTATATTCCCGGCGTGTCGAAGCCCGTGAAGAACGTCTCGGTGAAGCTCGCGGACTCGGCCGGCATCGGAAGCCCGATCACCTACGCGAACGCCTCGCAGAACGGAGAGAGCTACGCGGCGGTCGTCATGGACTTCTCGTCGAACGACTCGTACCTCTTCGCGAAGGTCCCGTGCGTGGACGGCATCACGGTCAAGTGCTACCGGGGAAAGGCGTTCTACGGGTCGAACCTCCGCATCACGGACGCGACGTTCGAGGGAAGCGTAGTCCTGCGCCAGTCGGTCGCGGACATCCTCTCGCTCAAGACGTGGTTCCCCGGCAAGGCGATCCACGCCTCCGACGCGACGCACGTCCGGGTGAGGAGCCTCGAGTGCAACACGGCGAACCCGACCTACCCCTACAACGAGGACCCGGCGGTCGCCTCGACCTACTCGGACAACGCGAGCGTCTTCGTGGACGCGTCGAACACGTCCCTCCACCCGATGGCGGCCACGTCCTCGCGGGCGCAGCACATCTACCAGGGGATCGGATGCAACAACGAGGGCGCGGAAGGACACTTCGCGTTCAGGTGCGCGAACGGCATCTGCGACACGTGGAGCGTCCACCGGCAGGGCGGCGGAGCGTCCGCGCTGAAGCTCTCGAACAACGTCTGCTCCGGCGCGGAGACGATGGTCTTGGGGCGGCGACCCTTCAACGGGATGCAGCTCCTCCCGACCTCTACGGGGCGGCACATCCTCAAGGCGTACATCGCCTTCAAGGGCTACGCGAGAGCGGAGGAGTTGTACCGCCAGTTCTTCATCTCGGCGCAGGTAGGCGACAAGACCTACTACTCGACCCTGCACGGGCGGTGGGCGGATGACACGACAAGCACGTGGGTGAACGATAGCGACCTCGTGCAGAAGGTTCTGGAGATGCCCGTCGACATCCCGGACACCTCGCCCGTGGACGTGCGCGTGTACTTCTCGTGGTATTCGGCCGGAGGGTTCGTCTACCTCGACCCGGACATCAAACTCATGGGGGCGTAACGATGACGGCTGCAAGATGCCAGATGCTGGGCTGCCGCCCGGTCGAGGAGGACACGGTGTTCGACATCGAGTTCGCCGAGTACGAGATCGCGGGACGCTTCTGCCAGATACAGATGCGGGCCACCCGGCGCGAGGGCTGCGAGTCCTTCACGGTCGACTGGGGCGACGGCACGGTGCAGGAGTGGTCCGCCTACGAGCTGTGGCACAACTACTCGAAGGCGGGAAGGTACACGGTGAGGCTCGGAAAGAACGTCAAGTGGTGGCGGCTCTACGAGTGCTGCACGCTCACGCCCGACAACCGAATCCTCATCTCGCGCCCCGCAATCTACCCGAAGTGCTGGAGCGACTGGCTCGAGTCGTGCCAGGGGACGTACTGCGGATGGAACAACTCCGACCACGGAGGCGTGCAAGGGCACGTCATCCCGTGGGGGCGTTCCATATCCAGCACGTTCTGCTGCTACCAGTTCTGCTTCGACATCACGGGCGGATTCCCGCCGTGGACTCCCGCCATCACGGACGCGACGGGGACGTTCGACAGATGCGTCGGCCTTTCGGGACGCGTCCCGCGATGGGGCAGGAACATTACGAAGCTCGCCCAATGCTACCGTGACTGTCCAGGGGCGAGGGGGCGCTTCCTGCCGTGGCCGGAGAGATGCACGGACTTTGCGATGTGCTTCACGAACGCGACGGGGATGCACGGCAATATCCCCGCCTGGCCGGAGTGCGCAGAGTCGCTCGACTCGGCGTTCGAGGGGTGTACCGGAGCGACGGGGATGATCCCGAAGTGGCCGGAGGCCGTCAAGTCGGTGAACTACTGCTACAAGGGATGCACGGGGTTGACAGGCGCGTGGACGGACGATCCCGCGCTCCTCATGCCGGAGGAGAAGCTGCGCAATTCGCCGACTTCCGACTACTACCGGTGCTACGACGTGGTGACGGGATGCGCGGACGCTGTGCGTTCGCTCTTCTGGGACAAAAACTGGGGCGGAACGATCCCGCGCCCCGAATGACGAGGAGTGAAGTCTTATGAAAATCAACTGCTACGGGGAACGCGTGGACGGCGCGTCCTCCGTGAACGGACTGGCGCGCGAGCCGTCCGGCACGAAGCGCGCGGGAGGCGTGACCTACATGCGTTTCGCCCCGCGCTCGCCCGCGCCGATACACAGGCTGTCCGTGGACGAGGACGGTATCGTCCGGCATGAATGGGCATACGGGATGTGGGCAGACGCGAAGACGCTCTCCTACGTTCCGCTCGAGACGACCTTGGAGGTGCAGGAATGAGAATAATCGTGTTTGACCAGTGGGAGAAGCTCGTGACGCTTCTCAGGAACGTGGCGGCGGGGTCTGCCACGGAGAAGACGCAGTACGGCATCGTGCGCGTCGAAGCGAAGGACGGACGCGCCCAGCTCGTCGACAGGGGGGCGAACAACCTCGCCGTCGGCGGCGGAACGACGACGGTCGTGATGCCCGACATGACGCCCGGCAAGGCGCGCGACTTCATGCTCCGCGTCACCGCCAGCGGCGAGAACGAACTGCTCTTCACCGGTGCGGAAGCGTTCGAGGGCGAGGAAGGCGCGCTCGAGCCTCCCGGCGACGGGGAGACGGTCGTGTACTTCTTCACCGAGACTTCGTCCGACGTGCTGCTCGTCGCCCGCAAGGTCGTGGAGAGAATCGAAACATAGTCCAGACGGGCGAACTGAGTTCGCCCGAAACAACAGGAGACAACCCAATGCAAATCGACTGCTACGGCTTCGAGGCGACGAGCCAGTTCTTCAAGCGAAAGGAGCTGGACGCGCACCTCATGAAACGGATCGACGGCGTCCTCTACGTCTGCTTCGGCGGAGAGGCGGAGCGCCCGATCCACAGGCTCGACAAGGACGAGCATGGAAGCGTCCGCCTCATGTGGGCGTACGGAAAGTGGGAGGACGCGGAATCGCTCCGCTACATCCCGATCAACGACACGATGGAAATTAGAGACCCGGAGGACAAGTAGATGGACGTTCTGTATATTCCCCAGCTCGACGAGATCGGCACGGGCGGCGGTGGTGACAGTGGCGGCGAAGGCGTTGGCGGAAGCGGCGGCACAGCCGCCCGCTACAGGATATTGAGGCGCGTTCCCGAAGACGGCGTGGTCGTGCTGACCGACCGCGCCGTGACCCGCGTGGACATCGCCACGGACGGCGGGCCGCTCCGGCTCGTCGTGCCGCCGGAGGCGAAAGGAACGGCGCGGGACTTCTTCGTGAGGCTCGTCATCACCGCCGACGAGATCCCGGAGGTGACGTTCGCCGCCCCGGCGGGCGAGACCATATCCTTCGAGGACGTCGACGATGACGTGTTCAAGTGCGAGACGGGCGTGAACGTCTTTGCGTTCACCGAACTCGACAACGGCATCTTCATCGTCAACCGCAAGATGATCGACATCGACCTGGAGGTCGAGTTCGACCCCTGCGGCGGCGTCCTTGACGGGACGACGCTCTTGTTCAAGCTCGGCGCGCAGTACTCTGCGCTCCCCAAGCCCACGATGGCGGGGTACTCCTTCCTCGGATGGTTCACCGAGGCCGAGGGCGGCGTCAAGGTGGAGGCTACGGATCGCTGCAAGACCGGCGTCACGAAGCTCTACGCGCATTGGGCGGAGTACATCGACCCGTTCGTGGACGCGATCTGCGCGGCGCGGAACCTCACTTTCTTCTCGGATAGCGAAAGCCCGTGGTTCGTGGACGGCGACGGCGCGGCCCGATCCGGCCCGATTGGCGACGACGGCCCGACCACGCTCGCCACGACCGTGCAGGGCGCGGGAACGCTTGCGTTCCGCTGGCGCACGTCGAGCGAGTGGGATTTCGACTGCCTACGCCTCCGTGTGGACGGTAACGAGTACGCGAGCATGAGCGGGTGGCGCGAGTGGGAAGACTATGCGCTCGAGATCACCGGCACGGGCTCGCACACAATCGAGTGGACGTACTCCAAGGACGGCAGCGTCTCCGACGGCGAGGACTGCGGCTGGATCGACGACGTCGTGTGGACACCGGCGGAGGGCTGACGAATGCAGATCGCATCAAGGCAGATCGTGTGGAACGAGGGCGGGCGCGGCACGGTGGTCGAGGTCGAGATGACCCCGGCCACCGGCCTGTACATCAGGTTCATGTGCAACGCCGCCGAAGGCCGTCCCGTCATGGTCAGCTGGGGCGACGGGTCGAAGTCCGAACACGTCTTCACCACCCACGACATTTCCAGCGACCACCGCTACGCGGCATACGGGCGGTACAGGATCGTGTTCGAGGGCGCGAGGAGCATCGGCCTCCGGAACCTCGACGGCGAGGCGCAGTATTCCTACGACGCCGCCATCGTCTCGTATGTGGACTACTCCGGGCTGATCACGGGAAGCCGCTCCGGCGCGTTCAAGCGGGCGGTGAACCTCGAAAGGTTCATCGCCCCGAACCTCACGGGCTTTGGGCAGCGGGACTTCGCCTACTGCACCAAGCTCCGCGAGGTCGGAACGCCCCAGTCCGCGTACTTCTACGACGGCACGTTCCAGAACTGCGGCGAGATCGAGAAGCTCGAGCTTGTCGGCGGGACGATGTGGAGCTACGTGTTCATGGGCTGCACGAAGCTCCGCGAGATACGCTTCAGCCACGTGGACCAGCTCTCGACGCAATGCTTCGCAAACTGCCCCGCGCTGACGGACGTGTGGATCGCCAACAAGACAATCGCCCAGACGAAGCAGGTAGACACTTCCGGGAACATCATCGCCGGCTACGGCGCGAGGTTCCCGTGGAACGCAAACCCCTCGACTCGCTTCCACTGTATCGACGGAATCGTCCTCGGAAACGGGACGGTCATTCACGAGTAAACAGAAAGGACAGAAGATGAACACGAAATACGGACGGCTGTCGAACGGCCGGATCGAATACGCGCCCAGCTCCCTCGAGACGGAGGACGGCGTGAAGATGAATCCCAGCGAGGCGAGCTACCTCGCGGCGGGATGGAAGAAGGTCGTGGACGTGAAGCCCACGGTCGAGGCGGGACACCGCATCGAGGTGTCGGGCTGGCAGGAAAGCGAGGACACGCTCACCTGCGTGTACAAGGTCGTGGCCGGCGAGACACCGTCGGGCGGCGCCCGCGTCTTCTCGAAGCTCAAGCTCGTCGCCGCCTTGAAGGAGGCCGACAAGTGGGTTCTCGTCAAGACGTGGATCGAGGAGCGGGGGTACTACGACTTCTACGTGGCGGCGCAGAACTTCCGCGAGGACAACCCGCTATTCATCGAGGCCCTCGCCGCCATCAAGGGCTACGCCCGCATGACGGACGAGCAGGCCGAGGCGATCCTGTCGAAATGCATCTACGAGGAGTGACGGCGATGGCAGGCATCGACGAAATCAAGAGGCTCAGGCGGCTCTGCGAGGAGTTCGGCCTTGAAGGACGGGAAATACTCGCCGGCCGCACGGACGAAGAGCTTGCGGGGATATTCAACGGCATCGGGCCGGAGGCGTTCCCGCAATGGCTCCGCGCAGCCCTCGACGCACTGCATCCGTCCCTCGCGCCCGTGGCGTTCATCCACGACGTCGAATGGAGCGACTCGGACGGCTCGGAGGAGTCGTTCGCGGAGAGCAACGCCCGCTTCCGCAGGAACGGAATCAAGGTCGCCTGCGCCGCCTACGGGTGGTGGAGGCCGCGCCGCTACAAGGTCATGTGGGACGCCTGGAAGTTCGCGCGCATCTGCCAGCGTTTCGGCTGGTCGGCGTGGCGCGCGCCCTACGAGGCTCGGCAGGAAGGAGGTGAGGCATGAGGCGGCTTGTCCCTGTCCTGTGCGGCGGCGTTCTCGCCACCGTCCTCTCCGGCTGCGCGTCGCAGACGATCACCGAGCGGCACTATTACGAACCTACGGAAACGACCGCGCTCAAGCGCGAAGACGGCTTGACCGTCGGGGCGGTGAAGTCCGAGGTGATAAAGACGGGAGCTCCGGACTGGAGCGACTCGAAAAGCATCAGTCTCATCAGCGTCGGCAAGTGACCGGCGCGATGCGTAAACCCAAAAACCAGAACAGGAGAAATCCACAATGAACGGAAAGATCAACACGCCTCGCACCGTGTGCAAGGCAATCGTCGCCGTGGCAATCGCGGCAATCGCCGTGGCGGCCATCATCGGCTGCTCGTCCCTTGGCGGAGGTTCGCGCAGGCAGAGCATCGCCACGGTCATCCAGACCGCCTACGACCTCGGCGGGCGCGAGGCGGTCTCCAACAAGATCGAGTCGCTCGTCGCGGAGGGAAAGCTGTCCCCCTCGCAGGCGATCCGCCTCCATGCGCTCGCCCAGCTCGCCTACGAGGGAATCATGGACGACCTCGCCGCCGGCGGAGGTGCGGCCACGAACGCGGTTCCTGCGTCCGCCTCCCAAGGTGGATGCACCGGTTGCTCTCTCCCCGATGCCAGCGGCGGCTGCGGGAGCGACTGCAACGAGGATGCGAACTGCGGCAAGTGCGATGCCTGCAAGGACGCGAAATAGCGAAAGGCGGTCACGTCGTTCTTCGGAGCGGCGTGACCGCCTTTTTCGTTTACGCCGGCCTCGCGGGGGCCGCGAATCGAGACCCTATCCCATCGTCCGACAGTATGCCGTAATAGCAGTCGGAATATCAAGCGGGAAAATAATAATTTATTTTCGCGTGCCCTCTGGCTATCCCCGGCGTATTACGGCATCATGTGTCCCAGAAAAACAAAGCGGCGGATGGTCCGCCGCGAACAACAGGAAAGGAAAACGAAAATGCCAAAAGCAAACGGAATAAACCTGACGGCAACGGAGCGCCAGCACCTCGCCGATGCCTTCGACGCCATCATGGGCGTCGCTTCCGAGTTCGGCCCGGAGTTCTTCGACGCCTATCACAAGAGAGGCGGCGACGGACTCTTCGGCGAGCTTGAGAAGATTTGCATCAAGCTCGCTCCGGAGGAGATGAAGGTGGTGCTTGGATGAACAGCGGTGTCCTGCGCCTCGGCGGTTTCGCCGAGGCCGGGACACAACCGAAAGGAAAACGAAAATGAATACAGTAAGTTTCGATGCAGTGGTCGCAGACCTTGAGGCGCATCCCGCGAAGCGGATCTTCTGGCGGGCGGGCTGGGCATATCGGGGAGCGAGAGAACGCGAGATAAGCCGCGCCCCGCACGAGCCGAAGACCGTCATGAAGAGCGACGGCTCGGACGGATGCCGCATGGTTCCGACGCTGATCCGCGACTGGAAGGACGAGCTGAAGGCCTGTTTCCGCTGGGCTTGCGTGGTCGAGCTTGACGCGAACACGGATGCCGAGATGCACCTCAACGGCCTCTCCTGCAACGACATGGAGTAGGCATGGCCGCCGCCGCAGAACGCCATTCTGCGGCGGCTTTTTCCGCCTCGAAAAAATCTTCATAAATCTTCGGATGGGCCGTTGCTATCCCTGGCGTATTACGGCATCATGTGTTCCAGAAAAACAAAGCGGCGGATGGTCCACCGCGAACAACAAGAAAGGAAAAACGAAAATGACGGAAGAGCAGAAAAACGAATGGGCGGCGATGGAGGATCGGCTGATGCCGGTCTCCGGCAAGGCCGAGACGGTGGCGGGCGAAATCATCCGCGCCGTCGACCGCATCTGGTACCGCTGGTACAACGACGGCGACAAGATCAACGTCGGCTACGGAAAGGAAACCTGCAACGGCACCGCGAGGTTCCTTGAGAAGATTCGCGGCTCGGAATTCCCCGCCGAGGTCTGGAACGGATGCCTCAACGACGAGAAGTACACCGAGTTCACCGACCGCCTCGTCGATGAGATGTACGCCTTCATCAAGGCTCGCCCCGAGCTGGAGACGACACCCAACGCCGAGGATTCGCGGATGGACTTCATCGACGATGACCTCGACCGCGATGTGGAAGAGGAAGAAGAGTACGAGGACTGAACGAGAACGCCGCGCCCTCCGACCGGGGGCGCGGCAAACCCGAAAGGAAAAACAAGATGGAAATCACGCAGAAAGAAATCAACAAGATGGCCGACAAGGTCGGCAAGGTGTCCGAAACCCTCCGCGAGGTGAACGCGATGGCGTTCCGCCTTGCGAAGGAGGGAAACCGCAACGGGGTGTTCCAGTTGCGCGGAGCGTTCTCCGGAACGCTGGCGGCGGCGCAGACCGCCGACGGATTCCTCACGGGTCTCGTGGCGATCCTCGACTGACGAAACCCCGTCCCGCGCCTCGGCGGAAACGCCGAGGGCGGGATGCAACCGAAAGGAAATAAAAATGGCAAAGACGAAGATTCTGAAGATCCCCGCGAGAGGCGAGTGGACTTTTGCTGAGGTCGAAACCGAATCCGATGGAAGCCTACCGCTTGAGACGATGCAATCAATGGTCGGCGGATGGTTTGAGAGGTGGTGCCTCCACGGCCACGGCCTCGGCGGCCTCGACCTCTTCCTCAACGAGGAGGGCAAGCTCAACGGCCTCTCCTACAACCCGAAGGCGACGGTGCTTTCGGGAATCGCCATGCACGGCGATTGCATCGTCGGCGACGCGTTCGTGTGCGGCCACGACAATGAAGGCCGGTCGGTCGGCCTCTCCGACGCACAGGAGCTGGCGCTCCGCCGTCGCCTCAACGACCTCGGCATCTGATCCCGGCTGGTCGATCCGCTCTCGGAAACGCCCTCTCCGCGAATGACGCGGGGAGGGCTTTTTTCGTTTCCGGGATGCTCGCCGCCGGCGTTGGCTTCGCTTTCCGCCTTCTTGATTATAAGCGATATTTTAGTGTAAAAAAATAATGAAAATATATCGAAATACCCCGTTGCTATTATCCGCAGGGTACGGCATCATACGGTCAGAAAAAAACAAAGCGCGGGTAGGACCCACGCAAGGAAAACAAGGAAAGGAAAACAACGATGAAGATCAGAATGGTCAAGGTCAAGGCGGGACAGCAGAAGCTCCGCGAGAGGATCAAGGACGCCCTCGCCAAGAAGGGTGCGCGGGCGAGCATCCTCATCAACAAGCTCGCCGCCAACAAGAAGGCGGTGATTTGGAAGCCCGCCGAGCTCGACGCGATTGCGCTTGAGCTTCGGCACCTCGCCTTCCAGATCCGCGTCCTCAAGAACGCCAAGACCGCGACCGAGGAGGCCTGACCGAAACCGCCCGCCCCCCGAGCGGGGGCGGGCTTTTCAACAACCCGAAAAGGAAAACGACAATGCAAGACAAGATACTGAAAATCATAACCGACGCCCTCAAGGGCGCGGACGCGAAGTTCGACACGGACGGGCAGACCGTCTGGGTGGACGGAAAGGACGGACGCACCTTCGCCGTGTGCGTCAGCGAGTGCGTGGGCGATGCCGAGGCCGACGAAGACGATCAGATCTACACGGTTCATCTTCACGCGAGCTTCATGGGAGCGTTCGACGTGAAGGCCAGCA